>JBBJME010000201.1:0-13048 GCA_037719765.1 Planctomycetaceae bacterium
TGGCCGACAACGTCCCCATCGAACACGGACAGATCACCATGCCGCTGGTGCGAAACGAGCCGCTCGCAATTCCTGCAGAATAGTCCGACGTTCCATAGGCGCGCACCGAACCCTGCGGCGATGCGACGCTGGTGCTTGCCACCGGGCAAAATCCCCACGCCTTCGCGATCGGCCCGGCGAGTGTGTGCTCAATCATCGCCGACCATTCCGCTGGCGACGCACCGTTGCCCGGAAATTCTGCTTCCAGCTCGCGCGCCATCACCTGTCGAGCGGCACCGCTCACAACCAGATGCAGATGTTTTCCGGCCGCCAGCAGCACCTGCGCCAGTCGCAAGGCATAGGCAGAACCACTAGCCCCTGTAATCGCCAGCACCACATCATTCGCACTCATCAGATGCCGCTCCGGCAGAAATCGTTCGTCAACGCCACTGCTGGATTATTACCGTCAACCACCGGATTCCACAGTACGGATCCGTCTCGGAGTCAAAATCCCGATGATTGATGCAGCAAATCGTGCAGCAATGGTGTTAAGCTTCGTCAGAGGATCGTCATTTTGCCCACATGCAGAGATCAATCTCGGTCAAGATCAGGCAGTTCCAATATGCAGCCACTCGGTTCACCGGCCACAGACCCCACTTCGGTCTTTGAATACTTTCGCGGCAGCTACGGTACCGAGCTGCTGACGGCGGCTGTTGCTCATTTTGACCTGTTCGGCCGACTTGCAAAGCAGCCACGGACGCTGGCGGAATTGCAGGTCGATCTGAAGCTCGCCGAACGACCGGCGATCGTACTGACGACCGCGCTGCGGGCGATGCAGTTGCTTTCAAAGAATGCAGCCGCTCAGTTTGAACTGACAGAAACTGCTGCCGAACATCTCGTGCGCGGCGAGGAATTTGACGTCGGCAGCTATTTGAGTCTCGCCGCAACGTCGCCGGGCGTCAAGGAAATGTTGGAGCGACTTCGTACGAATCGCCCGGCGGGATTGTCGGGAGATGGAGCAGGAGCCGCATTTATCTATCGCGATGGCATGAAGTCGGCCATGGAACAGACTCAACTCGCCGCGCATTTTACGCTGGCCCTGTCAGGCCGAGCGAAAAATGTGGCTCCGGTGCTTGCGGCACAAGTGTCCTTGAACAACGCCACGACACTGCTGGATGTCGGCGGCGGGACAGGGATCTACAGCATCGCCTTCCTGCGAACCAATCCGGGACTTCGCGCGATCGTGTTCGATCGCCCTGAGGTTCTTAAGACGGCCGAATGCTTTGCAGATGACTACGGAGTCACAGATCGCGTGCAGCTCTTACCTGGCGATATGTACGCCGATCCGCTGCCGAATGCGGATGTGATTCTGCTGTCCAACATTCTGCATGACTGGGACGTCCCTGAGTGTCAGACCCTGATCCAGCGCTGTGCCGCGTCGCTCAATCCCGGCGGCAGACTGATCATCCACGATGTGCTGCTCAACGATAACCTTGACGGCCCGCTTCCCATCGCCCTTTATTCGGCCGCCCTGTTTACACTCACCGAAGGCCGCGCTTACAGTAAATCCGAATACAACAGTTGGCTGATCAACGCTGGCCTGCAACCTGAGCCGCCGATCGCCACTCTGATCCATTGCCACGCGATCGTGGCGCAAAGTTCGCTGACTGGTTGTAGTCCGGATTGAAACGCGACTCTCTGCCGCTGGTTAGCAACAGCCTGACCACACGCCCGGCAACGTCTTTGGATCCGAAGATATCGTTTCCGCCACACAGTTTCTGCTGACTTGCGTCCGTCAAGTTTCAGCGATTTGCATTTTGTCAGACGTGAACTAGGTTTCACTAGTCACGCAATTCTAAGGCGGCAATCTCAATCCATTGCAGCGCGAATTTGAAGAGATTGGCGGTCCGCGGGCATCGATCCACAGGGAATCTGTAGCAGTGTTCGTGCGTTCCTCGCTTCCCGCGAGCGTCACTGCCGGATAGTTCGCAGCCAGCGTCCGGGGCCAATCGAGGACGCAGCGCGGCGCAATCGACTCCTCGAATCCCAGTTCGTCGTTGGATGTTTCACACAACAGGAATGCGGTCATGGACTTTCCCTACATAACGGACTCACGATCTTCGCATGGACAATTGCCGGCGTGTTTGCCGCCTTCGTCCTTGCTTTTATGAACGCCTGCCGCAAACGATCAACATTGAGGCCAATGATCGACTCTCCGAAATTATTGGAACTCCCGAAACTCAGTGTAATCGTTGCGGCGCGAAACGAGTCGGTTTGCATCGAAACCTGCATTCGATCGCTGTTTCGCCAGGACTATCCGGATCTCGAAGTTGTCGCTGTCAACGACCGAAGTACCGATGACACGGGGGAGATTCTTGACCGACTGGCCCTTGAGTTCGCCGATCGATTGCAAGTCGTTCATGTCTCAACGCTGCCTTCGGGATGGTTCGGAAAGCCACACGCGCTGGATCTGGGAATGAAAAGTGCGAGCGGAAGCATGGTGTGCTTCACCGACGCGGATTGTGAGTTTCTGGCCCCGGCAGCATTGAGAACAAGCTCCGTGGAGATGCTTCGCGGCAATCTGGATTTCTTCTCGATCGCAGCGAAGTACACGATGAATTCGCTGCGGGAATGCCTGGCCGTTCCGTGTTGTGCGGAGGCCGTGCTGATCTGGCTGCGACCCGAGCGTGTGGGTGACCCTCGCTGGCCTGATGCGTTCGCCAATGGTGCTTTCATTATGGTACGCAGGGCACATTCGAGTCCATCGGGGGATGGGGTTCCGTTCGCACGAAAATCAGCGAGACCTGAACTGGCGCGAGTGGCGAAACGTGCAGGTCTGCGGCTGGGTGTGGCGCAGGGCGAGGGATTCTACCAGACTGGTTCATATCCCACTTTGGCTGAATCCTGGAACGGCTGGAGTCGTATCTTCAAAGGAGCGCTCACGCCTGCACAACTGGTGATCACACTGGGCCGGATGCTCGTCATGTTCTTGCTGCCGCTGGGTGCGATGTTGTGGGGCCTGTTACAGGTGCTTCACACCGGCAGCGTCGAATGGCTGACTCACGGGGCAGGGTTGGGGTTTGCGATTGCGTTCAGTCTCAGGTGCGTTCTGGATGTTGCTTTGTTCTGGCTGGTGGGAGCCCCGATCGCGGCTGTCCCGTTGGCTCCTCTGGGGCGGCTGTTCGTCATGGGTGCCGTAACGCGTGCGTTGTTGTCTCATGCAGGACTGGTCCGCACTCACTGGCGCGGTGCGACATTCGTTTCCGGGCGGATGATCAAGCAGGGACAGGTGAAGGCTTAGAACCATATCCCACGGACTCAAGCAGCACCGGTTGCCGTCCCGCGCGTAACAGTTTTTGCACTGTCCGTTCAATCTGAGGAAGAAACCCGCGTTCCAGATCGAGGGGATGCAGGACGACACACGGCAGAGCATGTTTTCGGAACCGGTATTGAAGTTCCCCCAATCTGTATCCCGCGCGGCACAGCAGACGAATTGGTGACACGTCCCAAATCCAGCTCGACAACTGCAGCCGCTGACCTGTGGACGTCACAACCTGACCGTATCCCACTGTGTAATGGATGCCGAATTTCGCGAGACGATCCGGAGTTGCCAACCCAATGTTGTAAGTCGGCGCGATGAACCCGCTGGCAGGCTGGCCCATCCATCGCTCTAAAATCTCCTGGCCCGCTGCCAGGCGACGATCTGTCTCGGCCGAGTCCAGGCCGTTCATTTCGTCCTTCCCGTCCGCGATCTTAGAAACCAGCCCACCGCGACCCGGCCGAAAGTGTTCGTACCCATGCAACTGAATGTTCGCGTATTCGGCGCGGACGCGATCCAGGAATAGTCGATCCTTTTCACCCAAAGGCACTCCGCCCCAACACGGAACGACAGCGGCCGACATCGCGTTTCCCACCAATGGCGCCAGTGACTGAGTGAACGTGGCCACATGCGACGCATAGATCGGAGCCACGTCATGCAGCATCACGCAGAATGACTGTGAAACGTCCAACTGATGAGGATTCTCTGTCATAGCGGATGGTGAGTCACCGCATCGAAATGCGGGCGACTTTCGCCTCTGGATTTTGAGTTGGTTTGAGATGCCGAAAAATGGGCCGTACTGTATCCAAACTCTTTCATCGACTCCAGATTGATTCTCTGTGTCCAGGACCCGATTCGAGCGTGGTCACAATGCGGGTTGCGGCGTTTCGCCAACCCTGCCACAATGCGCGCAATGGCACGAAAGAACTCGCCACCATGAATCGCCCCGTTCCTGCTCGCCCCGGTCCTTTCCTGCTCGCTCTGGCCTTTATCGGTTTCGTGAGTCTTGGTCTTCCTGACGCGGTCATCGGAGTGGCGTGGCCGTCGGTTCGAGACACGTTTCAACTGCGTCAGGGGGCCGTTGGTCTCGTCCTGTTGGTCTCAGGTTCCGGTTACCTGTTGAGCAGCTTTTTTGCCGGCCGATTGATGCATGCCTTCGGAATCGGCCTGGTCCTTGCCGCGAGCACAGGACTCGTGGCCACCGCCATGTATGGATTTGGTTTCTCAACAATCTGGGCCGCGTTCGTGTTCTGTTCGCTGGTTCACGGACTTGGGTCCGGGGCGATCGACTCCGGCCTGAACGGGTACGCCGCTCACCATATGTCGGCTCGACAGTTGATCTGGTTGCATGCCTGCTATTGCTTCGGCGCCATAATCGGCCCGGTTCTGATGTCGTCCGTGCTTGCCAGTGGTCGCCATTACAGCGCTGGCTACTCGGCCGTCGGAGGGACGATGCTTGCCATGTCAATCATGTTCATGATCACCCATCGGTCATGGGGAGAGATGTCGCCAGTCGCCAGGAAGAAGCGATCGCCGGTTGGTGCAAGGAGTGCGTTGCGGCATTCCGCTGTATGGCTCCAGATGGCCGTATTCTTTCTGTACACCGGCCTTGAGGTGACGTTCAGTCAGTGGACATTCACGGTTTTGACGGAGTCTCGACATGTCAGTCCGGACACGGCAGGCATTGCGGTCGGGGTTTATTGGGGTTCGATTGGTGCTGGGCGCGTGGTGTTTGGGTTAATCGCAGACCGTGTCGGCATCGATCGCCTCCTTCGGTATTGCCTGCTTGCCGCGGGGAGCGGAGCGATATTGTTTGCGATCCGACTCCCCATCGAAGCTGCGTTCCTCGGTCTTTCACTCGCTGGATTTGGACTAGCGCCTGTCTTCCCTTGTCTGATGTCCCGGACTCCGCAGCGGCTGGGGACAGAGTTATCGGCACATGCCATCGGGTTCCAGGTCGGTGCCGCGATGATCGGAGCCGCCGCCGTGCCTGGACTGCTCGGCATCATGGCCGGAATGGGAGGCCTGGAAGCCGTTCCGGTCGGAACCGCTGTTCTGTTCGGCATTCTGTCATTGCTCCATGAAAGTCTGGTACGTCGGCCGGATATCGTTTCGGACCCAACGTGACGATGTATTGGGAGCGACCGTCGATCGCTTCGATCGTGGGTGATGCCGTACCGAAACGAATTAACAACCTGCCGCCAGCCGTCGTGCTGCCCGAACGGCTGATCCACAACACGGGACGAACCCTGCCCGGTCAGTTTGGCGGACTGATGGGAAGCCAGCGCGACCCAGGATCCGGCTGGATGGGAACCGTTCGGCCATCCACAGCGAAAGCGACCCCCACCCGCACCCAAGCTCCAGAATCGTCATCCCGTCTTCAATCTGAGCTCGCTGACACGTAGTGGCCAGCGCGGCTTCTTCTGCCTGATCAAGATCCAGCATATCGTTGCTCCATTCGCAGCAGCTGGACTTCAATCGCTTTCCCAGAACGGTACGAAAGAATTCTGGCGGAAGTTCATAATGTTGCTCATTCGCAAGTTCCGGGACCACGGCGATGGCGCTCTCCTGGCACTCCTTCAGCAAACTGCGAAACCGGTTGTTCTGAGCCTCGATGCCTCCGGATTCCAGATCCTGCAGTCGGCGGCTCAGAAGTCTGCGGATTCCAGCGCGGCAGACCTTGTCCGGCAGAATCCCGTTTTCTGCGGCATGCATTGCGGAGCCAAACAGGTGAATCAGCATAGCAAAATTCCGTTCTTCGAAAGACAAAGCGATAGCCTGAGACTATGTCGATCAGGCCAGAGCCGAGTGCCCGTGGATCTCAGCGACCCCAGACGGCCTGAACAACTCCGACTGCTCTCTCTTCGAAAGCCCCTTCGCAATACGTCAGGTAGTAATCCCACAACCGAATGAATCGTTCAGAGTAACCCAGCCGACGGACATCCTCCTGACGCTCAAGAAAACTGCGTCGCCATTCTCGCAGCGTTCTGGCATAGCCATCAGCAAAATCATGCATGCTCAACAGCCGCAGGCTGGAATTTCTGGTCATGGAATTCTGCATTGCAATCACAGACGGCAGACAGCCGCCCGGAAAGATGTACTTCTGGATGAAGTCAACGGACTTCAGATATCCGGAATACCGCTGTTCCGGCATGACGATGGCCTGCAGCAACATTCGTCCGTTCGGGTTCAGGAGTCGGGCAAGTGACATGTCGGTGTCATCAAAGATGGCCGACGAATACATCATGCGGGGATCGAGAAACAACTCAAAAAACTCATTCCCCAGATCGTAGTGTGCCCCGATGTTACGACAGCTTCCGGCACGCGTGTTGCGCGCCAGCCAGTATCCGATACGAGCGCCAGCCCTTGTTGCCAATTCAAGCGTTTTTCCGAAAGTGTGATGCCAGTCCAGGTTGCGACAGAAGATTCGAAACAGACTCGGAAGGTCGTCACAGTCAAAGTCTCCATCCAGATAAGCCTCCGCCAATCCCAGGTCTCTGCCGGTCACCAGTCGTCTGTAGAAGCGTGGATGCCTGACGTCGATCTTGGCCTGAAGATCATCATGGGAGTTTTTTCCCAGAACATATGTTCCACACTGATCATTCAGGCGGATCTGGCCATGTTTCAGCGAACTCAGCCGTCCGAGAACCAGCCTTTGACAGGATCTGTTAAGCCACGTTGCCTGCTTGCCGCATTTGGCCCTGAGATCGACTGATCCGGATGGCCGTACCGCGTCGCCGATCAATTGCTGGCGGGATGTGACAGTCGCAGAATTCATTCTTCAATTCCTTGAGTGGGATGCGGACAAAACGGAACGCCCTTCAGCCACAGTCTCAGTGCCTGCCAATAAATGCCGGCGGTCACCTGCATCGTCATGACGGGATAACGACACAGGACTCGTGCCAGGCTTCGCGGCGTCACGGGACTCCTTTTCAGTGCCATGCTGGCAGAAAAGGCGATCATGTCAGCACGGCGGTTTTGAATCTGAATGTCCAGTTGCTCGGCAGGGGATGTGATTCGCCAGTGGTAACTGAAGTCCATCGCCATAAAAGGAGAAACATGAAATTCCTTCCGCTGCCGGGCGCGGATCAGTCGACCTGTGTCTGTCCTTGCGGGCTGGCCAGATCCATTTGCCGAATCTTCCACACCAAAGTCTTCACGTGCGTCGATCACATAACAGTGTCGTTCTCCCCACGGCGTATTATTGACCTCAGCCACCACGGCATCGACGGAATGCCCCGAACTGTCGTAGCAGAAATAGAAGCTGACGGGGTTCAACTTCTTCAAGATCCAGATAAAGCAGAAACAGCGAATTGCAGAACTCATGCGAGGGTGGGCCGATCCTTCGATGCCGCACAATTCCTTCATAGAGGCAACTATGCATGCACAGGGTCTCCTGACTCCAGGCGTACTGCCGTTTCCTGGAAGGCCGAAGCAACTACGAGTCCGCTGTTGACGCCACCTCATGAAATCCATTGCCCCAGTAAGCCCCGCAGAACGACAGGCGGTCGTTCCGGATCAGCTCGCGGTGCCGCTGCTGAGCCGACCTGTGCTGCGTTGTGAAAACCGGATGATCGTAACGAAACTTCGCGATGATCTTTTCCGGATCAATTGCGCTCTCTTCGTTCAGCGTCACGCAGAACGTATGCCGAGATTGAATGTGCTGCAGCCTGTTCATATTGTAGGTCAGCGTCGCATGATCAGAAGTGCCTGCCGGAATGTGGTAATTCCAACTGGGCAGGCCGACCTTCGTCGCGGCAATAACGAAGTATCGGTGTGCAGAACTGCGGTATTCGGTTCGTAGGGGATCGCTCCCAAAACGGACTTCTCAGCTGCGGAGGCCTGCTCTCCCAGAATGGAAAGCGCCCGGTCGCTGTGGCACGCAAAAATCACTTCGTCATAATGACTCAGACCACGCTCGCATTCCACCGCCACAGAATCAGGCCCACGAGCAATCGACCGAACAGGAGTTCTCAGAAAATGCGGTCTCGAAACGGGCGTGTCAGTGCCTGAACATAGTTCCGTGAACCGCCCTTGATGACTCTCCACGTGGGTCGATCCTTCAGACTCAGCAGGCCGTGATTCCGCTAGAAATCGCAAATGAACCGGATCGGAAAGTTTTCGAAGGTGCTTGCCCATGCACGTGCGATTCAGTCGCGAATTGGCGTCAAACACAGATTTAGGCACTTTTTTTTGACGAGAGTCGAAAGAAGGTTCGACATGCTCCGCCACCAATCCGGAATTATTCTCAGAATCTCGCCACGTTCACTTCTGGTGATCAGGTGTGTCCGGCACTAACATCACGCTCGGCAATAACTCAGGACGCTGGGTTTGATGACGATTCTGATCACCGATCTACCCTGAGTCTGACCAAGACATGGCCATGAAACGAATTCTGATCACTGGCAGTTCCGGCTATTGTGGCCGCGCGCTGATAGCTGCGATTCGTCGCAAGTTCCCTTTGGCGACAGTTTTTGGACTGGATGTTGTCGCTGCAAACACGAACCCACCGGATCAGTTTGCAACCTGTGACATCACCAGTCCGCAGCTCAAGGAGCTGATTCTCGCGTTTCAGCCCGATACGGTGGTCCACCTGGCCTTCGTCGTCAATCCGATGCGCGATGAAGTTCGGATGCACCAGATCAACGTGAATGGGACTCGGAATCTGTTGGCAGCAGTCAAAGTCGTCCGCCCGTCACGACTGATGGTGTCTTCGAGCGCCACGGCGTACGGTGCCTGGCCGGACAATTGCATTCCGTTGACGGAAGAACATCCACTGCGAGCGCGAACAGAATACCGTTACGCGCATGATAAGTTTCAGGTCGAAACGATGCTGCAGGAATTTGCCGCTGCGCAACCGGAAATTGCAGTCAGCTGGACTCGGCCCAGCATGATTTATGGACCAGGCGTGTCCAATTTCATGACGACCCTGTTCACGGTACCGCCTGTGCTTCCGCTTCCGGGGGGTGACAATCCGCTCATCCAGTTTGTGCATCTGGACGATGTGGCGGACGCGTCGCTGGCGATCCTGAAGGCGAATGCGACAGGTCCATTCAATGTGGCACCTGCCGACTGGTTCACAATTAAGGACCTTGCCAGAATGCGAGGCCGGATAGCGCTGCCAGTCCCGTTTTGGGCGTGTCGGGTATTAACAGCCTGCTGGTGGCTGTTACGATTGCCGTTCTTTCCGTTTCCTGCGTCCTTGTGGTACTTCATCCGATACCCGTGGATTATCGCTCCAGAGCGGTTGACGAAAGAAGTGGGATACAAGTTTCGCTACAGCAGCAGGGACGTTATCCGGTTGCTGCTGAAAGATGCGGGGAAACTGAAGAACTACGAATGAACGCAGCAAAATGCCGAGCGATCTGACGTGGTCAAATCGCTCGGCACCGGAGCAGAGTAGACGAAGAGGGAGGGCTTCGTCTGGTGCTTCCATTCCTGACGCGCAAGCAGAAGTGCGCGTCAGGTGATGAGTCGCGTGCAGCGTACAAACAGAACCAGCGGCTGAACGCAATCCATTGCGCACGCCAGCCGCTGGCGAGTTTTCTGCGTCCATGCAGAATCGTGATTAGTATGTTCCGAGGACGTCCTGAGGCGGTGCGGCAGCCATCATCGGGTAAACGCCGCCGACCTGCGGTTGAACCATCGCTGTCTGCTGCATCCCAGGGGCAAACATTGCTGATGGATAACCACCAGCAGCGGCAGATCCGCAGGGGCCGCACGAGCCTCCACCGCCACCATAAGGAGCGTAGCCACCACCACCACCGTGAAGGCAGCAACCACTCAACGAGCTGACCATGAGCAGACCAGCGAACAAGCTTGCGAGACGAGACATCAATAATCCTCCGGGACGTTACCGGGAACCGGCAACAAAGGCGGGGTGTTGAATGCGTGATTTCGAATGAGTTAATCCGGGATTGGGAATGAGGTGTTCCTGATCCAAACTCAGATTAAACCGATAAGAAATCGACGGACATTCGAGAGAGGGGAGAGAACGAGAGGAGATCTGAACCGCAGGAACTGCAGTTCGAGTGAGAGGGACAGTAAGAGAAACCGGCAGTTCAGGTCAATACCTGTTTTCCTCGGCAAAAACGGCTTTTGCAGACAAATTTTCGAAAATTTTCCTGACTCGTTTGGAACGAATTTCTGGATTCGACTCAAGTGTCGTTTTGGCGCTCGCCCTTGGCGCGAGCGAACCCTGTTTCCGGACAGTGACTGCTGAGTCGATAGTCGTGGGCCAGCGCGGCGTATCAGCCGGTGGTTCAACCATGGGATTTGCTGATTTCGCTGGAAATGAACTCGATATTTCCAGTCACGACATCGTACATCGCACCGACCAGGCCGATGGAGCCATCATCGACCAGCCGATGTAGGGTACGACTTTCCTGCCGGATGCGCTCGATCGTCTTCACGACATTGCGGCGCGCGACATCATTGACGAACGCAGTTTTTTCAAGCCCGGCCCGATTGTCCAGACATTGAAACGCCTGCGGATCGATCGCCAAGCGGATTTCATCAACGATCGCCTGCAGATTCTGGCACCCAGTTGCCTGCTCGGCGTTCTGCTGCGATTCACTGAGGTCAACCGCCGCGGTGACGGCACCGCATTGCGTGTGACCAATGACCACGATTAACTTCGCACCGGCAACCGCACACCCGTATTCCATACTTCCAAGGACTTTCCGGCTGATGACGTTGCCCGCAATCCGGATACTGAATATATCTCCCAGCCCCAGATCCAGAATCATCTCAGACGGCGTGCGTGAGTCGATGCAGCTCAGGACAACCGCAAGCGGATGCTGTCCTGATGCCGATGCTTTCATCTGTCGTCCCAGATCCCGCGTCAGTCGCTTCCCCGCACGAAAACGCTCATTGCCCTCTTTGAGTATCTGCAATACCTGTGTGGGCGTGAGCATTGCCTGCAGATCACAAGTTGAATAATCGACGTATTGGATCTCATCTCTCAACTGATATTTGTTCTGGAATCCTCGCAGACTGACCTGGACACCGCGAATGGGGGCAGTTTTTTCTCTGAACTCCCGGATCATGCTCAGAATGTCCGGGTCGATGTAAACAGTGTTCTCGGCATCCAGCAGCAAGTGACCACCGCGAGGAATCGAGTTGAACATGCGGTCCATCGCCGCGCGGTTCAGAAAGCTGACTTGATTCGCCAGTTCCACATGCAGCACGTCACCTCCCAGATGCCGTTCCATAATGCCCCGCAGCGGACGGCGGAGATTGCTGCTCAGGATAAACGCCAGACTGATGGCCAGACCAATGCCGACGCCAATCATCAGGTCGGTCAGAACGATAGACACAACCGTCACGACAAACGGTGCGAATTGGTATCGACCGCCGTTCCACATTTGGCGTACCAGCGCAGGACTGGCGAGCTTCATTCCGGTGTACAGCAGAATCGCTGCCAGACACGATAGAGGAATTCTGTTTAACCACCCGGGCAGAAATGCCACAGACACCAGCAACAGCAAACCATGCACGGTGGTTGCCAGTTTCGTCTGACCGCCCGCGTTGATATTCACAGAACTTCGCACGATGACAGACGTCACCGGGATGCCACCGATCAATCCGGCCAGAACATTGCCCATCCCCTGAGCTATCAACTCGCGGCTGGCTGGCGACGAGCGTTGTCTCCGATCGAGCTTATCGACAGCCTCCAGGTTCAACAGCGTCTCCAGCGAAGCGACAACCGCAATTGTCAGGCCAGCTGTGTATATGGCAGGGTTGGACCATTGAGAAAAATCCGGCAGACGCAGGAACCCGATGAACTCGGACAGGTTCTGCGAGACTGGCACCTGGACCAGATGGAGATCTTCGATTCGCCAGCCCAAGCCCGCGAATTTCAAGATCTGACTCAATGTCACACCCAGCAGAACGACCACCAGTGGCGGCGGGACAGCGGATTTCTTCAGCACGGGAATTCTGCTCCACAGGATCAGGACAGCCATCGACAACAGGCCGATTACGGCGGCACCGGGATGCAGATGTGCGAGCATTTCGTGGAGTTCGGACAAAGTATTTTCATCGTCCGGCTGAGCGAACGACATCTGACCTTCGGGGTCCGTGTCGTGCCCCAGGAGATGCGGGATCTGCTTCAGAATCAGAATGACACCAATCGCCGCCAACAATCCCTGCACAACACTGTTTGGGAAAAACGCCGACAGAAAACCGGCGCGAGCCAACCCGAGGCCAATCTGAATGAGTCCCGCGAGCACGACGGCGAGCAGGAACGCTTCAAACGAGCCGAGCGAGACGACCTGAACCACAACAATCGCTGTCAGACCCGCTGCTGGTCCGCTCACACTCGTGTGCGACCCGCTCAGGATCCCGACGAGGATACCCCCGACAATGCCAGCCAGCAGACCGGAAAATAACGGCGCCCCAGACGCCAGCGCAACCCCCAGGCATAACGGCAAAGCAACGAGGAAAACCACCAGACCTGCCGTCAGATCGCTCCCCAGTGTGCTGCGCGTAAAAATCTTTGTATGAGGCACGAAAATTCCTTCACATGGATTCACGGATTAAGACGCATCGGACACGCACGTCCCAATGCATTGACATGGAAACGAGGTCCGCGCAGAAAGTATCGACGGGAGCGTCCGTCGCGAGGATTCTGACGCCCGGTGCGACCACGCTCAGCAGGGGCGGGTCAGCGATCAGGCATGGCTAACAGATCAGCAGACCGCAGCGTCCCTGCAGCGAAACTTGCCCTGCGGCGCGTCGAGGGCTGGA
>JBBJME010000458.1:0-3111 GCA_037719765.1 Planctomycetaceae bacterium
CCGTAAACGGTGCTTCCGTCTGACCACAAAAACCGAACTGCAGTTTCTCGACCGGAACGGGGCCGCCAAGAAGACTCAGTACGACCAGAATTACCGATGTCACCAGGAATGCCCAGATCGAGAAGTACAGAAACGGCTCGCGAATTCTGAATAAGGGTTCCCAGCCGAGCGCCTCGAAGACCACGGGCTGGTTCAATGCATAAAGTGAAATTGCCGTGCCGATACCACACAGCAGGGCAATCAATGCCGCGTTGCCCGTGGCACGTCGCCACAGGATTCCGATCAGCAGAATGGCAAATGCAGGCCCCTGAAAGAAGGCCATCAAGGTTTGGAAAATGGCGTAGATGCCAGAGTCATCTTTCAGGACTGTCAGTACGAACGCAAAACCGATCGCCCAGACCACAAGCACAATCGTGGTGATGCGCCCCACAACGAGCAGTCGCTGATCTGAAACGTCACGCTTCACAAAGCGTTTGTAGAAATCGAGGGACACGATGGTTGCCGCCGAGTTCAGGTAGGAATCAATACTCGACATGAGTGCCGCCAGAAAAGCAGCCACAAAGACACCTCGCAGGCCGGCAGGCAGCAGCAAGCCGACGAGGTGCGGGATCGCCGCGTCGCCGTCTTTCAGATCCGGCAGTAACGCTGCGGCGATCAGTCCCGGCACGGCAACAATCAGCGGAATGATATTCTTGAGTAACGCTCCCCAGACATACGACGCCTTGGCTTCAAACTCACTGCGCGCGCCCAGCGATCGCTGGACGATCGCCTGATTTCCGATCCAGTACGCAGGGCTCAGAATCAACGCCAATCCAAAATAGATGCCGGGCCAGGGGTAGGGGGTTTTCGTATCAACCGGCAGGATCAGTGACGTCCGCTGGCTGCCGGACGACTTTCCGTCTTTGCTCGTTTCCTCGGCCGCAGCGAGAACCTTTGACAGCTCAGGATCGAAGTCTTTTTCGTCTGGCTGAGTCTCCTTGCCCGAAACCACCGCATGTCGAGCATCCGCTTCGGCCAGCCGCATCTGGAGTTCTCCGATGCCACCAACTCTGATCAATCCCATCACCAGAATCATCAGACATCCGGCGATCATCACTCCGCATTGCATCACGTCGGTATAGACGACTGCCGCCAGACCGCCAACGAATGTATATGCACCCACCAGAACGGCCGTTGCAACAATGCAGGCCGCTTCGTTCCAGCCGAACAGAGCTGACATCATCTTTGCAGACGCCAGCAACATGATTCCCAGATTGCAGGCCATAAACAGCAGCCAGCACAGGGCAATCACCGCACGCACGCCAGCATTGTAACGGCGTTCCAGAAACTCGGGGATCGTATAAACACCCGTGCGATAAAAGAACGGAATGAACACAAATGCCCCCACAATCATGGCAGGAACGCATCCAATCCATTCAAAGTTTGCGACAGCCAAACCATGACTGTAGGCCGCTCCGCCAACACCGATAATGTCAGTGCCGCCGATGTCTGTTGCGACCAGCGACATGCCGACCGCCCACCAGGGCAATTGCCGTCCAGCGAGGAAAAAATCCTGACCTGTCTTCATGCGCATCCCAATGACAACGCCGATGGCCATTGTGCAAATCAGGTAAATCACGATGACAATATAGTCGGGCAGTGTCAGCAGTGTTGAGGCGGCAAAAAGCACGGTCTGTTATTTCACGCAAATGATGGGGTACGGCGGGTGGCAGGTTACAGTCCCGATGTCAAAGAGTATCCAGACCGGGAAAATACACAATCCAATGGTAACTGGCGGCCTTGGGTTGAACGTCAGAATCAACAGTCCCCGAGCGCCGGGCCACTCAAAATACGATCTCGATTGCATGAACCCCGCTTGATGCGACATACTCCGCATGGCCTGACTGAATCGACAAATGCCTTGCGGAATCCGAAAATGTGCAATGAGAATCCGTGTTGGAGTACAGACTTCATGCTGCAAGTGCTGGCAGGAGTCTGTAGTCAAACCTCACAACCCTGTCCCGCGAAAGTACAGCTGCCGTGAGTCAGAAAATCATCATTGATGCGGATCCAGGAATCTCCGATGCGCTTGCGATCCTGGTGGCGTTGGCAGATCCTTCGATCGATGTGCTGGGTCTCACCGCCGTTTCGGGAAGCGTCTCCGGCGTTCAGGCAACGCGCAATCTCCACTACCTGATCGGGTTGGCAGATCCTTTGCGGCATCCGCGGGTGGGACAGTCTGATATCACGGAATCGCCTGCAGATCATATTCCCACCGGGATGCCTTTGCAGCAGTCTCTGAACGGACGGATGGGACTTGGCGAAGTGGATCCACTGGTACCGGACCTGCACAATCGACGAGAATCCCCGAAGCTCATTGTCGAATTGGTGCGTGAGCATCCACAGGAGATTCGAATCCTCACATTTGGTCCCTTGACGAATCTGGCGATGGCATTCGATCTGGACCCCGATCTGCCGCTGCTGTTGAACGGACTGATCTGTCTGGGCGGAGTCATGCGACGCAGCGGTGATGTGACGTCCACAGCAGAGTTTAACATGTGGTCCGATCCACAGGCCGCTCGCTCCGTCATGCGGTCGCCGATCGGAAAGATTATTGTTCCGCTCGATGTCAGCAATGATCCGGGGCTGACATTTGACGACATTGATCGCCTAAGCGGGCTCATTCCTTCCACACCCGTCGGTGAGTTTGTGATCGGCCTGTTGCAGTTCGCAGTCCGTGCCAATCGTCAGTTCCTGCCGCGTGAAGAAGTCCCGATCGCCGCCGCCGCCGCCCTCGCGATTGCCGCGCATGCTACAAAATTTGTTACGGAAACGGTGGCACTTGATGTCGAAACCACCGGGGAACTCACCAGCGGTATGACGATCGTCGATCGTCGTCCTTTTGGACTGCGACAAACCAACGCCGAAATTGTCACACAACTCGACGTGCCATCCGTGATTGATTACTTCTGCCGCGGCGTGCGACGAATCGCCATTTCTTCCGATGGTCGATCTTGATGCTTCCGACCTGAAGTCAGTTGGAAGTCTCACGATTTCCGCCAGATCGTGCAGATCCTTGCTGGAACACTTGATTCCATTCTGAACCTGGTTGAGAGAGTCAGGCTGCGAAAG
>JBBJME010000048.1:0-36409 GCA_037719765.1 Planctomycetaceae bacterium
CCAGTGCCAGTGCCAGTGCCAGTGCCAGTGCCAGTGCCAGTGCCAGTTCCAGTGCCAGTGCCAGTGTCGGTTGACATGGCTATCGCCGTACTCGTTCCGGTCCCGACAGCCGTGTTGGTTGTCGTCGCAGATCCACTGCCAACTCCAATTCCGGCGGTGATGTTCGTGCCGTTTCCGGCTGCAGCCACCGTCGAAGTTGCAGCGCCGCCTGCCGATTCGCCCGATCGGGTGGCCGTCACAGGAACCTGCGCAGCCGACGACGGGCTTCCGAATGACTGAACCGCTGAGCCGCCACCGGCTGCTTGAGGAACGACGCCTGGCGAAGCCGAGCCAGAACCGGAGGACCCACCCGATCCCGGATCAGGAAGTGTGGATGGTGCGATCCCGCCTGCGGAAAACGATGCGGGATCCGTATTGAGAGCGGCCGATGCACTCAGCGAGCCAGTTGACACGGACTCGGCGGCCCAGGCATCCGACTGAAATACGGAATCCAGTTGACTGGTTTCAACCGACGTCAGCACTGGCAACAAGCTCGATGCGTTCTCGGTGCTGGACACGAAGTTCGAATCTGCGAATTCGGAACCAACACTGATCCCCGCGGCAGTCATCACACTGAAAGGGTTCGCACCGACAGTAATCCCACCCCCCCAGACTTCCTACATATGTGTCCGTCGTTAAGGCACTGTCGCCGCGATCCACATCATCGAACGTCATCGCAGCAACCAAGTCGGTTGAAGCATCGCCCTGCAGGAATTCGCCAATTGGCGATGCCGCAAACGCACTCGTGACGCCCGCCAAGTCCCCCGGCGGAATCCGTTGCTCAAGCGGTTCCCCGGAAATCCATCTCGAAAAGCAAACCCTGCGCGAGTTTCGATGGCTGTAAGAATAGAGCGCTTGCCGAACACTGTTCAACCACAGACTCTTGCTCATCGTGCCACTTACTCCGTAATGCTACCTAAATCAATACGCTCATTAAGGAAGGGTGATTGTGAATTGCTGAAGTGTGTCTGTCAACTGCCCCGAGGACATATACCGATCAGAGTACATCCGGCCGGTAGCAGGGTTCGACGAAGACTCCGTAATCTCGAACGAACACAACAAAAACAAGAAGTTTAGTGATAGGGGTGGAGTAACCGGCTGGTTCACGATCCATCATCACTCAATTGCCAAATGCGTGCGTGCGACACTTTAGAAGATCAAAGAGCAACTGCGGAAACGTATGCATCGTCCGATCGGCGAAACGGGTCGCTGGCTGCGGAGTGTTGTGGCTGGTTCGAAGCGCAACGACAATGTGGACGGGCGAGAGCTAAATGTCAATCCTCTGCTACAACGGACGGCAAGCTTGCAGTCGGCTTTCGTTCGACGAGTCGTGGCAATGAGCGCAAGTCAGACAGGAATGTCCAGGGTACAGGAAAACAGGCTGAGGCCTGTACTTCTGCGAGCGCAAAAATAAACGGATCGAAGAGAGAAAAGCGGCATCCCTGCCAGGAGGCCATCCCTGGTGAGCTAAGGCCGATCGCGTGTCTTGTTGAGTGAGCAAGCGACCTGATAGAAGTGGGTTGCGTGAGTGAGTAGTGCTTTTCTCTGCTTCGATCCGTTCTGCGTCCAGAGTTGAAAGTTGGGTATAAGTGATGTGCCGTGTTTAAAAAAATCCTACGAAGTCAACTGCTTGAACAATTCGCCGAAGTCCGGCATCTCCTCACGAAGCACACTGTTCCATGCTTCAGGATTCCAGATCTCGACACAAATGACGGCACCGACGATGACGACTTCCTTTCCGGCACCAACGCCTAGGAATGTTCTGAAGCCATCCGGGATCAACAGTCGTGAACGATTCGCGAGGCGTACGGTTTGATGGCGGGTCGATAACAGACGGCCAAGCCGCTGCACTTCACCCCAACGCTGCTCCATTCGTCCGGAATCAATTTTCTGACGAAGCAATGCGATACCGCTGTCTAGACGCTGTTGCCATTCCGCCTGCTTCCACAGACTCATGCACCCTGCCCTTTCCTTCGCGATGATCAGGTCGCCGTTCTCGTCGGACACGGCTGATGCCAGTTCTGCGGGCAACATCAGGCGATTGCGATCATCGATCGTTCGCTGAAATTCCCCAGTGAGAAACATGACAAGCCTTCGTGGCAGTTACGCGGTGGCAACATGGTCAAAACCGACCCGATTTTGGCCGTTCTGGCGTTGAGCCACACAGCCTATCGGGCACAAAACCCACTTTCAACTAGTTTTCAAAGATCTCTGCGGGCATTTATCCCACAAATCATGCCGATAGCTTACGAATGCGGGTTTGGGCTGGCAAGGCACCACCTATTCGTTTTTTCCGGATTTGACGAAACCCCTGACGACGCGATCCAGGGAAGCTGAGGTCTCGAAACATCCCGCTCCGGAGTATTCGCACTGCCTGCCGTTCCGGGTACGCTGTTTTCCCATGTCTGACGATGTCCGCAAACTTATCCCTTCGACGACGCGCCCTTTTGGATCGCGCGGAAGTTGCGTCGCTGATCGAAAGGTTCGGACCAGAGATCGTACGGATGAAACTGCAGCGCGCAGCCGACGAGTTACCGTTCTAACGGACGACCAACTCTGCGCCAGACGGTAAAGTCCGCGCTGGGCGGCTAATTTGCCACCAGGGATCCGGTGCAGCTGGAACCGGCACCGGCCGTACAGCCGTAGCAATGGCGACCGATGGCGATCGGACGATTTTCAATATCTGCGATCTGAACATGGCTGATGTGGCGGGGAAGAAAATCTGACAGCGGCAGATTGAGCATCTGATTGAAGTCGCAGTCAAACAGATTTCCCTGCCAGTCGATCGAGATTGTGGACCGACACATCAGGCCCTCCACGGAATCGCGATTGAACGAATTGACGAGCAGCGTCATGTATTCGTCGTATCGTCCTGTTTGCAGCAGGTCGTCCAGAAACCGACTGATGGGCATATTGGTGATTGTGTACAAATGATTAAACTCAATTCCGAATCGCGGCAGCAACTGATCTCGGTAAGACTGTTCCAGTTTCTGCTGATTCGGCGGCAGCGACGGTCCAACCGGATTGTAGACCAGCGACAATTGCAGTTCCGAATTCTGCAGTCCATAACCGAGGCCGTTCAGCAGCTTTAAGGCCTCAATGGATTTCTGAAATACTCCGTCACCGCGCTGTGCATTGCAGTTTTCTTCCAGATAACATGGCAGGGATGCGATCACTTCAACCTGATGATCCGCCAAAAACTGCGGCAGGTGCGTGAATCCGGGAGCCGTCAGAATGGTCAGATTGCAGCGATCAATGACGTGGCGACCAAGCTGGCGCACTTCGGTCACGAACCATTCAAACAGCGGATTCATCTCCGGAGCACCACCGGTGATATCCACGGTTTCAATCGTCGATTCCGACAGCAGCCGGAGACAGTGCAGAAAAGTGTCCTTCGTCATCAGCTCGCGCCGGTCCGGACCCGCATCGACATGACAATGCCGACACGTTTGATTGCAGAGCTTCCCGACGTTGACCTGCAGTGATTTGAGTTGTCCGCTGGTCAGCGACGTCATTCCATGGCGAGCCAGTGTGGACTGGAACGGTGGTATGCCTGACTGACCGTCGCGTTCAAGCACGTCGCGCTGACGTTCGGCGTTCGCTAACGGATTTCCCTGTCGCAGCAGTGATAAGGCAGGCATGTTGGCTCCTGTTTGGGATTCGTAATTCACGTCGCTCGACTCTCTGAGTCGAAATGATGTTCAGCCTTCCGTGGGGTGTCGTCGCGGACGATTGCCAAAATGCTTTGATTGGTCAGTGTGACCGCAGGCGGGGCCAGGCAATGCGAGTTCCGGCAGCGACGAATTGCCGGAACTCACTCCGTTCGGTACGGCCTGCAGGAATCCGCGACTGTACCACTTTCACTGTGACTTCAGCAACACGATTCATCGCCATCACAGCACGAACCAGTGGCTGGAATTGTCGCGTCGTAACCCAACCCTTTGGTCTCTTTTGGATCACGAAGCTTCAGACGTCGGCAGTCAAACAGCTCGGCGGCATCCAGGGGAATTTCCTGATGCGGTTCAATTATTTCAAACATCCCGGTGTACGGTGGCAGCTGAATCAGGCGAGTCAGCTTATCGCAGACCGCCATGCGCTGACCGCGAACGAACATGTGTCCGTCATCATCTTCAACTCGGCGGAACGGTCCTTTGTAAACCACCGCCTGATTGCGTTCCAGACAGGGACCGTCTTTGCCCTTCCATGCAATGACCGTCATCGATCGGAATTCAATTCCCTCAATTGTCTGCCACGGCTCAGCCTCGCGTTTTGCAATCGAGATGCCGTGAAATCCTGCGTCGGAAAACACTTGTAGAAACAGGTCTTCGCGAAAAGCCCCTGAGAGGCATCCGGACCACAGATGTCCATCCTGCTGCATGTGATCCGGCACAGTCTCGTCGCTCACAATATCACTGATAACCGCGCGCCCTCCGCGTTTCAGCACGCGGAAGATCTCGGCGAAAAGCTGACGTCGATCCTTTTGCCGCACCAGATTCAGTACGCAGTTCGACACCACGCAGTCGATGGTATTGTCCGCGATCAGGGGGTGATCTTTTCGCAACTGTTCTACCAGTCTGCGTCCCGCGATCCAGTCGGATGAGCTTTGAACGGGCTTTTCGGCAAGGCGTGTGTTGAGCAGATCCAGATTCAGCTGCAAATCCTGAATCATGCCATAGCGAAAATCGACGTTGCTGTGGCCAATCTTACCAGCGACTTCATCGCGATACCTCCGTGACAGCGCCAGCATTTCGGTGTTGCAATCGACGCCGATCACTTTCCCCTGCGGCCCGACCACCTGAGACATGATGTAACACAGTTTTCCGGCCCCGGAACCCAGGTCCAGAACCGTGTCGCCTTCATTGACCCATACACTGGGATCTCCGCAACCGTAGTCTTTTTCGATGATTTCCTGGGGAACAAATTTCAGATACTCACCGGCATATTGCACCGGGCAGCACAGCGCCGGTTCCACCTGCTTTGAGGCAGCGGCATAGCGATCGTAGACTGAGGCTTCGGTACATTTCGCTGAATCCGTCGGTATTTGAAGCGAGGCTGTCACGGTTGACTTTCCTTCTGTTTCGCTGATGCAGTCTTTCGTGGAGGCTGACAAAGGCATTTTCCATGACGGAATGACCTCATTCTGGCATCGAATATTCGCCATGTCTGTGATGCAGCATACAAAGTCCCGCGTGAGTCGTTACAATCTCACCGGTCTCATAGACTCATAATTTTTGAGAATTCGACGGGACTCTAACTCTTGAATCACCATGCCGAGGATCCACAATGACAGTCTTTGAGTTCTTGATCCTGTTGCTGGTTGCAGGCGTTTGCGGTTCTCTGGCGCAATCACTTGTCGGGTACTCGCACGGTGGATGTCTCGTATCAATCGTGCTGGGATTCATCGGAGCCTTGTTGGGGACCTATCTGGCTCGGGAGGCAGGATTGCCGGAACTATTCGCCATTCAGATCGGCGGGCGTACGTTTCCTGTCATTTGGTCCATTATCGGTGCGGCCCTGTTCGCCGCATTGTTGGCGCTGATACGGCGTCCTCGAGGGAAGTAGTTCAACACTCAAGAAAATCTGCGATGGAACCCTGGCTGGCCTATCTTGTGCTGTGTCCCGCAGCCTTGATCGGAGGAATGATCAATTCGGTGGCCGGTGGCGGCACGCTCATTACGTTTCCCGCTTTGGTGTGGGCACTGGGAGGCACTCCGGGCGCAACCATCATTGCGAACGCGACAAACACGGTGGCACTGTGTCCCGGCGCGCTGTCTGGTTCGTGGGGTTATCGCCGCGAGCTGAGAGAACTGTGGGGTTGGGTGCGGTGGCTGGCCGTGCCAAGTCTGATCGGCGGTGTGGCCGGATCGTACATCGTGGTCCTCGCGCCGGAATCGTCGTTCAAGGCCATGATCCCGTGGCTGATTGGACTGGCCACTGTGCTGTTTATTCTTCAGCCTCGGCTGATGCCTGCGTCAAAAGCACAGGCGACACTGGAAAGTGGCACGTCGGACGATTTGACGGCAGCCACACCCGGTCCCCGTTACGTATGGCTCGTGTTCGGGCTACAACTGCTGGTTGGTTTTTATGGCGGTTACTTCGGAGCTGGGATTGGAATCCTGATGCTCAGCACACTCAGCCTGTTGCACCTTGGAAATATTCATCATGTGAACGGAATGAAGACTGTTCTTGCCGGCATGATCAACGGAATTGCCGTCGTGGTGTTTGTGATCTCAGGCAGCGTCAACTGAAACTGCCGCGCCGATGCTGATTTCAGCATCGATTGCGGCTGGCTTGCGCGACGCTGGCACGCAGGATGGACCGTACCGTTGTGCGCAGGATCGTCATTGCGATCGGTGTCGTGCTGACGACCTGGTATTTCACTCAACAGTGGCTTTTTGCGAAGTGATGAGCCCGGTCAGTAATCGAACCAGATTCCGCCGCCATACAAGTTCTCCACGCGGTTCAGGAACTGGTATTGCAGCGAAGGGCCGTTGTAATACTGCAGGCCCACGCGAAGCCGATGCCGCGTTTGGAGACCTTGCCAACCCCAGCCGGCAACTGTGTTGAATCCGCCCTGAAACTGGAAGTCTTCGCGAATATGATAGTTCGCAGCAACATACGGAGCACCTCGGAGGCTGGACTTTGCGACAGGCAGATACTGAGTCCCAAACTGAAACTCCAGTGGTTTTGCGCCGCCTTCGGCTCCCAGCGCATAGGCCATTTCGCCGTAAACCTGCGTTGAGTATTTCAGATCCTGCGTCACACCGACAATCACCGAGTCACGCACATAGTTAATGCGTTCAAAAGTGGGATTGTCCAGCAGGAACTCATCGCCAATGTGAGAACTGACATGATAGTAACCGTACTTCACGGCCGTTCTGTTGAACCGATTGGTACCGAGCAGACCCGCTCGGTAGTCAGAACCTTCCAGCATTGCGCTGAGTTCGTCAGGCAACACGCGGGCAAATACGGCTCCTTCGACATCCAGCTGAAAACCCTGCGGGTTTACCGAGTCACAGTTTCCATATCGTAACAGCCCCAGTCGCCCACCAAGCACTGCGTCCCACACACGACGTTTGCTGCGCGTGTCGTGCAACTGAATGAACTGCATTCGTGGTTCTTTTTCACCGGCGATGTAGGAATTGTACATGAGCCCCTGGGGAAGCACCTGCCAACAATCACAGTTACTGCATTGAGCAGGCTTGTTCGAGAAGACCTGCTGCGGTGTGATCGGCAAGTCCGTCGCAGTCTGCGGCATCAGGACATCCAGCGGCGCGTAGCCTCCTGAACCGGACGCTGAGTGCTGAGCAGGAGACATCGCCGGATCAGTTTCGTATTCCGCCGGCTCATCCCCGATAAGTGCGTCAACTGTCGGTACATCAGCGATGGAGCCAGCATCACTGTCCTGCAGGGCCGACGTTTTCACATTGGATGTGAACTGGGTCAGAAAGGAAGGGGCTGTCCGGGCTGCCTGCAATTCGAGATCCGCATCCGAAAACATCGGCTGGAAGGGATCCACTTTTCGGTGGTCCGGTGCAAACTCACCGGACGGCTGATTCCTCCAGGCATACAACCAACTATCCTGAGCCTCGCACAGCGTCGGGAGCATGGCGAAGGCCACAACTGCCAACAGGCATTGCTGAATTGAGTTTTGATGATAAATGGAGATTTGCTGCATGGAAATCAGTGGGGGTCTGCTTCACGAAGAATGCTGCGTCTCCAGCCCAGATGGTGTTGCTGATGGGAACACCGGCCACAGTTGCCGATTTGGCACGGGGCAAGGAATCTGCTGGCGACTCTGGTCTTATGCAATCCACTGAATTTTCGGATTTTCAGCGGCCGGATCTGAGGCCACGGAACGCCTGAATTGAGATTTGCCCGTCCTGTGTTGCGGTCAGGTAATCCGCGTAAATCGAAACGGCCGTGATTGTGTTTTCGACGGAATCCCTGAATACAGATTCATGCAAAAAAACACTCAAGTTGCAAAACACAACTGCCGGAGCCGCGACGCTGAGGGCGGGCACTGGACGCGACAGGGTCGTTAACGGCACAATAACGGCACAATACAGTCTCTTCGATCCTTCCTGCTAACGCTTCCCGCCTTGAGCATATGAAAACCATTCGTCTCATTCTAATCCTGTTGCTTGCCGCGCCCGTGCGCGTCGATGCTGTTGATGACATTGATTTCGGCACTCAGATCAAACCACTCCTTGCAGCGAAATGCTTCGACTGCCACGGCCCCGACACGCAGGAAAGTCATCTGCAGCTGGATCGTCGAGCGGCGATGTTGCGCGGAGGAGATTCCGGGGAGCCTGCTATCGTCGCGGGAGACGGCGAGAATAGTCATTTAATTCAGCTGGTCCGTGGCACAGAAGCCGGAAAACGGATGCCTCCGGATGAAGCCGATCGTCTGTCGAAAGACGAAATTCAAATGCTGCAGTTATGGATCGATGAGGGTGCGCGATGGCCGGGGCCGGAGGGCGCAGATGACGACGAAGCGACCCCGTCAGATCACTGGTCGTTTCTGCCTGTTGGAAACGTGCAACCGCCGACAATCGAACATGCATGGGTCGCGAACGATATCGACGCGTTTGTACTGCAGATGCTGCAGGAACATTCCTTGACACCGAATCCGCAGGCGACCAAAGCCGAACTGATTCGACGGATTTACCTCGACATGCTCGGACTGCCGCCGACTCCGGAAGAAGTTCAGGCGTTTGTCGCAGATCGTGATCCGCAGGCTTACGGGCGGCTGGTGGAAAAAATCCTGGACAGTCCGCACTACGGAGAGCGGTGGTCTCGTTACTGGCTGGACCTTGTGCGGTTTGCGGAAACGAACGGCTATGAAACCAACCGTGAACGTCCGAACGCGTGGCCGTATCGGGACTACGTGATCCGATCCCTCAACGACGACAAACCATACGATCAGTTTCTGAAGGAACAAATTGCCGGCGATGCGATCGACGTCCCGGAAGCCACCGCGTACCTCGTCGCCGGACCATACGATCTCGTCAAGAGTCCGGACATCAATCTGACGCTCATGCAGCGGCAGAATGAACTCGACGACATAATCAACACAACAGGGACGGCCTTCATGGGGTTGACTCTGGGATGTGCTCGCTGCCACAATCACAAGTTTGATCCGATTCGACAGACGGATTATTATTCACTCCAGGCCATCTTCGCGGGGATTCAGCATGGCGACCGGCCAATGCCGCTGTCAGAACAGCAACAAATGGAGATTGCTCAAAACGATCAACATCTGGTGCAGCTGCGAGATCAGCTGAAGCCCTTTGTCAAGGACTCGGGTCCCAGTCGACCGCCTGTGAACGCTCGAGGCAACGAAGAACAGTTTGAACCCACCGCAGCGAGGTTCGTCCGCTTCACGATTGAAGCCACCAACGCTTCTGAACCGTGCATCGATGAATTGGAAATCTACAGCGGCACGACAAATGTGGCTCTGGCTTCTGACGGCGCGAAGGCAACGTGTTCCAGTGCATTGCCCGGGTACGAGATTCATCAACTTAAACACGTCAACGACGGGCGATTTGGAAATGCACACAGCTGGATCTCCAATGAGACCGGCCAAGGCTGGATTCAGATTGAGCTGCCGGAAGTCGTGCTGATTAGTCGTATCGCCTGGGCGAGAGATCGGGAGGGACGATTCGAAGATCGAGTGGCCACAAAGTACGTGATCGAAGTGGCCGTTGAGCCCGACCAATGGAAGACGGTGGCTTCGTCCGCCGATCGCCTTCCGTTCACTGGCTCAGTTTCCCTGGAGCCGGAGTATGACTTCGCGAAGTTCCCGAAAGACCAGGCCGAACAGGGTCGTCAAATGCTGAAACAACTTCAGCAGAGGGAACAGCGGAAGTCGCAACTGCAGGCCTCAGCCGCAGTCTACGCCGGAACCTTTCAGCAGCCCGGACCGACTCATCGCTTGTTCCGAGGCGAACCGCTGGCTCAACGTGAGCAGGTCGAGCCTGGAACGGTGGCGGCTCTTGGCAAACTGACCATTTCCGAAGCCACGCCGGAACAACAGCGCCGCCTGGCGCTGGCGGAGTGGATTGCCTCGAAGGACAATCCACTGACCGCGCGAGTGATCGTGAATCGACTGTGGCAGTTTCATTTCGGCAAGGGACTGGTGGCGACCCCGAGTGACTTCGGCAAAGCGGGTGTCCCGCCGACTCATCCGGAATTGCTTGACTGGCTGGCTCGCGAGTTAATGGATCACAACTGGTCACTGAAACATGTGCATCGGCTGATCCTGAGTTCTGCAACATACCGACAGAGCAGCCATCCTCGCGAGGACGCTCTTCAGGCTGATGCCGATACGCAATGGTGGTGGAGGTTCCCTCCGCGCCGTCTTGAGGCCGAACCCATCCGCGACAGCATTCTGGCGGTGACCGGAGTGCTCGACGAACGCATGTACGGCCCCGGCTTCAGCGGTTTTGAAGTCGAGCTGGAAAACGTACGACACTATTTTCCGAAGAAAAAATACGGTCCGGAAGACTGGCGACGCATGATTTACATGACCAAAGTGCGGCTGGAAAAAGAATCCGTCTTCGGTGTGTTCGATTGCCCCGACGCAGCCACGTCCGTCCCCAAACGCAGCCGTTCGACGACTCCGCTGCAGGCACTGAACCTGTTCAACAGCCCGTTTATGCTGCAGCAGGCTCAATTGCTGGCCGATCGACTGCAACGTGATTCCGGACATGATACATCAAAGCAGATCGTTCGCGCGTTCTGGTTGTGCTACGGTCGAGAGCCCAGTACCGCCGAGCTGTCAGATTCAAAAGACTTCATCAAAGTCGAAGGCGTCACTGCGTTTTGTCGCGCAATGTTGAACAGCAATGAGTTTGTGTTCATTGAGTAGATCCATTCTGCCGGAATGGACTTTCGCCGCAAGGCGAACCCTGGAGCGGACATCCGCTCAACAGCGACGTGATCCCCAGTGATCGACCAGCGCTTACTCGCAGGTTGCAGCAAGCTGCAAAATCCTTTCCGGCAGAAAGGACCTACACTTAAACTCCATGGGGACAGCACGGGAAGGAACAAATGCGTTATACTCCCCGCAGCACGAAGTCGCGATGCTCACTGGTGACTTCCTGCAGAGACAGCTTTTCATTTTGAAACGTATTTGAAGAGTACGATTTCTGCCGGTGAGCTGATCAGCGAAACGATCCGCGATACCCTGCCCGTGCCAGTCCGGAATATCAACAATGGCAAAAAAGAAACAAACTCAGAAAAGTAAAGCCACCGTGCCTTCGCTGCCGCCGGGCGTGAAACTGCTTCGCACACTCGAAGGGCACGACGGTACGGTTTTAGGCGTCGCCTTTGATCCGTCGGGCGGGATGCTGGCCAGTGGGAGCGTGGACAGTACCGTCAAGCTCTGGAAGCAACGAGTGGCAAGCTGCTCAGCACGCTCGAAGGTCACAAGAATGAGGTCTGTAGCGTTGCCTTTGATCGGTCGCGCGGGATGCTGGCCAGCGGGTGCTATGACAATACCGTCAAGCTTTGGGAGGCGACCAGTGGCAAGCTGATTCGCACACTCGAAGGACACTCCGGCAGGGTCTGTAGCGTCGCCTTTGATCCTGAGGGCGGGATACTGGCCAGTGGGAGCTGGGACAGTACCGTCAAGCTGTGGGAGGCGACGAGTGGCAAGCTGCTCCACACGCTCGAAGGCCGCAAGGGCGTAGTCTATAGCGTCGCCTTTGATGGGTCGGGCGTGATGCTGGCCAACGGGAGTGGCGGCGGCACAATCCAGATGTGGGAGGCGACCAGCGGCAAGTTGATGCGCATACTCGAAGGACACTCCAGCACGGTCTTTAGCGTCGCCTTTGATGGGTCGGGCGGGATGCTGGCCAGCGGGAGTAACGACATCACAGTCAAGCTGTGGGAGGTGACCAGCGGCAAGCTGCTCCGTACCCTCGAAGGACACACGGGCGTGGTCGATATTGTTGCCTTCTCGCCAGACGATCGGCTCCTCGCCTCAAAAAGCAATGATGACACGATCCGGATGTGGAACTGCCAGACGTGGGAGACGGTGGCGGTCATTTCGGCACCAAAGATTCATCATAAGTGGATTCCTTCGCTCGCCTTTCATCCGACTCTGCCTCAGTTGGCGACCGCTGGCTCACCGCCTGGTACGCCCGAAGAAGAGCAATGTTGCGAGATCCACATCTACGAACTTGACTACGACGCGCTGATCTGGAGTGACAACGACACAAAATCAGCGAAGAAGGCGAATGTGGTCCGAAGCCCCAGGCAAGAAAGGACCGTCCATTCCACGACAGCCAAGGTTGTGCTGGTTGGCGATTCAGGCGTGGGAAAAACGGGTCTTGGCTGGCGGCTGGCGCATGGCGAATATCGTGAGCACGACTCCACGCACGGACAGCAGTTCTGGGTGCTCAATCAACTCGCCACCACTCGCACAGACGGTGCGCTGTGCGAGGCCGTGCTGTGGGATCTCGCCGGTCAGCCTGATTACAGACTGATCCATGCTCTCTCGATCCAGGACGCGGACCTCGCATTGATTCTGTTCGACCCGACCAACAGCCGCGATCCGCTGGGCAGTGCCGAGTACTGGTTGCGTCAGCTTCCTGCCGAATGCCCGAAGATCCTCGTTGCCGCCCGCGTCGATCGCGGACATCCGGTGTTGAGTAACGACGAACTGGCTGCATTCTGCAAACGCCAAGGCATTGCCGGAGGCTGGATTGCCACCAGTGCCCGAGAGAACCTCGGATTGGACGATTTACTGGCTCGCATGAAGCAGGCCATTCCGTGGGACGACAAACCCGTGGTCTCGACCGATGCTGTCTTCAAGCGGATCAAAGATTTTGTGTTGGCCCTGAAAGAGAGCCGTACTCGCAAGCAGGTTATCTTCACGGCCACAGAGTTGCACGTTGCAATTTCCAAACAATTGAAAACCGGTGTCTGGGTAGAACGAATTCTGCCGTCAGCCTCACTCAAGGTCGGCGTAAGCGAGAAATCAATACTAGCAGCGATTCGAAATCTCAGCAGCCAGGGATTCGTGCGGATGCTGACGCTGTCCTCAGGCGAAGAGCGAATCCTGCTCGTGCCCGAACTGATGAATAACCTCGCAGCGTCGATGGTGCTGGAAGCCCGCCGCAACCCCCGTGGACTGGGAGCCGTCGAAGAAAGCCGCCTGTTCGACAACAGCTACCGTTTTCGCGAACTGGAAAAGCTTTCCGAGGAAGATAAGGCATTGCTGCTTGACGGCACCATCGAAGCCTTTCTGTCCAATCGCTTGAGCTACCGCTGCTTCCGCGAGCATGCAGGCGAGGTCAAGCTGCTGATCTTCCCCGACCTGATGAACCTGAAGAAGCCACAGCGCGACGACTTGATTACGGAGAATGGTGCCTCGTACATTCTTTCCGGATCAACCGAAAACACTTTCTCGGGACTGGTGGTCCTGCTCGGCTACACGAACCTGTTCGCCCGCACCGACCAGGCTCACGACGTGGCGTGGTTCGAATCGGACCGCAAAGAGATCTGCGGCGTACGACAAATTCGCGACGAAAACGAACGTACGATCGTGCTGCTCTTCAGCCGCGACGCCAGTTCCAACATCCGCCAGGTCTTTGAAGGACTTGTTGAGCAAATGCTGAGCTGCCGTGACACGCATGTGCGTCGAGTTCGTCCGGTGAAGTGCTCCAGGTGTGGAACGCCCGTGGATCGAGCGGTCATGGCGAGATTGCTGAAGCATGGAAAATCCGCTGTCGGCTGCGAGAATGCGGATTGTTTGCATCGTATTGACTTGCCGCCGGACGAACCTCTGAGTGTCAAGCCCGAGCAGCGTCAGCAGATCGTCCAGGAAGGGGCTGTGGCCGAGCTGCGGACGAGATTCGAGGAAGTTATTTTCGAACTCTCACGACTCGCTCAAACCGAAAAGCGGACCGCCCCCAATTGCTTTGTGAGCTACGCCTGGGGCAATCCGGATCACGAACGTTGGGTTGAACATCGATTGGCGATGGATCTTGAAAAGGCAGGGATCAAAGTCATTCTGGACCGCTGGGAGAATTCGCAGATCGGGGCCAGCATTCCTCGTTTCGTTGACCTGATCTCTAAAGCCGATCGCGTCCTGATCGTCGGCACGAAGGGCTATAGACGTAAATTTGAGAATCAGGATCCAAAGACAGGGACTGTTGTCGCTGCCGAAATGGATCAGGTCTCTACACGTTTGTTGGGTTCCGAAGCAAAGAAGAAGACCGTGCTTCCATTGTTACTGGAAGGCACACCTGAGGAAGCCTTGCCACCAGCATTGATCATGCGAGTTTACAGCGACTTCCGCGATGATACGTTTTATTTCAACACCGCATTAGATCTGTTCTTGAGTCTGTATGAGATCTCGCCGCGTCATCCGGCAGCCTCGCATTGGAAGAACCAACTGCTGCGTGAAGCATTTCTGCCACTTTCATCGGCGATTTCTTTCGACGAGGAAGATCTGCCAACGGATGAAGAGATGAAGCAAGCACTCAAACGTGTCGGCAGCCGAGCACTGCACTCCGCCTTCGATTCCAATCAACCTGCGGTCGTCGAGCAGCACGGACAACTTGTCTGGCTCTACTCCGATGGAACAACGAAGCCCTACGTTGCGAGTGAGGCACCGGAGTCGTATCGTGAATCCTGATCGCTCCAAACGGTTGCGGATGATCGCCGGGCCGAATGGATCTGGAAAATCGAGCATCATTCGCAATCTGGCGAAAGAGCGATCGACGGATGGGGTGTTTTGGCTGAACCATTACCTCAACGCGGACGATGTCGAACGTGGCCTGATCAGCACGGGACTGGATCTGTCGCAGTTCGAATTGGAGATCACTTTGTCAGAGTTGTGCGATGCTCTTCGCGAAGGGAAACGCATCCCGAATGATCATCCATTCTTTAAGTCTGCCAAACTTGAAGGCTCAATCCTGTATGCATCAAAAGGCAATGGCTATCTCGCGGCATCGATCGTTGACTTCCTGCGTGAAGAGTTGATGCGTCGCGGTTTGTCGTTTTCGTACGAGACCGTGATGTCTCATCGCAGCAAGGTCGATTTCCTGAGTCGGGCACGGACTGAGGGCTACAAGACGTACCTGTATTTCGTCTGTACTAACTTCGTGGAGCTCAATGTGGCACGCGTGCGTTCTCGGGTCCGAGCTGGAGGACATGCTGTTCCCGAGGACAAGATTCGCGAGCGTTACTTGCGCTGCCTGGAGTTGACTCGCGAGGCGATCGCCAATTCCTATCGTGCCTACTTCTTCGACAACTCAGGGCCAGAACCGATTTGGTTGGCCGAGTTCGATCCCGATGGCCGATGCGAGTTGAAGATCGAGCCAGACGAACTGCCCCAGTGGTTTCGCACATGGGTTTGGCCGCGGTAGAGGCCACGCAATGAATAATCTCGGTTCAGATTCTCAGCGTAATCACAAAAGAGTCCGCAAAGTTTTGTCGTCGGTCCAGAGCTGGAAGAAATGATCATTAGCCATTATTCTCCAGTCAAATTTTCCATCTTCAGCATGTAGGGATTCAGCAATGTCCGGTGCCGGTCGTTCACAGAAGAAGCATCAGAAAGAGGTCAAACGAAAGAAACTCCAGAAGCAAAGATCAGCAGTTGCTTCTCAGACGCATCGCATTCCGCCGCGCGAAGTGCGCAATGCGCTGATGGAAGCGAATGAATTGACACAAGAAGGACAACTGGATGAAGCCGAGAAAGTTCTGTTGTCCGAGCAGAGACACCGTCGCAACAGTCCTGAACTGCTTGAAGCGCTCATGGATCTGTATCAGCGGACGAAAGACCATCTACACCTTGCGGAAACGGCACGCCAGCTTGTTCAACTGCAGCCGCATGATCCAGAAGCTCAGTTGATCATGGCACAGGGCTACATGTTTTGTGGCCGAATTGCGATGGCAATGATCGCCTATCGAGCGTTCCTGGTAAAATGGTCAGACCACAAGTACGCCTCTAAAGCACTGGCCGCCGTTGCTGTATTGGAGCCGGAACTCAAGAGAATTCTGACATCCTTTGAACTGACGGAATCTGAACTGGACTTGATGGCACTTCACGAAAGGATTCTGCATCGAATCGGCATCAGCGAATTTGACGCCGCAATAGAAGATGCCAAAGAGTTACTGGCCGTTAAGCCCATGATGGTTTCGGCACGGAATAATTTGACTCTCACACTGTTTCAGACTTACCAGATGCAGGAAGCCGTTGAAACGGTGCGAGAAACGCTTCAAATGTTCCCGGACAATCGCTTTGCGGAAGCATCACTCGGACGCATGCTGTTTCTGTCCGGGCAATTTGAGGAGGCACACGAAATCGCACGCCATATTTCTGTTGCTCCGGCGGACCAGCAGGACGCCGTTGCGATTCAGGCAGAGTTCCTTGGTCTGATGGGAGAAGACGAAGAGATTCTGCGTGTGGCGCAGCACGCGGAAAACATTCCTTCAATGGCACCTGAATGTCGTGGCGTTCTGAATCACTACAAAGCGTTTGCTTTGAAACGGCTCGGCCGCGATCAGGAAGCGGTCGATTGCTGGAAATTGAGCCTCAAGGATTATCCTCAGTTGACTCTCGCAAAAGAAAATCTTGCAGAGCTGAAGTCCGGAGTCCACTGCCATGCACCGTGGCCGGATCATTTGGGAAAGTGGATACCGAAACGTGCCATGGATGAGTTTATTCAGTTCCTGACATCCGAAAAATCCAGTCAGACGTTGCGTGTTTCTGAAGCCCTGAATCACTGGCCGCATGTTGGAAAACTGGTCCCGGCACTGTTGGATCGAGGAGACCGCGCGGGCCGGGAATTTGCGTTGCTGCTGGCAAAAAGCCTGGCTTCCGAAGAGATGCTGAATGCTCTGGAATCGTTTGCCACCAGTAACCGAGGTCCGGATGAGTTGCGATCTCAGACTCTGTCATTCCTGAAGGAAAAAGGTCGACTCAACGAGGGCTCCATTCAGTTCTGGTCGCGTGGCAAATGGAATTCGATCCTGGTCACCACGATGGAAATCAATCAGAACCCGGTTCCCCACAACAACCCAAGGGTTGATTATCTGATACAGCAAGGCTACGAAGCCATGCAGACGGGGGAATTCGATGTTGCCGAAGCTCATTTTCGTGTTGCTCTTGCGTTGGATCCGGAGTTCTTGTCAGCACAATTCAACGTCGCTGCTGCCATGATGATGAAAAGCGATCCGGAAGCGAAAGCCGCCGCAAAGAAGATCATCAAAGAAATTCATCAACGATGCCCGGATTATGCATTTGCCCGAATCGCGATGGCACAGTTTTCGATTGCCAATAGCCGATTGGACGAAGCACAAGAACTGCTCAAGCCGTTTATGATGAAAACGCAATGGCATGTGTCGGAGTACAAGGCCTATGCGTTGGCTCAGGTCGAGTTGTCTATCGCCAGACGCGATTTTGTTGCGGCGCGGAATTCGATCAAATTGCTTGAACAGTTTCAGGATGGAGACGCGCGAATCAATCAACTGGAAGAACGAATCGCGAAGGCGGAATTGCGGGATCGTGGACCCATGATGCGCAGGAAATTCTAAGTGATGTCATCGGCCTTGCGAGAACTGGATTCACCGCTGTGCTGGAAACGAAGATCGCCTAACTCGTCGGCGGAGCGACGGATGTACGGTACACCCGTCGCTCCGCCGACGGGACTCTGACTCCGCCCGACCTTGCGTTGGTAGAAGCTCGGTTTACGTCCTATGGTAGGTCCCGCGTCGGAGACACGGGCAACGATGGCGATCATATTCTAGAAGCCCATGGGGCTTCCAATTCCCATCGTCATCAGTCTTCATCCCTCTGAGGCATGAAATGCGACACGTCCTGTTCCTGATTGTTTCCATCGGTGCAGTTCACGCAGTTGCACAGGAAGACTTTCAACATGAGCCGAAAATTAACGCTCTTGTTGAACCTTACCTGACACACTTGAAAGTGAACGCCGTTTCTATTGGTGTGATTTCGAACGGGCAGGTCTGGAAGAAGAGCTTTGGCCATCTGGATGCAGACGGGGCTCGTTCGCCGGACGAAAAGACACTCTATGAAATCGGATCAATCTCCAAAGTCTTCACGTCACTGCTGCTGGCGGAGGCCGTTGAATCGGGGCGACTGAAACTTGATGATCCCATCAGCACCGTTATGAAGGATCTCGCCACGAAGAACCCGACCGTTGGCAACGCGATCACATTCAAACATCTGTCGCACCACGTGTCCGGGCTTCCGGTCATGCCGGCCAACATCGAACCAGCTGATCCCACGAATCCGTTCGACGGATATAACCGCACAATGCTCACAGAATACATGCTCTCTGTGAAACCTGAGAGGAATCCGGGTGAGGGTTATGAGTATTCGAATCTCGGAGTCGGGCTGCTCGGCGATTTGTTGTCGCAGCAGGCCGGAGTCAGTTACGAATCGCTTCTGAAGCAGAAGCTGACGGAACCGCTGAAGATGTCCGACACGGTCATCGCTCTTTCGGAACAGCAGGTCAGTCGATTTGCTCCGCCGTACAATGCAGCACTTCTTCCCGATAAGGCATGGGATTTTGATGCTCTTTCGGGATGCGGTGCGATTCGCAGCACGATCGACGACATGCTTTTGTTCGCAGAAGCCTCATTGAATCCTCCGGGTGGACCGCTGGGAAAGGCGATTGAGCTTGCATGGAAACAGCACAAGCCAGGTAGTGATGGGAATCATGCGATGGGGCTTGGATGGATGATCGCACAGGATGGCTCAACGCGGTGGCACAATGGTCAAACCGGCGGCTACCAGTCTATGATGCTCGTCAGTCGCGAGCAGAAGTGTGCTGCGGTACTGCTATGCAACACGGCAGGCTCGCAGACTGACGCATTGGCCGAGCAGATCATTCAGACAGTCATGGGGCTGGATGTTCAGCCAAAATCATTTGACAAGGAAGTTGAGGTTGATCCCGAAGCCGCCAGACGTCTCGAAGGCAGATATCAACTTGCTCCTGGAATCGTGATTACAGTGCAGGTCAGGAACGGTCGCATGGTGGCTCAGCTGACTGGCCAGCAGTTTCTCGCGTTGATTCCGAAGAGCGAAACCGAATGGAAGTATCAGTTAGTTGATGCGACTTTGAAATTTGAACTGCCGGAATCCGGCAGCAGCCCAAAAGTCACGCTTCTCCAGGCTGGCCGTGTGCTGCCCAGTCCGCGAATACCTGAGTGACGCACTGCCGCGCGCGAATGCAGCCATGATCGCGTGGATTCATATTCTTGATCTTCCTCATATTCATAAACAGTTCCAGGCAATCGATTATGATTAAGAGTAAGATTATGATTAAGACAATCACGAAAGCCGCAGGCAGAAAGGACCTGCGTGAATTCCACGCCCTATGAGATTGTCCAAATCATTTAACAGTCATCACCTGCTCAACCGACGCGGTTTCCTCAACCACACTGGCACCGGGCTCAGCAGTATTGCGCTGGCGATGATGCTGGCCGAACAGGGATTGCTGAAGGCGGAGGACGCAAAACCCGGGACCGTTGGCGGCCAGAGCCCCATTCGCCCGGACATCAAACCGTCTCATCCGTTCGCCTCACGATCGTCGCATTTCCCCGCAGCAGCGAAGCGCGTGGTCGTTATTTTCTGTTCGGGCGCCTGCAGTCATCTCGACACGTTCGACTACAAACCGGAACTGATCGCGCGACATGGCCAGCCGTTGCCGGGCGCTGACAAGCTGATTACATTCCAGGGTGAACAGGGGAATGTGACTCAAAGCCCCTGGAAGTTTCAGCCGCGGGGCGAATGCGGCAAGATGATCTCAGACCTTGTCCCGCATCTCGGCGCGCTGGCGGATGACATGTGTTTTCTGCATTCGATCAAGGGAAAGACGAACACGCACGGGCCTGGCGAAAACTACATGTCCACGGGATTCACGCTGGATGGTTTCCCCAGCATCGGAGCCTGGACGACATATGCACTCGGCACGGAGAACGAGAACTTGCCGGCGTATGTGGCCATTCCCGATCCGCGCGGCACGCCGCAGAATTCCGTGAACAACTGGGGGCCGGGATTCCTCCCCGCCGCCTATCAGGGCACAGACTTCAATGCGTCTCTGCCCATTCGAAACCTCGCACGACCAGAATCAATCTCCGCATCAGCTGACGTAAAGACCCGCGACTTTTTAAAGCGGCTCAATGAGCGCCATCTCGAACGATTTCCAGGCGACACCGAACTGGCCGCTCGCATTTCCAGCTATGAACTGGCCGCGAAGATGCAGCTCAGCATTCCGGAAGTGCGAGACCTCTCCACCGAATCCGCATCGACGCTCGCCATGTATGGTGCCGACGACGCTCAAAATACCCTGAAGGCTGACTATGCGAAAAACTGCATCCTCGCGCGACGCTTGCTGGAACAGGGCGTACGCTCGTCCAGTTATTCAACGGGGCATATCAGACCGGCGGCGAAGAGTCAGCAACTGGGACGGGCACAAGGTGCTGGACCAATACAGCGTCCACGGCCCGGTCCTCGATCAGCCCACCGCTGCCCTCATTAAAGATCTCAAACAACGCGGACTCTTAAAAGACACACTGGTTGTCTGGTGTACCGAATTCGGACGCATGCCGACGTTTCAAAAAGGTGCCAGCGGACGCGACCACAATCCGGAAGGCTTCACCTGCTGGATGGCCGGAGCCGGTGTCAAAACTCCGTTCAGCTACGGAGCCACCGACGACTTCGGCTACAAGGCCGTAGAAAACATCGTCACCGTCCACGACTTCCACGCCACCATTATGCATCTGCTGGGACTCGACCATGAACGACTCACGTTCTATTACAACGGGCTGGAACGCCGGCTGACGGATGTGGAAGGCGTGGTCGTGAAAGACGTGCTGGCATAGATTATTTTTTCAATGCCGCATCGACAAACTGAAACAGGGCGATCGTGGCCGGATCGTCGGGCTGGCCGAGATTCTCGTTGATCCGCGTATGAGTCGTCTCTTTGCCCCCAAAGAGCGTGGCTGAGATCCCGGAACCATTCAGTACGGCACTAAGGCGCTGTGCTTGTGCGCTTGTGTCCGGATGATCGGCGACGAAGAGGATCAGGAACTGAGGAATGCCTTTCCCTTTCGCCACATGTGTCACTGCCGAGTAGTCGAGATGCTTCGCCGGATCGTTGCCGAACTTCTCTCGATGACCAATCTTTGCCTGCGGCTGATGATGGACTCGGCAACGAGTTTCCGCCGTCTCGATGATTGCTGGCACATCGTAAGTATCCCCGTCGACAGGTACGCAGCCTTTGATGCCGGCGAGTGACAAGCCCTCGGCTTTGAGGTACCGGTCATCAATGCAGATCAACGCGGCGAGCTGCGCGCCGGCAGAATGGCCCATGACAAGGATTCGATTTGGATCGCCGCCGTATTCCGCAATGTGGTCATGAACCCAGTGCATGGATTTGGCGATGTCGCGAAAAATCGTCTCCATCTCGACGTCTGGCAGCAGTCGATAGTTGGTGGAAACAAAGACAAATCCCTTATCGACGAAGGCCTTCGGCTTCAACTGGACACTGGTCTTGTCACCCTCCTGCCAGCCGCCGCCGTGAATCCAGAAAACCACGGGCAGGTTTTTCGCCTCGGGCGGAGCATAGACGTCCAGCACCTGCCGCTCATGTGCCGGTTCGGCATAGGGAATGTTGCTTTTGACATCCTGAGCCTGAACCCTGGACAGGAGAGCAAAGGCAATGATGAGTAAGGTGAGATGTTTCATGTTTTTCATTCCGGCTGGAGGAGTTGGATGGTGACAAAGCGTACGACGATCGCGGGGCAACATCAATCGTTCCAGATCAACACTTCCGAAACGCCGCTTCGCGACTGTCCGCGATGCGTGAACACAATGCGGATTTTTGATGATGTCACAGGATCGAAGCGGGCTTCGTTCCATTGGCTGCCGAGAGGTTGTTCGGGCGACTTCTTCGCATTCATGACGTCATGCCATTCGGTGCCCGTCCAGTGCTGGATTGCATACGAAGTTGGAGGCTGCACGCCGCCACGGTCATCGTAGATCGCCAGTTCGACTCGACGAAACTCCATATTGCGACCGAAGTCGATCTCCAGCCAGTCGGTCTCCGTCGGCGATTCGTAACTCGTCCAGCGATTCATCGGCGTCGGCAGAAAGACCGTCCTGCCGTCGATGGCGCTTGCGGGCTTACCGCCGAAACGATCTGAGTATGAGGCCGTTGCTTTAGGAAATCCATCCGGTTTCGGGTTCCACGCGAGGTTGCCAGTCGGCGGTGCGACAGGTGCCAACGGGAGTTGTACGTCGCCCCAGGCTTCGATCTCCGTGAGTCCCGATTTTCCTTCCGCCGGATGGTGCAGCGTGACGCGAATTTTTTGGGTCTCGATCGGATTGAATTTCACCACGTTGGCGCGGTGACCGGCTGGATTGTCGAGCACACCATCCGGCGATCTGATCGAGCGCCATGCATCGTCGATCCATGCGTCCAGTTCGATTCGTTGCGGAGCACGCACGGTCGAATCCTTCACTTCACTGTCGTCGAGCGGATAGAGTGTCACCGTTTGCAGAGCGCGGGTCGTGCCGAAATCGATGATCACAGAATCCTGCTCGTGCGGTGATCCTTCACACGTCCAGCGATTCGGCGGATGCGGCACGTACCAATAACTGCCCTCGTTCAGTTTGCTGGCGGATGTCGTGGGGGACACGTATGACGCAGTCAGACGAGGGTAGTAATCGCCGTCGTTATTGACTGCGAAGTTCGTCGCTGTCGCAGCTGGACTGGCTGAGTCGAGCCCCTCGGGCAGTAACTCGACCTGGAGAGTCAAGCGACTCAGCGTCAAAGACTTCGCAGTCGGCTTACCATCTACCACCACATGCAGCCCAGCTCCAAGTTTGTATCGCTTGCCGGTTTTGTCCCAGACCACGCTGATCAGGTGGCCGCGATACGGCACATCATCGAGCGCAAAGTAATCCCAATCGGCCGGCGCAAGCGGATTCACTTCCAGGCTGTCGTCATCGCGCGGAGTCAGGCCGACCAGGCCCGTGATAACAAGGTCACAGAAGCTCGAATGAAAATAGTGTTCCGAGTGGTTGTAGCCGTCATGGCCCTCGAATGAGCCCGTGTCAGGATGCAGCGCCTCAGCGAGATAGGGCTTGCCATCCTTGAGGTGTGATCGCGCGTAGATCTGCAGCAATTTGATGTAGTCGGCCTTTGTCGGCAGCGATTCCGCTCCCGAGTCACCGTCGCGTTGCACGACATTTGCCAGGGCCTTCAGCGTCTGAGTCGTCGCGTATGGCCACGACTGACCGCTCCACCAGCAGCAGGAGTTCTTGAGCAGGAACATCGGATCATTCCGTTCGACGGTCGATGGTCCGAAGTCCGCATAAAATCCATCGCGGTCCATTAACTTCGGCCAGGCAGCCTCATATCCTTTGTCGCGATCAATCATGTTGAACTGCCACGGCACGTAGCCGATCCTCACGGCCATGGGCATCCCCTGCGAACTCGCCGTGTTCGTAAGTCTTCGTCATCGCTTTGATTTTGTGGCCGTCACGCTCTTCGTCGTTCTTGTAAACCGGGAAAGAATTTTCTCCATCGTCCACAGCAGTTGCAACATCGGCTTTGAGCGACTCGGCTTTCTGCTCAAACCGTTGTGCAAGATCGCCCTGCCCTGCCAGCCGAGAAAGCTTCGCAATCGCAACTGCATCGGCCCACATGTAAGCGTTGAACGACGGTCGGTAACTCGGTGCCCCGCGCAGGATGTCCTGTGTCTGACGACTGTTGATGTTGAATTCCATGCCATCGTCATGACCGGTCTGCCAGAAAAGTCCGACTTCGGGAACGAAGTGACGCTGCTCCCAGCCTTCGTAGTTTTTGACAAGATCCGGCAGCAGATCGATCGCGAACGTATCATCGCGATGCACCTGATTCACCGCCCATGCCGAATCCGCCAGCCACGTCGAATAATTCCTCGGCTGAGCCCCCGGCGTGCGGAACCAGTACTTCAAATAGTCCCGCGCAATCCTCGGCTGCCGCAACCACCGAGCCTCATACAGCTGATGGCCCGCCGGACAACTGATCGCTCCATAGGCTCCCGACCAGAACGGCCGGTCGATGAACTCCGTAAACGAGTAGCCGCTGTTGGGCGAACCATACGTCAGATGCTTCGTCAGCAATTCCCAGCGGTAGTAGTACGTCGTTGTGATGTCCGCGTCAGGACATTCAAAGAATGGAATCTGTGCGGCATACCAATCCCAGTCCCGATTATCCCAAAACGTCTGAGCCTCGAGCTGCGACTGCTTATCCAACACCTGAGCCGCCACGTCGTGCGCCCACGCGATTGAAAGCAACAAAGTCATTGCCAATGTGGCACGAGAAACTGTCATCGTGAATCTCGATCAGGAGTACATTGTTCCAGCAACCGCACCGCGTCTGAGGTCAGTTGATCAGGTCTGTCGCGCCAAAGATGAGTCTAATCGGGCGCTCGCCGTGATACTCTAATACATCAAGCGTCCATTGCACAAAGGACACTCGCTCGGCGCTATGACTGTTGCCGAACATGGCCTCACACCTCCGGCGAGCGGTTGTGGCGTCAGCCCACCGGTACAGTCGCATCGCTTCACCGCGAATCGCAGCAACTGCATATGGCAAGCCGCTCAGCGATTTGCTGGATGATTGAGATCTGCGGTTGATTTCTTGTTTCGCCGTCCGGCAAGTGTTTGCTCCTCTTCTCCTCTTTCGAGGTGTCTTGTAGGTCATCCCAAAGGGGCAGGCAAATCTCGCTGATGATGACCATTCACATCAAACAGGCAGCGCGGGCATGGAATTTCATTTCAGACTGCCCAGTTGCCGTGGATGAACGAACAGTCGCTGTTCGAGATCGCCAACACGGAATGATGTCCGTCAACTCAGTCGCGAAATAACTCAGCCGTTATCGTGCGACACCCGCATGGCGTTTGGCTTTGGGGTCGCTGACGGCAGCCTAAGTCGGCGTTGCCTCTTGTCAGCGCGGCTTCGCGGTGCGGCGCTCGTTGAGCAATCAGCAGGAGTCCGAGCGTGTGCATGTTGCGGCCGAGAATTGCGAGCGACACGTAACGTTCGAAACCTAGCTCGGAACGATCGCGGCAGATCCCACTCCAAATTGGCCAGGCCCGATTATTTCGCGTTTCGATAAAGCGGCAAATATCGATAGTAGACTTCCAGAGTCAGGACCGAAAGTGCGGTTTGATAGATTTGTCCAGCCGAGTGACCATGTGGATCGGTCACCGACCAGCTACCCGCTGCTGGCCCTGACTCTATCTGTGATTGAATCAACTGCTCACGCATCTTCGCATTCCATGTCGTCCACTCCGGACCGCCAGCGTGGTGAAGGGCCATTGCCGCATAATAATTCTGGTACATATCGTTGGGACTCACTCCGACAGTCACAAGGTATTCCAGCCCTCGCTGCAGATGTGAGTTATCGTGACTCCATCCCAAGCACATTCGACACAGCAATCCGACTGCTGTCATGCAGGGTGTGGCAGGTGAACCTTGTGTGTACTGGTACTGACCACGGTCGTAGCTCGACACTGAATCCAAAAACTGGTGAGCGTTGTTCACAACCCGCTGATCAACCTTGATTCCCGCCGTCTTTGCGCTTTGCAAAGCAAGGATCTGCCAACCTGTGACGGACGTGTCCCCAGGTTCCTGAGGGCGATAGCGCCAGCCACCTCCTTGAGGATCCTGGGCGGATTCCATGAAACGAACGGCTTTGATGGCAAGCTCTCGGGCATCTGCTTCGTCTTGCTCCATTGCAGTCAATTCGGTCAGGCATAGCGTTACCAGTGCGTGAACGTACATGGAGTCCTGTCCCCCAGTTGCTCTTGTCCTTCTGTGACTTGATGTAATCAAATGCTTTGATCACCACGTCTTTTTCCGGACCGGTGCGAGTAGTATTACCAGCACCGAGGAAACACAACATCGCCATGGCGGTTGCCCCGAGATCTGTGTCAAGTGTCCCCGGCTGTGCGTCCTGACCGGCGTTTCGGAAATCCCATGATCCGTCGGCCTGCTGCTGTTCCTTTAGCCATTTGAGTGCCAAAGCAACTGCTTGCTCACTTTCCGCCGTGCCGCCACCATCTGCCACGGCTTGCTGTCGTTCTTCGCCGCTTCGGGCTGTCATGTCAGATTGCTGCAGGTCAGCTTTCGCAGGACGTCGAGGAGCTCCGCTTTCAGTGCGAGTCTTCTTTTTGGGCAGTGAGATGGCAAATTTCGCATCCAGCTCACGATCCTCAGGCTCTGCTTCGACAATCGATCCGGCGGTTGCCGCTTCGCTGGTAGATGCATCAGGAGGTTCAGGTTCAGCCATTTCTTCTGTGGACGCTGTAGTCGCTGCTGTTGCCGAAGAGGGAGCCACAGGCGTCTCGATTTGATCGGCATTGTCGCCAGCGGCAGCTGAAACATCAGTCTCTGCCCCGGACACGGCCTGATCATTTGAAGCATTGTCACCTGAGACTTCGCTATCACTTTTTACGTGGCCAGAGCTGCCAGCGTCGCCACTATGCACGCTCTGATTACCAGCTTCCTCTGATGCCGATCTCCAGCCTGATAATCCAGCGAAATGCGGCCACAGAACGACCAGTAACGCCAACATCACAAGAAGCGAGCAGACCACGGCCACTGAAATTATGCGTGTTCGCCGTTCTTCTGCTGTCAGAGAAGCAATGGCTAATTCCGGCGCGGCGTGATCGAGGTTTGGCTGGGTCGCTGCTGTCTCTAAAACGGACTCTTGCGGCTGATCCACATTCAGCGGTTTTGCATAAACGAGTGCAGGTCTGGTCACTCGAGTTGTTTTACTGATCGGCCTCGCAATAACCTCTGACTGGTGAAACTCGATCCAGTCAGAGGAGTTTTCCTTTCTGATCATTGTGTTAGCCACAATCTTATTGATTGAAGCCAAATAGCGAAGTTCGTCAGCAGACAATGGCCCAAGCTCGCGGCTTCGATGCTTGTAGAACCATTTGTCCATTGAATTACTCCTGATTCTGCGAGAACAATCCGATGCTTTGAATACAATCGGCGTGTGACGTGCAGAAGCGTTTCGTGATACACTCGAATTCTTAGGAGCGTCCACTGTGAAATTCTTTCGATACCGTCGCCCGTCCTTGAAAACTGTCCTTGGGTTGACGAAACTCAAAAAGCAATTGAAAACAGAACTTGGAATTACAGCGTTCCTTAAGCCTTTTCGATGGTGGACCAATCAAAAACGATGGTTCAAGCGACGTATTGGATACGAGTCGACCGCAGGGAGATTGATTCGACACGGACTGCCAAGACCGATGAGTTGTACTCCCGTGATTCTTGCCGGAGCAGTCATCACGCTAATAGGGGTGAGCTGCGTGATTGCCTCAGTTGATTGAAACGCATGTGCCGTGGATCGTGGCTATGCGTTGTTCGTCAGTTCAGAAGATCTCATGGTGAGTCGGTCCCATTTTTTGTTCGTACATAGTTGCGAGTAGTCTACGCCCCTAGTATTCTCTGCGAAGCCGTCGTCACACATGATCAAGTTCGACGATGAGTACGCCGGAGTATCAGCACAAAGCCTTTGCGACAGAAGTAGATCCAATGTGACTGTCATCTGTCCTTTTTGCTCTCAGAACACCTCAGATTTGGAGTTCTGCGATCACTGTAATCGTGAAATTTGCAAACCAGATGAGCAGGCTAGGTGTTCATGTTCGACAGTGCAGCTTTCTGACGGTGAACCGATTGATCTGTCGATCTGGAACGGCGCTTGGCCAGTTAATTCCAATTCGTGCCTGAATACGTCCAGTCATCGTCGAGTCTACGGATTCTCGCCCGCCTCCTGGAGTGTTTGTCGAGAATCAATCCAGAAGCGGTTAGCGCAGCGGCTGAATTGCCTGCCGTTGATAGAGGTCGTGGAATTCGAAGATGGTGCCGTTGTGGTTTCCGAATCACTTGATCGAAGCCTTGGCGATTCTCCTCTGTATCATGGGTCTTCTCACGATTTGTTGGACCTTGGCGAACTGTTTCGGGATTGCGAAAACATCTCGACGGCGATGACTGAACTGCATGAAGCTGGATTCGTCTGGCTCAATTTTCGACCGGACGCGTTGGTGAGGACAAGTACTGGGCTAAAGATTACAAGCCTGGATCTGGAGTTATTTGCAGTCGGAGAATGCCCTGCGAGCATGCAAATTTCGTCTCAATGGTCTGCGCCAGAAACACAGGCGTTCGACGCGCGCCTCATCTCAGCAGCAACGGACGTCTATCACCTTGGGCTCTACGCGTATTATTCAATCGCGGGCCTTCTGGAGAATGGATTTTCTGGGCAGGGCCCCGCAGCCTTCAGCTTCGCCTTGCCGCAGTTGAGAGTGTATGCGCCTTCAGTGCTTCCAGGACTTGCTCCGGTTATTGAGCGAGCGATTTTCCGTCGGCCAGGCTCCCGTTTTTCGAAACCCGGTGAGTTAATTGATGCTTTGCGTATCGCGGTGGACGACGCTCGAAAACGAACGCAGTGCATTCCGTCGGCACCGCCCAAAGCGAAGTTGTCAATTGGTCAGTCCTTTCTGCATGCGTGTAAATCAATTTTCAGGCTTCGAACCAAAAACGGTGATGTATTCCGGCAGATTGAAACTGGACGCATATTTGTTGCAGGAACAGCAAAGCAGTCTGCGGATATTCCAAATCAGGATATCGCTGAAATCCGAGTGCATGAATTCCAGGGCCAGTCGGTGTATGTCGTGGTAGTTGCTGACGGTGTCAGTACGGCAACGGTGGGAAGTGGAGACGTCGCGAGTAAGATCGCATGCCACGCCATCCATGAGTTTATTGAGGCCAAACTTCGAGTCGCTCCGAAAGATCCCGATTGGGATGCGATTCTGAGGGACGCCTGCCAATCGGCCAGCCGTCAGGTATTGGATGCCGCAATCGCCTTGGGTGATCTCCCGGCAGAACTCACAGATTCAGGAATCATGAGTTCGACTGCGGTCATCGCAATTATCCATGGCGATGCAGTTATTGTTGCAAACGTCGGCGACAGCAGGGCTTACCTCGTTCGAGAAAATCTTGCCGAACAACTGACGGTCGATGGCGATACTGGCACGACCATGCTTTCACAGAGAAGTCCTCCGGAGGAAGTGTTGGCACTGGGCGAATTGGCGAAGAGTCTGCAGTTCTGTCTCGGTAGTTGCCATATCAACCAGCCAGGAGAATTGACTCTGAACGCTGATCGCTGTGTTCCGACACTCTATCGGTTTCGCCTGACGGAGGGAGACACAGTCATCCTTTGCACCGATGGTCTTGTCGACGAAGGCGTATTTCTGGAACCATCGGACCTGCATCAGCTGGTCAATGAACACAGTGCGCTCAACGCGCAAGATCTTGCGGCGAAACTTGTTGCTGAGGCAGATCGCAAGCAACGAGGTGTGAGCGAGACTGAACCGAAGGGATTCGGAGACAACATATCGTGTGCTGTTATCCGATTTGCAACTTTGAAAAGTTAATGGCTGATTTCAAACTTCAAGAAGGGAAGCCCAAACATGTCAGAAGAATTCATCATTGAGTGCAAGGTGGATCAGCCATCTATTCGCGCAAATCAGCCAGCCAGCGTTTATTCACTGGTAACGATCCGCCCGAACACGGCGATCCTCGCGGCACTGATGGAAAAGACAAGCGATACTCCGCTGCCATCGCATTTAATTGTCGTTGTTGATGTAAGCGGCTCGATGGGGTGTTTGATCGAAGATGATCCTGATGCCAGAATTGTCGGGGAAAGTAACGTTGAGGGAAATCTGACCACGGTGGTTGAATCGTCCAAGCCGAGCCGTCGCATGGTCGCAACAAACGCGGTGCGACTGCTTGTCGAGCGAATGCAGCCGGATGACCGAATGACGCTGATCGCGTTTGATCATCTTGAATATCAGCTTGCCGATGCGTTGCCACGCGGAACGGCACTATTGTCGCAGCAGCACAGTTGGAGACCGTTGGCGGCGGCGCCACGCTCATGGGGACGGCACTGCGAAAACTTCGCAACACATTCAAGCCGACAAACAATCCCGGACTGACTCACAGGATTGTCATTCTCTCGGACGGAGAGGATCAAGATCCAGACAGTGCAATTCAGGAGGCTCGGTTACTGGGTGAGCAATTGCACCTGCCGATTCACTGCTTCAGCACTGGCCCAGCACGCGGCGATTTCCTGCTTGAAATTTGCAAATGCACGCTGGGGGGGCCTTTGACAACATCAGTAATGAACAGCAGGCGAATGACTGTTTTAAGGAATTCTTTGAAAGCCAAAAGAACATTCTGGCCACAAAGGTTGTGCTGAGTCTTTGGCTTTCGCCAGAAGTGTTTGCCCAGGATCTCTACCGCACAAAGCCGGAGATTCTCTACGTCGGAGACTTGCGTCCTGATGAATCAAACACCGTTTCAGTTTCTTTGGAGTACATGGAAAAAGGAAAGAATTATGAAGTGTTGTTTGCCTGTAATCTGAAAGGCCGCGTTAGTGGCCGCTTCCGATTGGCCAAGGCGTCCCTGTCATTCGACGTTCCTGGACTGGGAATTGTAGGTGGTCGCGCTGAAGGGAATTTGGTTGTTGAAATAACTGATGATGTAGAAAAGACGCGGGTCTTGAATGGGGATGTTCGAAAAGTGATTTCCCAGGCCGAAGTACAAAGGCAGCTCCTTTTTCTGCAATCCCGAATTGACCTGCTAAAATCTGGCGCTGGGACGCAGAAGGATCGCGAGATGGTGGCGAAACTGCTGGGTCAGTTGGTATTGCGGTTTGAAGAATCTGGAGACCACGCCAACAGCAATATGTATGCGGAAATGAAAGCGAAATTCCTGCAGGAAGGTACGATCACACAGGAAATGCTGAATCGGTCCCTTGCAGCGTCTTCCAAGGTTGGAGATGGACCGGCTGCCGTTCAGGATCTTGACTTCTAGCTGTAATTGTCTCCGCTGGACGCCAGGACGTTCCTGATGTCGCGGGCGTCAAAACATCTTTTGGAAAGAGCGTTTCTGCTATGAATACATGCCAGCTTTGTGGTGATGAAATTCAGCCATCTGACAAACAGTGTCGTTCATGCGGCACCTTGGTTTCTATAACATCGTCCGCAGCAGGCGAATCCCCTGCGAACGATGCAGCAAACAGTGGAACGACCGTGAACGCCCCTGAGAATGCTGTCGAGGCACCTGTGTCAAAAGTCTGCGGCACCTGTGGAAAGATCTACCCGGCAGAATTTCAGGATGAATTCTGCGAGTGTGGGGCTGAACTCACTGCGGGCATATTGAACCCATCGACATCTCCAGGATCGCCGCCAGATTCGGCCAATAGTCAACCGGACGTCCCTTCTGCACCTCAGACGCCACCGAAGCCGAAATCTGGTTCGAAGTGTCTTGTGACATATTCAGTCGATCGTCTTCCAATTCATCACTTTGTGATCGATAAGGATGTGACGGTCATCGGCAGAAATGATCCCATTCGGAATATCTTCGTAGACCTCGACTTCTCTGAAATTCTTGAGCCGGATATGGCAAGGAAAATCTCGCGGCGACACGCGACGATCCTGAGGAGCAGAGAAGATATGTCTTTGGTGCTTCGACCCACAGAAGGGAACACTGGCACTCAAGTCGAGGGAGCAATTGCTGAAGCTGGACTGGACTATCCTCTGACTGATGGGACAAGGATCATTTTGGGTGGGGTGGCTCGAATTAAATTCGAGGTCATTCTCTAGAAGTATCGAAACGGCAGACCAGCAAAAATCATATCGACGGGACCAAATGAATGGCTGCTGTAGATTCAAAATCGACCTGGGATCGATTTGCGTTCAGAAATCGCGACTTTGTCCGAGGCAAAATCGATTCCGGACAAAACCGTGGAAAGTCTTTCACTGTTCCGGAGTTCATTGCAGAACGTTACAAACCAACCAGTTATTTTGCATCGGGTGGTTGCGGATTATTGCTTAAAGGCAAGGACATCAAGACCGATGCCGAAGTTCTTATCAAATCGACGCTGGAGTATGGCGAGGCGGATTATGCCAAATGGCGTGATGAAGACGGCTTCGTTGTACAACTCAAAAAGACGCGCCAACAACTTCAGACAGAACGTCGCGTAATGGTTTGGCTCAAGAACCGCGGCTGCAATTCTGTTCCGAACCCGATCGACTATGTCTTCGACTTGAACCCCAGGCTTGCAGAGCCCTATTCCACAAGTGAAGGGACCGACACTTGGACGTTTTCGGACGAAGTCATGCTGTCATCCGAGCCGTTTTTGATCATGGAATTTGTGCATGGCAGGATGCTCACAGACATCATTGGAAACGGGATCGATGAACGCAGAAGTGTTGGCATTCTGAGAGAGGTGTGCCATGTATTTGAAGTACTGCACAAGCCAATGAGTCTCGCCTCACGCACCTTTCAATTGGCCTATCAGGACCTAAAGCCGGACAATGTGATGGTCGGGGCCCATGATGCTGTACGTCTTATCGATTTCGGTGGTTGCCGCGTATCTGTTAATGGTACGATCTCTGCTCACGGCGCGTTCACTCCGGGATATTGTCCTCCTGAATGTGATTCTACGTCGGAGATCAAACCATCCGCCGATGCGTTCTCCGTAGGCGCAATGTTGTATCACATGATCACTGGACAGAATCCTGGCGACCTGCTGAAGAACTCACTGGCTTCCGCTGTTCGCAAATCAGTCCGGTTCGACGATTGGGATTGGAATCGACTCCAACAGCGTGCTTCAAGACAAACGGTCGAAATGATAAAACAATGTGTCGCTGAACGTCCCACCGAAAGACCGGCCGATGGTCAGCAACTGTCACAGATGCTCTCAAAGATGGAGGGGGCATCATGTATCTGAAAACTGGCGACACAGTCCCGGGAGACTTCAACGATACGGAATCCTCTGAATCGAATGAAGCATCGTCCGCAGTCTCAGTTTATCGAGTCACTGAAGTGGTCGCGGAGACTCCGTGGTGCGGCTTGTATCGCGGCAAGAAGGTGTTCCAAAACTTCATTTTCAAGACGCGCCAATACGAAGAGACGGAAGAACACGACTGCCTTGACGTCCTGCTGAAGACGGTCGCGTATCCGCAGTTGCACGATATTTCGAATGTCGTCTATTCTCGAAATCATGCGAAATTCGAACTTAGTAGTGTACTCGCCTGTCCGGATACGGACCAGATTCCAGAGCCGATCGATTTGGTTCTAATCAGGAACACTCGCGATGGGTTTGAATTTCAGCATACGGAAGAATTTGTCGATCGGGAACCGGTCCTGGTATTCGAGAATATCTGCGGTGACCCCCTTGGGACATGGGTCAACAGTGGTCGACACAACGTCCGGGCCGCGATGCGAATTGCCGGTGAATTATTCACACTGACAAGCCATCTGCATGCCAATGGAATGCTTCTGAATCTGCTTCATCCTGGTAGTATCTGGATCGATGGCTCAAATAGAAGTCACTTTGTGGGGACAGAGAATGTCGTCAGCGTCAAAAAATCAGACACCATACAGAGTCTGTTTCCTCCCAACCGATACCCGCAGTTATTTGCTGCCCCCGAACTGCTCACAGGCACGGCAACTCCCACCGTCAGCACAGACATGTTGGCAATCGCCAGCATCGTCTGGTTCCTGCTGACCAAACGCAGTCCATTTGGCGGCGGACATGGATCAGGAGCGGAAACGCTGCTGAAACGACGGCCTGATCCCAATCAAGTGCAATCCTTGCGGACAGCACTTGCATCCTTGTCGGCACAGGCTCGACGCGACATCGAAGGCTGGCTGGAAGTATCCGGGACAAAGTTTGAAAAAAAATGGCCAGACGGCTTCGTCAATGGATTGCTGGCATGCCTAGATCCCGACGCAAACCAACGTCCGGTCGGCGTAGATGACCTTCGTCGAATCTGGAGAACGGCCCCGCCGTTTCCCGTTAGAGAAGTGATCGGAATTCAAGAGGCCTCAGGCAAATTGAAGATCTGTTTCTCGGCCTCGCTTGGCGCCCAGTTCCTACATGATCCGAGAAAACCGGCACCGCGCGTAACGTGGCAGACTCCAATCGTCAGAGAGTGCTCTTCGACGAAAAAGACAGACACGCTCCAAACTCACCTCAGGATGGGAAAGAAGTCTGGAGTGGCAATAAGAATCTTCTGACGCTCTCGATCAGCGATCTCAACCCTCGGTCGATGCGAGGTTTCTCTGCCTTCGCAATTGATGACACGGACGGAAGCAAAGCATTTTCACGCGCAACTGTGGTGGAACTGATCGACAGTTCAGTATTGAAATCCTGTCTTCCATTTGCGGAGTCGCAGCTCCTGAATCAAGCGACTTCAGCTACTGCTCAGGTCGAACACTTGCCGGAAGTGTTAGTCCTGCTCGCTCAACTCAGCAGCCCGGAACAAATCGCTGATCAATTGCTGGCGTCAAAGGACGCCGCAGTAAGAATCTGGGGGCTCAATCTTCTGGCAGAGTCGAGTACTGCACCGTCGCCATCTGCGACAAAGCAGTTTTGGGCATCGCTGAAAGACAACGCAGCGGAGGTTCGAAGAACGTCAATCGGACTTTTGATGAGAGTCAGCTCGGTCCTCGACGCACAGTTGTTGATAAGAATTGCAGGAAGCATGGCTGGTGCGGACCTAGACGCCCGAATCCTTGCTCTTGAAGAGATTCGGCAGTGCGGTGCTGCGCCCGCTGCTATTGAGGCGGCTGCAGAACAGCTTGAACTGCGTCGTCCGCAGGAATGCAAACTGTGCCACAGGTCTCTGCCTCGCTCCGAAATGCGTCACCATCTGGTGGAAACGCATGACTTCATTGTCGTCGGACGTCAAATCCTGCCGTCAGAAGATGGAATGAAAGCAATTGCTGAAGCCCTCTTTCACCCTTCCGGAAGAATGGATTGCAGGACTGCACTGGAAGCACTGGGAAGTCGAAAAAAAGAAGGTGACGCAAAATTGCTGGCATCTGCATTAGCAAAAGCATTTCCACCGTTTTGGAATCAAACACTCCGGCATTTGAACGAATCGAATCGTTGCCAGGTTTTGGTCGATGCGACGTCGGATTATACTGATCTGCGACTTCCACAAACGGCCTTTCGCATTCTAATGGGCCACAACGATGCGAAGCTGCGAACTCTTGGCCGAAGCCTATACTTGCAGAATGTTGCGTCACGACTTTCGACGGGATCACTCCAGAAGGTGGACTTCCTGAGGGCGGTAAGACTCCTTGTTCCTTCTGGTCCTCCGGAAGAGTCAATCGCGGTTGCTCAGCAATTGTCGGAATACGGTGCCGACAAGACCGTGTGCCAGCAATGCATCGATGAACTGTCGTATGACTTGCCAGACGTCTGCCCTGAGTGCGGTGAATCTCTTTCACGCCGAAGTCTGCCAGCACACCGCCTGACGGCGCATGATACTTGTACATTTAGAGGACGCGCGTACCATTCTTCGGAGTTAAGAAGGGTCTTGTTGCCTCTCGTGGCGTCACCAAATTCGGACGTTCAGGCGGCGATGATCCTGCCGTTGCTCTATACGGATCGGAATGGGAATCTGGACCATCGGTCACTTTGCACGGCTATCAGTGAATGTATTGAATCATTGCCGTCAGCATCGCGTGACGCTGCATTGATTGGGGCATCATCAACACTCGTGACTATACGGTCCGCAGGAAAGGTCGCCGAGACATTTGGAAAAATGCCGACAGTGTCCTCTCGCAGTCTTGCACTACTCTTGTTTAGTCACCTTCGAGACGACATTTCAGAAGACCTGTTGAACACAATCGCATCTCTGATCCGAAACGACGATGTCACACTGTCGTTTCGCCAGGCCGCTGCAGTCAATTTTGCAAGAATTGAAAACCGCTTTCCCGAACAATCCAGAATCGGCCTGCGGCGATTCAGCTCGTCTTTCCGAGGACCAGGTGCTAAACGAATTCAGATGTTGCAGGCGGTTCGCGAGAACGCTGGAAGGTCCAAAATCATCGAAGATCTTTGCGAGGAGATTCTCAACAAAACCAACGTCCGGTGCCGTAGCTGCGATCTCGTGCTGAGTCTGGCCGAGATGAAAGTACATGCCGCAGAGAAACATCAGCGTTACTTTGACGGCACCAGTTACAGACGTCCGAATGATGTTGTCAAGGACTTGCTGGAGCAGTACGCCGACACGCAGTCCAGCGACTTACTCGACGAAGCGTTGGAGGTTGCCCGAATTGAAAAGGGCGGCGAAGGTGAAATGCGATTTTTGTCCGAAGCTCTCGCACGCGGGATTCAAACGTCCGTGTTCCGCAAGCGATTGGCAGCACTGATCAGTGTAAGCAAGCGAAGTGTTTGCCCTAACTGGGAACAGCACGTTCGTCGCCCCCGTTTTCAGCAGGTTGAACGCCCCCACTGG
>JBBJME010000049.1:0-36231 GCA_037719765.1 Planctomycetaceae bacterium
CCGAGGTCAGCGGGTGGAGCCACCTCCAGCGTCGTCGATGCGGTGAGCAGCTCTTCGTACTTTGCCAGTAACCCGGCGTAGTCACTGCGGACGGTCTGGATGTTGATCACGGTCGGGCAAGTGGCAAATTCCAGCTGAATGGCACGTTCAAGTCGCTCGGCTGCCAGTCGCTTGCGCACGGAGTCGTCGGCTAGCTTTGACGCGAATCGCCAGAGACCCGGGAGCTGATCGGCCATGGGAAGTTCCATGACCTGATCGAGTAATTTGTCGGCTCGCGAGTCCTTCATGCGGCGCAGCTGCTCGATGGCGCAGATCGAAACATCGGGACGTTGTTTCGCGTCGAGCGATGCCAGCAGCAGCGTCATCATCTGATCGGCGATGTGTGTGTTGCCAAGTTCCCGAATCTGCACGGACAAGGAATGCAGTGTCATCAACAGATGAGCATCCACCAGCCGCTTCGCGCTTTCCAGAAACAGTTCGTCAATCTGCTTCTGACCGTCGCCGCTGATGCTGGCATTATAGAGTTCCGTGCCGATGGGTGGGACGAAACCCTGATCAAGATGTGCCAGCAGCCATTCTTTGAACAGGATGCGACTTTCGTCATGCTTGCCTGCGGCGAAGAGTGCCGTCATGCGTTCGCGGCGTACCAGCAGGCCGATTTGTGGATGCTGTTCAAATCGCTCGGCGGCTTTGGCATACGCCGCAAGGAATTCGGGTGTGGTTAAGCGGGGCCGCATGACGCTCATCAGGCTCCAGCCCATGTCCAGTGTGCGACACGAGGCAATGAATTCCAGTGTTCGATCAACTTCCTGCTGCACCTGAGCCTGCCTGAGATCTTTTGTGGCCGCATCGGTCAGCCAGCGAACGTACAGATTCCGCGCGGTCGCCATCCGCGTCAGGAAACTGCCTTCAGGTGCGTCGATTCGGAATTCCTGGGCATCATCACCGTCTCGCAGCCAATTGATGTACTGACGCACACACTGTTTCAGCGGCGAGCCTTCGACCGGCGGTCGCAGATCAAAGCCCGGGATTGGCATACTGCCTGGCGTCGCCTCTGCTGGTATCGCCTCTTGCACCAATGCGTGCGGAAACCGACTCAGTAACACATAAATCCCGTCGCGAGTGTCGCCCTGATCAATGAATCGCTTCCGAGCAATCTCCACCAGCCGCGCCCCGTTTCCGTTGGCCATGTACGCCAGCATCAGAGAAACGGCGTCGTCTTCTGACAAATCCGCATCCGGTACGCCGACCTGGCCCAGGTCGTCACTCTCCTTCGCTACAATCACTTCCGGAGTTCGCACCGGCATCGGCAGCACGACAAGTCCATCCAGTTCCGGCACAAGTTGCGGAACTGCAGCGGTCGACCGATGCAGATTTGTCATCGCCAGTTGCTTGTCGTCCCCATCGAGCACCGTCACCGTGCCGTCAGCGTCGTACGTGATTCGCTGCAGGATCTTGCCCGATGCTTGTTCGACGATTCGTCGTTCCGCCAATCGGCCATCGGGGGCGAAGACAAGGTGCAGTGTGAGCGGTACGGCGCTAGCCGCCGGTGTCTGTTCAATGCTTTCTGTATTTGAAATCTCAGGTCCCGAATTGTTATTGCCAGTGCGTGGTTTGCCGAATTCCCGCTCGCGACTCTGATCTTCACCGGCGGCCGCCGTACCGCTCACGGGTACAATGGCAATCGTCCGTTCATCCACCGCCACCACATCGGCACCGCGAGCCAGCTCATCTGCCGATGGCAGCAGCCATGGCACGATCGCGGTGAATTCACGGTGATGGAACCGACGAAAAGGTCGCTTTGAAGCAAGGCCGATTTCACGGTAAACATGCCACAGCGTTGAGCCATCGCAAACGACATGCTCACGCAGGCCTTCTGAGACAACTCGTTCCCAAACATGTCGGCCCTGACCATCGTAGTGAACCGTGATGCCCGCTTCACCAGCGCGGCCCGGCAGCGTGATGGATTCCCAGCCGCGTGAACGTGATCTTTCAATTAACGCGCGGGCCGCATCATCGATACGTCCTGCGGACGGATTTGGAATTTGAGATTTCAGATTTGAAATTTTCGCAACACTCTCCAACTCCATTACCGCCATCACGTCAGCCGGTGATGTATTTAGTCCCGGTGCATGAGAGATCAAATCTCCGAATAGAACCGCGTTGATTCCAAAGGAATGAGCGGATGGAGTTTGAAACGTCGGCAACGCGACGAGCTCTGAATTCGTCCCAATGTTCTCGGCTGACCATCGATGTGAACCAGGAGAATTCTGACGCGTGATTCGGACTTCCTGCTGCTGGGGGAGTACAAGGCGAATTCCTCCTCGATATCGATTCTCAATAGAAAGTCTGTCGACACCTTCTGCGCCAGCGGACTCAGTACTCCTCAGAAAGAATTCGGCCTCCGTGCCTGGACCAAATCCCGAAGCTTGCACGCCAAAACGCCGGAGTTCACTCTTTCGAGACAACTCCAGCGCGGCACGCGAACCAGGAGAGATCTCGTTTCCGAACAGGAGTACTGGCAATGGCATGTCCTTAAGCGATTCCTGCTCCTTGTTTTCAGTCAGTCCCTGAACCCTCACAACATCGGCCTCAATTCCCTTGAGGACTAAGATGCCCAGGTCCTGTATTTGTTGAGCACTGACTTCACCTCGCAGGCTGATTGCAGGATCAGAAAAGTCCGATGCCCAGGTTGCATCTTCCCAGTTCAAGTCGTTTTGAGTCCAGCCAGAAGGGACGGAAGAAACGCTCTGGCTGCCGAGCATGAATTGACGCTCTCTCTGTGAGCTACTTCCAGAGAAAGTGAGGGCGTGTCTGCGCATGCCTGCCCTCTCGACACCCAACGACCCGCCTGACGAAAATGCATCCTGAACGTTGAAGTCGAAATCCACGCCAATCCGTTCGTTCAGGCGTCGCCCAAGCTCTTTCCCCGAAGCATCTGAGGTAATATTTATGTCTCCGATGTATTTCGAATCGACTACGTCCAACTGCACTTCGTTGAATCGTTGACCAAACACGCCACTCTCATCGATTCCTGCATTACTGCGAAAATTCCAATTGGTGCTGCGACTCTCAATCTGATTTTCGCCAAAGAAGGTCACTGGTGCGGACACGGAATCGATCCAGATGCCTTCTCGAATTCCATCACCATCATTGTCCGAGTCGAACGGGAACCCGTCTGCAGGTTCTTCAAACCACATGTTGTCTGGTTGTTGTGCACGGTCCCAGAAGTTCAGTGATCCATTTTCAGACCCAGAACCGAAATCGTTAATCCCTCGAATCCTATAATACCGGTCCTGGACTCGCGGCAATCGTCTGTCTGCTTCAACACCCCACTTGGGAACGACGTAATGAATCGATCCGTCTGCCAGTACCATCTGCGGTACATTCCGGGTGAACCACTGAGGCTGTTGAATTCGCATGATCGTTGACATCACATCGGCTGGCGACTTTGGTCCGCTGGACGTGACACCTTCCGTTGGAACAGCCTCGCCGGTATTTTCCACCACAACCGCAATCTGTTCCGGGCACGGGTACAATGCCCAGTGGTCTTTGCGGCCTCGGTCGATGTTGAACTGCGTGTACATTTCTTCGTTTTCCAGCACCAGCAGAGATGTGAAGGGGCTCATCACGTACATTGATTTGCTGAGTGTCACGATGGCGTCGCGATGCTGCTCGGCGTTTTCAGCGAGTAAACGATCGATCTCCAGCTTCGCCCAGTGGCGAGGCAGATACGTGGCCTGGTCTTTGACGTCGGCGACCGGAATCGTTTGAGTCCACGCTTTTCCGTCCAGCTGTGCTGTGATGGTGACGGACGTTGGCAACGGTTGACCTTCGGGGACTCGGCAGATCGCGGCGAGTTCTTCGCCCTGAGCAATGGTGTCGGAAAAGAGGAGAAACTCGGGAGATTCTGATTTCAAATCTGAAATTTGAGATTTCAAATTCTCGGCGCTCGCTCCTTGCTCCTCGCTCCTCACGGCCACACTCACCAGCCTCGGCGAGTGCAACTTTGAAAACACGTCAAACGCCCGCCACGCAATCTCTTCATCCGGATTGATCTGAGTCCACAGTCCGCCTGTGCGAGAAGCCGCTCGCTTCATCATCGCCTGGTTCCACCGACGCCCAACTCCAATACCGATATACTGAGCGTCAGCCGGAATCATTGCAGCTAACTTCGCTGCATCGCGTTCGCCAAGTGCTGGCATGCCGGAGCCGAGGTGAACCAGAACTCTCGTACGAGGTACCAATCCGTTGTCAGACAGGTGCGGCAGTGTGATTTGTTCAGCACACCTTCTGAACGCCGCGGCCAGATCCAATGCTCCCACCAGGTGGATGTTCTCAAGATGCTTCATCGCTGCGGCAGTATTCTCAGCAGTACAGAACTGCCGCTCAGCCGGATACAACTCGACCGTGGTCGATGCACTCACGATCGAAAACGTGTCGGAGTGTTCCACGTTCTCCAGCAGCGTCCGCATGATCTCAATCTGTGCCCTTGCCAGCAGTGGGCTGCGGTCACCGGCATGTTCGAAGAGGAAAATCCAATGATGCGGCTGACGCTGCATTTCGCCGGGAAGATCCGGCCGCAGGCGCAGCATCAGGTATTGCTGGCCTTCAGATTTGAAATTCGAGATTTGAGATTTCAGATTGGTGTTCTCGCCAACACGCAAACCAGGTCACGATCCATCAACGCATTCTTCAACCCGGCATCGAGGACCAGATCGCCTGCATCGTCGGTCGACGTCATCGTATGAGACTGCGAATGCCATTCAGAACCGGCTCCGCCTTTGATTCGCACATGAGCCGACCAGTCCCGCACGGCTTCCATTGTATGGCCCGCTGGAAAGCGATACGAAAGCTGACCTGCGGCAGCATGCAGTCGTTGCGAATAGCTGAGCACAATGCGTTTTTCCTGACGCGGTTCCAGCGGGAAGACTCGCATCTTAAACGTGCTGCCATCCACCCATTCCAGTAGCGCAGGATCCAGCATCTTGCGCTTGATTTCTTCGAATGTGTTCCGTGCATGATCGCGTTCCGCCATGCCTCCTTCCATCAGTTTGCCGTTCACATACATCGCCAGCCGTGACAATGACGCATCAGTGGGAAGAGGGAAATGGAACGTCCCTTCCAGGCGTGAGTGCGAGTGGTTGAAGTACGTCTGATCGATCGTTGTTCGAGCGAACCCGTCTTCGATATGCACGTCGATGTGATACTTCCGCAGACTCAGTTTTGAACTCTGCCCATTCGGATCGACCGTCACCAGGGCTCCACCGGAGTACTCACTCTTCGGAACCAGCGGCCCTGTCGCTGCGGCCATCAGGTCCCGAGTCCACTCCAGGTCAGCCGATGCCTGCGGCGCCGAGGTGAATGTGGACTCACCGGCGGCTCTGACCTGTTGTCCTGCTCCGACGACTTCATCGATGCCTGATACCTTCACTTTCCCCTGTGTCACCATCACATCCGTTTCGGAATCGTCAACCGATACGGAAAACTTCGTCCCGAGCGCCGTCACCGTACGGTTCTGAGTGACGACTTCAAAGGGCAATGTACCTCCCTGCTCCGCCGCGAGACTTCCCGCCACAGGGTGTCGGGGCACATTGTCAAACGCCGGCACCACCTCGACAAAGACTTCGCCCCTGGTGACCTCAACCCGTCGTGCCGTCGCAATCTTCACTTGTGACCCGCTGTTCACGTACAGCACCGATCCGTCCGGCAAAGTGACTCGACGACGTTCCAGATCGCCTGTTGCGATATCATCACCGACGGAAACCTTTGCGACAGGCACTGCATCCGGTAACTGCTTTGCCGTCATCCAGTAACGTGGAGCCATTCTTCCGGAGAATCCAGTTTTCAGATCTCCCTGAAGAACCAACGCCGCTGACTTCGGGTTCTGGTCGAGCTGCGAAATTTGACTCCTGGAAGGCGCTTCAGGCGTCAGCACGATGACCGACACCAGCGCCAGCAGCGACGCCAACAGTGCGGCAAGCGCAGGGATTCGGATCGGTCGTGGAGGTTCGTTCGTTGTGGCAGATACTAATCGAGGACGCTGATCGACCGGAAGCAGCGGAGCCGCACTGTTTGGCGCAGCCGTCGGCGCAGAGTTGAGCAGACGATTCACTTTGCCGACGATTCGCTGAGTTTGTTCATCGCTGAGTGCTATCGACGGATGAATCGAATTCAGCCGTGATTCGATCTCTTCATCGCTCATTGTGTCCGGCCCGATCGCTGTGGTCAACAGGCGATGCAACGTCGCATCAGCCGGGATTTGTGGTTCGTCGTTCATACATAGCCTCTAAGTCGAGATCTTGAATCTCAATTTCAAATCTGAAATTTCAAATTCCGAAGCGGCGGCAGGAATCGAGCCATCAGAGGTGCTTCGTGTCTTCCAGCCCGTGCCCTCGGGCAATCAATTCGCGTCTCACGCGGTCCATCGCACGCTTGCGGTAAACTCGCACGGTCGATGCCGGCAAACCAAGGTCATCGCCAAGCCTCTGGCTGCAGGCCACATCGTCTCGCGCGGCGGCGTCTGCGAGCAGAATGGCACGCTGCACTTCCGGAAGTTCGCTCAGCACTTCCTTCAGGTCATGATGCACTGCAGTTGGAGATGACACCTCGATCAATACGCACTCGGAATAACAGCCCGCAGTCGATGCTCGCTCCGAAACAGCCGCATACGCAGCATCGGAATTCACTTCTTTTGCACGCGCCTTTTGCCACCCCATGCGCAACACATCCCGCGCGGCGTTCTCACAGATGTGATACCACCAGACGCGAAGCGAAGCGCGATCGACCCGATAACGCTCACGACTGTTCCACAATCGAAAGAGCCCCATCGAAAGGACATCTTCCAGATCTTCTTCCCTTAACACATCGCGAAATCGCTGTCGCAGCAGTCCGAGAACTCCGGCGCCGAATGATCGCAGGATTTCGTCAAGGCAGCCCTGGTCATTCTCCAGCAGACGCTGACACAAGTCGGCGTCTTCGGTCAATTCCATGCGTCCGGGCATCCGAAAAACGCCTTTCCGGTCAACTTGGCAACGGTCTCGCAGAGTGCTTCTTTGCTATCCGGAACACTATACGCGATACCGTTACAAGCACGGAACCTTTGAGCCGTGATTCACGGAGTCGAGTTCCTCCGAGATTCCAAAGCGGGGCATAGTTCCTGCAATTCGCGGTCAAGGCGATGCCGGGCAACAAACCCATGGGCGAAGTTATTCAGCTAGGCGTCATCGTGGGAGCGGGAGCGTCTTTTCGATCTTGAACGATACGACGACGGCGACTTGTCATTGGACCTCGGTAACGTCTTCGAGAACCAGAGAAACGGCCACAGCATCTTCAGACTGAGAGTCCGAAGGATTCTGCCCGCGAAATCAATTGTTTTTGATTCAACGCTGCCTGTCCAGCGTGCGAATCGCACAAACCAGCCTGCATTCACATAGTTGCGATGTCTGCTTCTGCCGCGACGCGTCACACCGGAAATCATCCCGGAAACGATGGCGGCAACCCCGCGTTTTTCACAGAACAGTCTGCCCACGAATGGAATTGCCCTGATCAACGCGACTGGTTTTTGATACGTGTTGAAGCAGTGCGGACAGCGAAAATTGCGTACGGGAACGATCCACATCAGACGCTGCCAGCCGATCAGCGGTTGTGGCTGCAGCTCTTCGGAGCAGAATCGGCATTCCCATCCTGTTCGTTCATTGGCTGACATCAGTGTTGTTCACCAGAATTGCCCGACCCTGTCAGGGTGCTATTTGTACGGCAGGCAGTAAGTGGAATCCGAAATTGTTGCGCCTCAGAATTTCTGTCACGCCAATTTACCTTACGGAAAAAGCAAAGCGAACAGGGAAAGTGGATTTACTGTTCAGCCTTCAGGAGATCGCGACAGAAGGATACATGCCAGGGCGTGCTATTCGTTACATGCTGCAATATCGGACTAACCGCTGAGAGTAGTGGGGTGTATGGCTGCCCGGACATCGGCCTTTAGTCTTCAGGCAGCCATTCGAAATCCAGAATCTGCAGCCGATGATCGCTCAACACTGTGGACTGTAATTCGTAGTGAACGGGTTTCAGACGAGGGCCGACCATGCACTGATCGATGGCGAGAAAAGGCACAGGGACAGGCCATGTATAAGACCAGCCCGCGCCCGCGGCATCGTAAGCGTGTCGATAACCTGCGGGCAGATCACCGAACGCCAGTGATCGCCGTGGCGCGTTGAAGTCACCTACCGACACATCAATTTTCCGATCCGCCAGCAGCGCGACAAATGGGCGCAGATATGGATCTCGAGGTACGCCAATCCGCGAAGTCATGTCAGCGATCATCACTTCCAGCGTGCCGGCGGACAGTTGGCACGTCACATGCCAGGCCTGCAGCGCACCACCTCGGACAAGTGGTCCTCTTTTGGTCATCGAACCGTGGCAGGCGACCGCCATGCCGTCGATTACGAGCACGTCGAACCCGGTCAGTCTCGCGGCGTCAAATAACTCCGGAATCTCAGACAGGACGATGATATCGGGATCCAGACTTTCAATGTGCCGCCACTGCTTTTCCCACCCCATCGCGCCTTGTGCCAGATTCCAGTGGATAAGTCGCATGGGAACCCGATCGGCAACCGAGTGGGAGGCTGTGGTTTCGTACGACACGGTTTCGGTACCCGGGTTATCTGGCCGAATCCATTGATTTTCAACCCCCAGCAGCATCGCCAGAGGTGCGATCAGCAAACCGAGGGTGAGGCACCGGCTTGTGCGGGAGATAATGAGCATCAGCAACAGCCATGTGACCAGTCCGGGCGAAGGAACATAGAACATCAGGCCGGTCCACCAGTTGCGATCTCGCAGGATCTGCCCCAGCGCCCAGACAGCCACAAGACCCATCGACAGGATCGGAGCAATTCGGACAAAGAATTTGCCTGTCTTCCATGATCCCATGACGCATCCCGATCGGCTGAAAGCACCCACGAACTCCACACTCAAACATGATAACCGAACGAAAATAACAGGCAATCAGCGATCCATCCGGCGGCTCTCATGTCTTCGTTGAGCGAATCTGCAGTTCTAGCGAGAAAGGATCGCTGACTCGGCAGTTTCGCTTCGCTATACTGCAGGCGGAATTCAACAGGTTTTCGGCCGCCGCTTCGTGAATCAACAATCGTCTTTCACTGGCCCGGTCTGAAAGCCTTTCCTGCGAATATCACACACCATTTTCCATCGAACACGCTATCAATGTCTGACAAACGCAATCTTTTCAACAAAGTCTGGGATCTGCACACCGTACAAACTCTGCAGGGCGGGCAGACACAATTGTTTATTGGTCTGCATCTGATTCACGAAGTCACCAGCCCGCAGGCGTTTGAGATTCTGCGGGAACGTAAACTCAAAGTTGCCTTCCCTGATCGCACCATCGCGACGGTCGATCATATCGTACCCACCGGCAGTCAGGCTCGGCCGTTTTTGGATAATTTGGCCGAACAGATGATGTCAGCCATCGAAAAGAACTGCGCGGATTTTGGCGTGACGCTGCTGGACCTGAAAGACGATCGCCAGGGCATCGTGCATGTTGTCGGACCAGAGCAGGGATTGACTCAGCCCGGCATGACCATCGTTTGCGGCGACAGTCACACCAGCACTCATGGAGCGTTCGGCAGCATCGCCATCGGCATCGGCACCAGCAATGTTGCGGAAGTCCTGGCGACGCAGACAATGTTTCTCAATCGTCCGAAAGTTCGCCAGGTCGTCGTCAATGGAGAGCTTGCTCCGGGCGTCTATGCCAAGGACGTGATCCTGTACATCATCCAGAAACTGGGCGTGCAGGGCGGCGTCGGTTACGCCTACGAATTCGCTGGCTCAACCTTTGACGTAATGTCGATCGAAGAACGCATGACGGTGTGCAACATGAGCATCGAAGGCGGGGCTCGCTGCGGCTACATCAACCCGGATGAGAAGACGGTTGAATATCTGCGAGGTCGTCCGTTTTCTCCAAATGGCGCGGACTTTGACCGAGCCGCTGCATGGTGGCTGAGTCTTGCTTCGGGTGATGACGCTCAGTTCGACGATGTGGTTGTCTTCGAAGCAGCCGATATTGAACCGACTGTGACCTGGGGAATCACGCCGGCGCAGTCAGTCGGAGTCAGCCAGCCGCTGCCAAGAATCAGTGACGTCGCACCGGAAGAGCAGACTCTGATCCGCGAGGCGTTGAAATTCATGGGGCTGGAAGAAGGCCAGCCGATCAAAGGCACAAAGATCGACGTCGCGTTTATCGGATCCTGTACAAATTCCCGCATGTCTGACCTGCGTGAAGCCGCGCGCATCGTCGAAGGCCACAAAGTGGCACCGCATGTGAAGGCGATCGTGGTGCCCGGTTCGCAGCTCGTTCGCAAACAGGCGATGGCAGAAGGTCTGCATCTGATCTTTGAAGCCGCCGGATTCGAATGGCGTGCTGCCGGCTGCTCAATGTGTCTCGCCATGAACCCGGATAAACTTCAGGGCCGCGAAGTCTGTGCCTCATCCAGCAACCGCAATTTCAAAGGCCGCCAGGGCAGCCCAACGGGGCGCACGCTGCTGATGAGCCCGGCCATGGTCGCGGCGGCGGCGATTGAGGGGCATGTGGCCGATATCCGGGAGTTTGCGGGAGCGGTAGTTTGATGACCAAGCCTGGCACTTTTTGGAATTGAAAACTGCATTAACCAATTACTGCTACTGAATGATCAATCATGTCCAACAACGAAATTAAGTCTGTCACGGCCACCGGCATTTCTCTTCTGCTCGACGATATCGACACGGACCGCATCATTCCGGCGCGGTTTCTGCGATGTGTGACCTTTGATGGTCTTGGGGAGCATGCATTCGAAGACGATCGGCAGCAGGATCCGAGTCATCCATTTAACCAGCCGCAGTTTCAGGGGGCCGGGATTCTGGCGGCCGGGCGAAATTTTGGCTGTGGGTCTTCGCGCGAACATGCGCCGCAGTCGCTGATGCGATGGGGAATCAAGGCGATCATTGCAGAATCGTTTGCGGAGATTTTTTTCGGTAACTGCGGCTCACTCGGCATTCCTGCCGTGAAAGCCAGCCGTGTCGATCTGGAAAAACTGGCAGCGGCGATTCAGAAGGATCCGAAACTGGAAATCACCGTCGATCTGCAGAAGTTGACCGTCTCAGCGGACGATATTGCATTCTCTGTGACCATGCCTGACAGTGCTCGCGATGCTCTGGTCACCGGCCAGTGGGATTACCTTGGCCGCTTGCTGAGCGCCGCCGATAAAGTGACGGAACATGCGATGACTGTTCCGTACTTGAGCGGCTTTCGAGCGTAGTGATCTGCTGCGATTTATGTAGCTTGGACATTCATGTCCGAGACCTTGCCAGAGACAACGATTCCTGACGCACGACGGACATGAATGTCCATCCTACGAGGCAGCAGGTCCGGACAACACAACGCTGGCATCAACCGCGTTCGCGTACTTTTCAAAGTTGCTGCGAAAGCGAGCAGCCAGTTTTCGGGACGTTTCATCAAAGGCAGCGGTGTTGCGCCACGACAGGCAGGGCTGCATCATTTCTGCCGGAACGCCATCACATTCTGTCACGATGTCCAGCCCCATAATGGGCTCTCGCACGACCGGTGCCGATGCCAGTTGGCCGGAATGAATACCATCGACGATCGCTCGTGTCAGCCGCAGCGGCATTCGGCTGCCCGTGCCGTAGGATCCACCCGACCATCCCGTGTTGACCAGCCAGACACAGGATTCGTGCCTGCGAATCTTCGCCGCCAGCAGCTTCGCATAAACGCTCGGATGCCACACCAGAAACGGTCCTCCGAAACAAGGAGAAAACGTCGCTTCCGGTTCGGTGACGCCGACCTCAGTCCCCGCCACTTTCGCGGTGTACCCGCTGATGAAATAGTACATTGCCTGTTCCGGAGTGAGCCTGGCGACCGGCGGGAAAATGCCAAACGCATCGCACGTCAGGAAGATAATGTCGGAAGGATGACTGGCGACACAGGGAATTTTGGCATTCCGCATGAATTCAATCGGATACGCCCCGCGTGTGTTTTGCGTGATCGACGTGTCGTTGAAATCCACATGGTGATGCGATTTGTCGTAGACCACATTCTCCAGCACTGTCCCGAACTTCAGCGCTTCGAAGATCTCCGGTTCCGACTCCATCGTCAGGTACACTGCCTTTGCATAGCAACCGCCTTCGATGTTGAAAACTCCGTTGTCTGACCAGCCATGTTCATCATCACCTATGAGATATCGTTTGGGATCGGCAGACAACGTTGTCTTTCCGGTGCCGGAGAGTCCAAACAGGATTGAAGACCTGGCAGAATTGCGATCCGCGGTGGCCGAACAGTGCATCGACAGGATGCCCTTGCTGGGCAGAAAATAGTTCATGAACGTGAACACGGCCTTTTTCATTTCGCCGGCGTATTCTGTTCCCAGCAGCACAACTTCACGCTTTTCCAGACTCAGATCGACACTGGTGCGTGATGTCATACCGGTCGTATAGCGATTCGCCGGAAACCCGCCAGCGTTGTAGATCACAAAATCCGGTTCACCGAAATTCACCAGTTCCTGATCCGTCGGTCGAATCAGCATATTGTGCATGAACAGGGCGTGGTATGGTCGAGCACAGATAATTCGAACCTTGATTCGCGTGTCGGAATCCCAACCTGCGTACGCATCGACACAATAAATCTTTGTGCGCGTGTTGAGATAATCGATGGCTCTTTCGCGGTTGATGGAGAACGTCATTTCGTCCTGGGGGAAATTCACGGCCCCCCACCAGATGTTGTTTTCAGAATCCGCATGCCTGACCACGCGTTTGTCTTTGGGGGATCGCCCCGTCTTTTCACCGGAATATGCGATCAGACAACCCGTGTCGGAAATGCTGGTCCCGGGTTCGTGCCGAATGGCTTCTTCATACAAACTGCCTGGAGAGAGATTTCGCAATACGTCCTTGACTGTGATGCCGTGTGAATGCAGCGAAAACGGTGCGGCCATTGAGCACTTCCTTCGTGACAGGATGATCTTGAACTGAGTATGTCCGTGTTGTCGCTTTCCCTTGCGGAATGTCAATTCGAACTCGCCGCTTCCGACAAATGCAATCCCTGAATCCGTGCTTCAGGAATCGACTCGAGCCGTGCATGCTCTCATCTGTCCGCCGTACCCTGCGTGATCCCGTCGTCGTGTGACAATGCGATCAGTGTTTCATGTGTGCAGCCTCGCTTAAAAAGCTTTTCAATTCTTCAGCTGTGGGCTTGAATTATTTCAAGTGCTCAAAGTAACGAGAATTCCGATTCAGCAGGCTGTGATGGATTTAAGAGCGCCCGTAGTCTGGCCGAAAACAGAGAAAGGGGGCGTCGGATCATTCCGCGCACGACTGACTATTGATTTGCTGCTTTGACTGCGTGGGAGTCATCCCAATGGCGATTGTGGAATTGCATTTTCAGGTTCGGCGATTCCTGCCGATCGTGGCGTTGATTGGTCTGCTGCCGGCCAGTGCGGCCGAAGCACAGATCAAACTGTCGCCCGGTCGTGTTCCGATCGGCGACAACGAACTGAATTCACCGATAGATGAACCACAGGTCACAATTGATGAGCATTCGTCGAATGCTGTGATGCGTCCCGCGCCGCTGGTGATTCAGCAGGCAAAAGACCCACTGGTGAAGATGGTCTATGAGACTCGTGAAGCTCAGCGGCGGCGATTGTTGTCCACTGCGGAGCATACCCCGTGGCAGATCATGCACGGGATGCTTGCCCTCCGCGAAGAATTTCTGATTCGACATAATGGCCAGCCCGTCAGTTGTCTGGAATGGATTAAAACCGGCCCAACCTTTGAAAACGAAAACTGGTTTGAGAAGACTCAGGTTCGTGTGCTGACCGGGCGCGGCGGCAATAATGCTTTTGAAATGATGACGGTTGGCCGAGGCCATCCCTACAACAAGCCGTATGCGTTTGAAGGTCATATCAATCAATTCGTCGCGATTCTCTCGATGAGCGGTGTGCCGCTCGAAACGCAGTTCAATACGCCTCAGGGGCCAGTCTCCATGCGTGACATGCTCACGTACGCCAAGATGACGGTCAACGAGAAAGAAGAAGTCACCTGGACGCTGTGGGCGCTCAGTCGCTACCTGCCTCCGGATGCCGAATGGACTAATGCGCAGGGCGAAAAATGGAGCATCGAGCGCCTGGTGAAAATTGAGACAGGAAAATCCCTGCAGGGAGCGCCCTGTGGAGGAACTCACGGATTGTTCGCTTTGGCTCATGCAAGAAACGTGTATCTTCGATCCGGCAAACCACTTGTGGGTGTCTGGCTGGAAGCCGAACAAAAGATTCGCCGCTATATCCAGACGGCTCGGATGCAGCAAAACTCCAACGGCACGCTGTCGTCGAACTATTTCCGAGGCCGTGAGTACAAACAGGACTTCGACAAGCGGATGGCCAGCAGCGGACATCTGCTGGAGTTTTTGATGATGGCGCTGCCGTCGCAGGAATTGAACGCTCCCTGGGTGCGGCGTGCGATCGAAGCCACATCCAATGATCTGATGGCGAATCGGAAAGCCTTTGTGAGTTGTTCACCGCTCTATCATGCGACCAGTGGGCTCAGCATCTATCTGGATCGTACCACTGCTGTGGCTCCGAATATTGCACAAGGCGCGCCAAAGACGCATACGATTTCAAACAGCAAAGAAGTCAAAACGGCGAACGCGGCATTATCAAGGCCAGTCGTCGATCTGCCGGAAACCGTTACGGTGACAGAAGCTAACCCGGAGGCAGTCAAAACGCCGGTAATGGAATCGTCCGGTGTCGATTCGAATGGCGCGCCAAAAGCATTGACCGGGCCATCCACGACGGTGCCGGATGTACCCGAGAAGCCCGAAGCTGGACCACAACAAACGCCGAGTGAAGAGATTCCTCAGCCAGCCAGCCGCTGAACCAGCTCCAGTCGAACCAGCTCCACTCGAACCGACTCCACTCGAACCAGCTCCAACTGCACCGACTCAAGCTGAACCAGCACCATCGAAGATTGAATCCGATGGTTCGAGCGCGGATGATCAGCCCGAAGAACAGACAGGCTCTGCGGAAATCGATGTCAAGACTCCAAGTGGAGCGGGTGGCCCTGACCTGAACGTCGAGCCTGCGGAACCACATCCTGCCGAGATTTTGGCAGTACCAAATGGTCCAGCAGCACTTGCTGCGGCTGGGCTGCTGGCTGTCGTGCCGCCGACAATTTCGGCTGAGTCCTCTGCCGCCCCTGTCGCGGGGTCAGACAAGATTCGCGTGTTTGGGCCGTCACCTGCTCCGGAAACTCACACCTCGGCGAAATCGAATCCGCCAGGTGACAAGATTCTGGTGCAGAAACAACAAGCCGTCTCTGCGGAGAGTTTGGGGTCCAGCTCTCTGTCCGAAGTGATTGTCGTCCCTGTGCCTCAGATCGCAAAGCCTGCGATGGATTCGCAGGTTCCATCAATTCTCGTACCGCCAGTGCCGCTTCCGAGCGAGCTCCTGATCACTCTGCCGCAGGACCAAGCGTTGCGGAGTGTCAGTAATTCCGGAGTTCTTCCCAACGACAAAGATCATCCGCCGACAGAACAGCCAAAAGAAAAGAAACCCGAGCGATGGAAAGCGACGTCACCCGAACGTCGCAAAGTGATTGTGGTCGAGGAAAAAACTCCCGCTACATAATGCATGCGTTCTCAGCCGTTATGGCTGTGCCGGCGGGACAGGTGGAGGTGTGGTGGACCAAAGGCAGATGCCAGTTGTGGAACCTGACCGGCAGCAACCCAGCCAGCCATGCCAGCGGCCCAAACGAGTGTCGATTTTGTGATTTGACCGGCAGCGATCCCGCTCGCGACCTGATCCGGACTGTACGGTCCCTGTCCCTGACCATTCACGGCCACATGCCACGCGGATGGCAGCGTCGGAGGCAACCCGGGTGGTGTCGCAGTCGGCGGAAAAATTCCCGGCTGCATCATACGCCCGGCCATGGCCATGCCTAGTCCCAGCCCCATCCTTCTACGCACCACCGCCACCAGGATTTTCAGCAGCGGCTGTCATGGCCTGACCCATCTGATATTGCTGGAATTTACCAAGATCTCCCATGACGCCGATGCTTGTCCGCGTATCCATGGCCTTTTCGACGGCTTCTGGCAGTGAGATCTTTACGATAACCAGTGGCGGTATTTCCAGACCGTATTCGTCGTCGATTTTTTCCTGGACAGACTTTCGAAGTGTTTCACCAAACTCACGATACTTTGAAGCCAGATCCAGCGCAGCAATATTCGACGATCCCAGAAGCTCAGCCACGCAACTGACGATGATCGAACGCAGGAGTTCCGTCACCGCATCTGCGCCAACTTCCTGACTGGTCCCGACAAGCTCTGTCAACAGTGCTCTGGCATTTGAAGCTTTGACAGCATACGTGCCAAAAGCGCGAATCCGGATAGGACCGAATTCCGGATCACGCATCATAATGGGATTCGGAGTGCCCCATTTCAGATCTGTAATCTGCTTTGTGCTGACGAAATACACTTCCGATCGAAACGGACTGTTGAAGCCATACTTCCAGCCGGCAATCGTGCTCAGAATCGGCAGGTTGTCTGTTTTGAGTTCATAATTGCCCGGTTCGAACACATCCGCAACCTGCCCGCGATGGACAAAAATGGCAACCTGCCCCGGGCGCACAATCAACTGGGCGCCGTTCTTAATTTCGTTTTGATAGCGAGGGAAACGCCAAACGAGTGTGTGCCGCGAATCATCCACCCATTCGATGATATCAATCAACTCATTCCGCAGCTTGTCAAACAACCCCATCAGAAAAACTCCTTGCGGATTCGACCTGAAAAACAGACCCGGATTTGCACATTGCGGTACAGCTCGTCTTCGGAACCTCAAGCCGCTTCTATTTGAGATCCTTGATGCGAATGTCTTTGAACTCACTCCACATCGGTTTTCCGGCGTGTAACTGCAGCGCCAGGACTCCTTCCAGCAGTGTTCGATCCGGATCGTTGTCTGTGAAGTCCAGAATCAGACGACCATTCATGTAGTGCTGAATATGATTTCCCTTACCGATGATAATCACGTCGTTCCAGTCGTCCAGTTTGAACAGTTCCTTCCAGCCATCCTGATCGATCAGGGATTCGGTGACTTTCTTACCGTCCGTTTCACATGTTGCTTTTTCTCCCACAAGGCAAATCCGGCCGCGCTTGCCCCCTTCGTCATAGATAAAGCCGGACACGTTTGGCAGCGTCAATTCGTTTCGCAGTTCATGCTGATATCCGCGGACGACCCACTTGTTGCGAACATTGCCTTCGGTAATGTGTTTCGACCGGTACTGAATCCCGGAATTGTTCGCCGCATTGCAGCGGAACGAGAGTCGCAGATCAAAATCCTTTGTGACGCCATCTTTCCAGATGATAAAAGTGTTGCCCTGCGCTGGATGTTCTTCAGTCGTCTCGCCGTGAATGACGCCGTCCTTTACGGACCAGAGCTGTGGGTCTCCATCCCAACCCGTCAAATCAGTCCCATTGAAGATTCGGACGAACTCGCCGGATTCTTCGGGAGCTTTCACGACATCATCGGCATGGACCAGAACGGACGCAGAACAGATCAGCATCAGAGTGACGAAACGCAGCATGGCGATCTCGATTTGACAACGGGGAGTTTGAATTCAGACCAACAGCTCAAGTCCGGTCGTCCGCGATTATGGCATCTTTGCCCTGATTTCAACAGAGATCGAGGCGTGGTTTTACGCGAAGTCGGGACGAATTCTGGCGTCGGCGCCGCCGCATTCAATCACCCGGATCCGGACGGCGGCGGGATTGCTTTTTGTCTGACCTGACGTGCTTATCATTCAGCCGGCGTTGTTTGGCTCCGCGCGACGGAGCGCTCGCTTTGCGTTTTGTCGGAGTGACTGCGACGCTCAGCAGCAATTCCCCAAGTTTACTAAGGCAGTCCTGCATGTTCCGAGCCTGGTCACGGTAACGCTGACTCGTGATCAACAGCATTCCGTCTTTGTTCATCCGGCGGCGATAGCGAATCAGAAAGCGTTCGCGGACGTCCGGGGGGATCGACGGCGACCGCGTCGCGTCCCACGACAAAAGTGCCTTGGAACAGACTTTGTTGACGTTCTGCCCCCCCGGACCACCGCTGCGCGAAAACGCAAACGTGAATTCAGAGTCGGGAATGTGAATCTGCTCGTTGACCTCAAGCATTGCAGCTACGCCTCACCGAAAACAAGGCACGCATTATGCCCCCCGAACGCGAAGCTATTTTTCATGGTTCTGCGAATTCGCATGCTGCGAGGGCTATTCGGGACATAATCCAGATCGCACTGTGGATCCGGTTCATCAAGATTGATCGTCGGGGGTGCGATCTGACGCAGCATGGCCGTGATGCAAAATGCCGATTCAACTCCACCGGACGCTCCCATCAGATGGCCAAGCTGGCTTTTGGTGCTGGACACCACGAGCGCATCCGCATGACTGCCGAAGACTGATCTGATCGCGTTGGTTTCGGCGATGTCGCCGAGCGACGTGCCCGTACCATGAGCATTGATATAATCTATTTCGTCCGAATGCAAACCGGCATCCCGCAGTGCGGCGTTCATCGCATAAGCGGCTCCCGCACCTTTCGGATCGGGTACTGTCAGATGAATCGCATCTGCGGATTGTCCATAGCCCAGCACTTCGCCCAGAATTGTGGCTCCGCGTTTTAACGCAAAGTCACGCTCTTCCAGTACCAGAATTCCAGCACCCTCCGACAGCACAAATCCATCTCGATTCCGATCAAACGGACGGCTGGCCTGATGCGGTGCGTCATTGCGAGTCGAAAGGGCCCTGTCCGGCGCGAATCCCGCGATGCCCATTGGTGTGACCCCGGCTTCCGATCCGCCCGCAATCATCACGTCGGCCACGCCTGACTGAATGATGCGAGATGCATCACCGATCGCATTTGTCCCCGACGCGCACGCAGTACAGACTGCGGTCGTCGGACCGCGAAGTCCCCAGCGCACGGAGATATTACCACTGGCTGCGTTGATGATCAGCTTCGGGATCATGAACGGCGAGATCCGATCCGGACCCCGATCGAACAGCATCGAATGCTGCGTTTCGATTTCGTTCAGTCCGCCAATCCCACTTCCCACCAGCACGCCGTAGCGATACGGATCGCCCTGTGTGAAATCGATCGCCGCCTGTCGAATCGCCTTGTCGGCCGCGACGATTGCAAACTGAGAGAACCGATCGGTACGCCGCTCGTCCTTTGTATCGAACGCAATATGTTCGCTGGCGATGAAGTTGCGAATTTCGCCACCGAACCGAACCTTGAAGTCCCGGCAGTCAAACCGTTGAATGAGCCCGACGCCGCTTTGTCCGGCACACACTGCTTCCCAGACGTCGTCCAGTTCGCAGCCAAGCGCGGTGACAACGCCGAGACCTGTCACTACAACTCGTCGACGTGACATCATTCAACTCGCGACGCAAAAAAGTACTCGCAACTCCGACTGGAGATTTTGCGCCAGCGAGTTGTCTGAATCAATCCTGACAGCACAGCGCAATACGCTGTCCTGTGCAGAACAGTCGCCAGCAGTGATCCGCCAGCCCGGAGAATGCGAGCAGACAGGATCAGGACTTGCCTTCGATGTACGTGATCGCGTTCCCAACTGTCTTGATCTTGTCATAGTCCTCATCAGGAATCTTGACGTCAAACTCATCTTCCAGAGCCATGACAAGTTCCACGATATCCAATGAGTCTGCTTTAAGATCATCGACAAATGAGCTGTCGCGAGAAATCTCTTCCTTCGGAACGTCGAGCTGATCGCTGACGATACCAATCACTTTTTCTTCAATCGACACTGATAAATTCCTCCAGCGAAACAAAACACCCACGGTGAGTTTCCTACCCACTGCCGGTCCTTCGTGGAACTCTTCCGGTGGCCTGCTCCAACACAGGCTGTGCGCCGGTCCCCGAATCGTGCGGAAGATATATCGGGTTTGCGAATTCATGTAAACCCGTCCGATCAGGCAGACTGCTGCATTTCCGGACTCCCACAAGATTTCGGGACGTTCAGGGGCGATTTTCAGGACGAACGCCCGATTTCGGAGTAAACGGGTCCCTCTTTGCCACCCTCCGGAGCATTGTCCTCAGTCGGATCGGACTGATCCATCCGCTGAAAAGACTACGCCGATCGTTTAATCGGGTGGATATTCTGTGTCGGAGTTTCCATGGTCGCATCAGCCGAGGGCGGTGTCACAGTACCGGCCAGTCCAAATTGTGGCGGCATCGAACGTACATGCACATCCCGCTGAGGGAACGCAATCTCAAATCGGGCTTCTTTAAACCGGCGATCGATCATCACATGCAGTTGTGTGATGACTTTCAGTCGGTTGTCGAGACTTGGCAGGAAACAACGTAATACCAGGTGCAGACTGCTCTCGCCGAAACCTTCAAAGCCAACCACTGGCGGCGGATCTTTCAGAATCAGAGGGTGTTCGTCCGCAATCTGCTGCAGCATCGCCAGCGCATTCTCGGTATCTGTGCCATACGCCACCCCAATCTTCACCACGATACGGTTTGTCTTGTCTGACAAAGTCCAGTTGAGCAGTTTTCCGGTGACAAATTCTTTGTTGGGGACGATGTACTCTTTGCGATCCCAATCGGTGATCGTCGTCGCCCGAATCTGGATGCGCGACACGCAGCCCGTCACACCGTCGATTGTCACCACATCTCCGATGCGAATCGGTCGTTCAAACAAGATGATCAGACCAGACACAAAGTTGGCAAAAATTTCCTGCAGTCCAAAACCAAGCCCCACAGTCAATGCGGCCACCAGCCACTGGACGCTGCCCCAGCGAATGCCGATCGTATTGCAGGCAACAATGCATCCCGCCAGCATGAACGCATAACGACAGAGTGTCGTAATGGCGTTGCGACCGCCATGATCCATGGGAAGCCGTTGCAGCACCGCCAGTTCCAACAGCCCAGGCAGGTTTCGACTGGCAAGTACCGCGACAGAAAACACCAGGGCAGAAAACAACAGATGCCCCAGGGTCACCGGTTCGATGCGAGTGATTTCCTGAACTGCAGCCCCATCCACACCAGTAACTGCCTGTTGTGTTGTTTCTACGACCACCGACCACAATTCAATTCTGCTGAACACCTGGAGTGCCGGCAGAACCTGTCCCCAAATACCCCAGCCGATTGTGAAAAACAGAATGCAGGCGGTGCCGCGCACCAGACGCAAAATCTGTTGATTCAGCAGCGAAAGATCCACCTGCGGTGGTTCAGTGACCGGAATCGGACTAAACTCGCTGCCGTCGTCGTCCGTTTTCCGCTGGGCCGCAGCCAGTGCTGCAACTCGACGGGCTCGTGCCTGCTTCGTCGCCAGCCTGAGTTTCGCGGCCAGCATCCATTGCATCAGCATCGTGTACGTAATCAACAGCACGATGGAAAGCACCAATGTCAGTTGCAGCCGAATCATCAACTGCTCCGCTGTATACTGGTATCCCATCAGAGCCAGCACTGCGAGGCACAGTGGCGATCCGACAGCCGGCGGATACCACAGCCAGCGCAGACGATACATCATGGAATTCGGACTGGATCGCAACAGATCTCCAATAATCGCTCCGGATGGTCGCACGATGCGACGCAGCATCACCGCCAGCAGCAGGCAGAAACTCACAAACGCCAGTCGTCCAACAGAATCCGTGCTGGTTCCGTCGTCCAGTCGACTGGCAGTTCCCACGATAAAACTGAGGGGAATACCACCAGCCACGTAGAGCAGCAGATTGGCGTGCAGGCTGCGGACGATTGACTTTGGCCATGCCAGAAAGGATTCTGCCACGCCGCGTTTGCGACACAACTTCCGAAAAGAATCGACAAGCCACAGGGCTGCGGCACAGAACAGAAACGCCAGACTGAGGGCTGATGCAAGATTCATGTCGGCATATGACAGCCGCGATCCGACGAACCACAACAACATCGGCCATGCCGTTGCCATCACGACTGTCAAAATCGTGGCCAGCAGCGTCAATGGAATCCCTGAATCGAGTTGCTGCTGCGCGGTATCGCCCAATTCAGCCACAAAGCGGCGCATGCGACGACTTAATCCAATAATCAGGCCGAAGGCCATCAGAATTAATCCGTAGAGCGGCCGGTACACCTGAGCGTCCTGCACCATGAATCTGGCCAGCGGCCGCCATTGACGATGCGTAGCAAACGACTGCACTGATTCCCACGTTTTCTGAATGAACCCGGAATCGATGGCGGTCGCACTGCGAATCCAAAGGACACGTTCATCAATGTAACTTTCGTATTCGCGAATCGTCGTCTCCAGGCGACGGCAGGTCACGTCCGTTTCCGCAAGCGTCTGCAGACATGAATCATAGTCGGCCAGCAGGTCGTCCAGATAGTGTCGACGATCGGAGAGGAGTTCGACCGTCATCTCACGTAACTGACCATTTGCGGCGGCGTCAGCCGAAGTTAAACCGAGTGATGCTTCGACCTGCGCTTCGATGTCGCCGAGATCGCTGCGTTCATCTTCCAGTGGCATCTGTTCCGTCGGCAGGCGAACAATGTCCTGCTCCGCTGTCTGCTGTTGACGACGATATCCACGGGCGGCGGGCAGATGCGAGCGCTGACTGCGAAGCAGGAGCCCGATTGCCGTTGTCAGGCCCGCGCGTTTTTCTTTTTCCGTGACGTTTTTGAATTTTTGCTCCACACCTGAAAGCGTCGCATTCGCGTTAGACAGTTCCTTGACTTTGGTCTGCAGAAATTCCTGCAACTCCTTGCGACGCAGCGTCAGACGCGAATTGTCCTCAGCAAGATCCCGCAATGTCGGGTGGGCATTTCGCAGTTTTTCACGGGCTTCCTGAGCTTGGCGCGCACTTTCATCCCGCCCCGCATCGGCCAAAACCGTTTTCCACAGCTCGATGCGCTTATCAATGGAGTTCTTTGCCCGAGTCAGCACATCGTGCTGCAGAGGAAACAATTCATTCAACGCTTCGTAGTGAGTTTGCTCAATGCGATAGAGTTCCAGCTGGGATCGAAGCATCAGGATGTAAGCTTCCTGATCCAGGCGACGCGCGGCCCCGAGAACCGGTAATTCCCCGTCAGGTGCTGCACTGGAAGCGGCCTTTTCCGCGTCCTCCAGTTGCTTGCGCGTTGTTTCGATCAATGCCGGCATCTGAGGTTTTTTCTCAGCTCGCGTCTTGGATTTAGCCTCCCATGCCTCCATGTTTTGTCGTGACTCTGCCGCTTTTTCTTCGTCGGCCAGGCGCAATTGATCCAATTCGGCCACCGTCGCTCCCAGTGGATACTCCGGCTCAGATTTCGGCGGGGGCTGAGTCAACAGTGCTCGATGTTCGGCGATCAGTGTCGGGCCGTTCTCTTTTTCTGCTTTCAGCTCCCCGATCCGCTTGTCAATGTCCGTTTTTTGGGCGATCGATTCAGAGGCGCGCTGAAAATGTTTCGTTAACTGAACTTTCACTTCGTCTTTGAGATCCGGCAGCACCTCAGCCGCAAGGCGTTGCGCTGTAATCATCTCCAATGTGATTGTCGCCGGTGCCACGTCATTTGTCTGAGCTTCGGCGGGGGGGGCTTCGGTCGCAGGTGGTTGCACGACTGCCGTCGGGCTCGGAACTGCCTGAGCGGGAATCACCATCACATTTCCGACGTTTCCAGCCTTTGGAGTGTCGCTCGGTTTCGGGACAGAATTCTCCGGCGGCACGGGCTGCAGCGCAGCCGTTCCTGTCGCAGCCGCAACTGTCGTGCTCCCGGACTTCCGAGCTCGGAGGAATGTGACATTTGAATCAGCGGATATAAGCTGGATACCCGACGGTCGTTTGATGTCGTCCCGATCTGATTCTGTTTCACTGATAAACGCACGTTCGATGAACGGCACGTCCAGAGGCAGAAAATCCGGTGCACCGGACAGTGAAGATCGAAAACTGAAGGGTTCCTGAAGCAGCGACGCAGCGGTGGTTTCCGCCTGAATCATAAGCTTTCCACTGCTATTCTCTGCCCCGACCGTAGACGTTGCAAAAAATACCTCAGTCTGTTGACGCAGATTCCCGTCCGTCCCGAATGGACCACTCGCGGCAAAATGTTCATGCTGCGCGGTGTGGACGTCATCAGAGAGCGCACTACCTGCCAGGCAACTCAACCAGCAAACAAACAGCAGCATGGCAATGATCACAGATGTTGTGCAACTTTGCAGATTCACGAAACCACTTTTGTCACGGGAACATTTGGTGATCCCTGCCAATGTGCGTTGACCGAAATTCGTGTATGTCAGAAACATCATTCGCGTTTTTTACGACGAAAGATGGCTTCACACAACAGCGAGATTCGTCTCACGTCCTTTTCATGCGCCCGGATATTCGCACACCGCAGCATGACGTTCTGATCTCCAGCAGGAATTGCCGAACCGTGGCGACTACGGCCCGCGCCGAGCAATTCTGTAGATCGGTGGAGTTTTTGAAAGGCCTCGCTGGAGCGAACGGGCCTGAATGCCCCGGAAGAGAAAACTAAAGTCTGAAATCATCTCCGGCATGTCACCGTAGTAGATGTGCCCGCTGTCGAACCATCCCGTTGTCAATTGAGAAACATCGACCAGATCAAACAGCCGCTTCTTCGCACCGACTCGTGAGTATTCATTCAGGAAACCAAGCGGCTCAAATCCGTTGACGGCTTTTGAAAGTCGGAGCGCTTTATCCTGCGTTGACGCATAAACAGTGAAGCGTCGGCTGAACGGGAGGATTCGTTCTCCCGTGCGTTCCACAAATTCTCTCGCATTGATATCCGGGGCGGCGAGGGCGCTCCGAGTCAAGTGTGATTCCGAAACTCGACTCTCTGATCCGCTGGCGATACCATTTTTCGTCACACATCGATTGCAGTTCAGCTCGCAGACAGTCATGTCAGATTGTGGCATTATCGCACAGATCGCCGTTGTTGCCGATAGTATTTCAGACCAGGCAGAAAGAAAGTCAGCGCGGACATCACACCGAACAAAGACACGCTGAAATTCGGCAAATCGCTGTGTTCTATCGCAGCCATGACCAAACCGGTCGTAAACATCATTGCCGACTGAATGTAAAAACTCCCCGACAAAATCCCGGCTTTGGCGAGGAAGACCATCCCGGCGATGGCTCCCAGCACTGGCGAGAATTCCAGCACGGGCCTGTCCATGATCGATTCCACCCAGAACAGCATCGACGACGCGATCATGCTCCCGCCCCAGACGTGAGCAATCTGGCGTTCAACCGCCGTGATCGGGCCTGCGCGATGTCGCAGATTCCAGAAAATCGCCGCCCAGAGTCCCAATCCCACTACCCACAGACCGACGAATGGCCAGCGTTCCGTCACGCCCTGAAGCTGTATCAGATTGGTGATCAAACAGAGCAGAAGTACGACGAGACTGTGCCACATCCAGAGCAGACCCCAGTTCTGCAGAATCGCCGCATGATGCGATTCGCGAAACAGGCGCGTCATCACCTGCGCGATCGTCGAAGATCGAGCGCTCACCGGTTCGTTGTTCAGCCAGGCTCGCAAGTCTGCCGCCAGCGCACTGGCAGACGAATATCTCAGATCCTGCGGCTTTTGCAGACATTTCATGACCACCATTTCCAGATCCGAATCGACCGCACGATTCAGCATCCGGATATTTGGCGGATCCTGCTCGATCACCATCAGTACGGTGTCAAGTGGCGAGGCGGCCTGAAACGGCGGGCGGCCTGTGAGCATCGCAAAGAGCACCGCTCCAAGACTGTAGATATCGGTGGCCACGTCGATCGAATCCGTCTGACCTGCCGCCTGCTCCGGCGACATCCATGCCGGCGTTCCGAGGATCGCACCGCTTTGCGTGAGATTTGCAATGTCGGAACCCATGCCGCCGGACGCCATTGATTCTTCTTCCACGTTGACACGTTTTGCCAGTCCGAAGTCCGTGACAAACGGCGTGCCGTCTGCGGCGATCAAAATGTTGCTGGGCTTGAGGTCTCGATGCAGTACGCCGGCACGATGCGCTGCACCGATGGCATCCACAATCGGGACCAGTAACGCCACGGCGTCGCGCGGTTTCATCGGGCCGTTCATTAGTCGCTGCGAGAGTGTCGTCCCCTGAATGAACTGCATACTGAACCACGGTTGACCATTGTGTTCGCCCACTTCGTAGACCGGTACGATGTTGGGATGGCTGAGCCGCGCTGCGGCCAACGCTTCCGCTCGCAGCCTTGCCAGATCCTGCGATGCCGCGAACGCGGCGTTCGGAATCATTTTCAGAGCCACCGTGCGCTGCAGGCTCGCCTGAAACGCCCGGTACACCACTCCCATCCCGCCCCGGCCAAGTTCCTGACGAAGCTCGTATTCGCCGATTGAGGTCCCGATTGCTGATCCGGCAGAGATGGAACCGGACATCCTCGGCGATTTCGAACCGCCGCCAGTCAGGTAATTGAGATCCGAAGACTGCAGTAATGCAATGTCGTCGGCGATTTGCGCCGTCGCAAAGAGCTCGCGGAGATCGCTCGCCAGATCCGGATGCTGCCGCACAGCTTCGTCCAGCCGCTTCTGCGCCGACCCGCTTTTTGAATCCTGCATCAATTGATCAAACACGACCGCCAACCGTTCATCGCGATCATCCGTGGCTGTGTCTGACATGTTTCAACGTCCCGTACCTTGGACATTTATGTCCGAGACTATGTGGGAAAACTTGCCAGCCACGAAGAACCTACGATTTACAAGATCTGTCGCCTGGACGATGTTGGACGTTAGGCGACGGACATGGATGTCCATCGTACGTTCATTCTTTCATTACAAAATCGATACACATGACGGCGGCCATCACCAGAATGCGGATCGGATGCTGCAGTGGGACATCGTCTTCGACCGAAATCATGTAGTTGTCGGCAGAGGTGAAGAGTTCTTTCCCCAGCCCCGCCCATTTCTTCGACACGCGCGCGAACTCTTTGTCGCCGCGGCGAAAGGAAAAGTCCCAACTCGTCCATTTTCCCTTCAAATCACAAATCGGGTTGTCTTTCGCATCCAGCACGCTGAATGCGCCGCCGATCGAGAAGAGTTTCTGTTTGAATCCACCGATCCGATGGCCGTTTTCGTCCAGCACATCGACCTTCGACAGGAAGATTGAGACCCCGCGTTTGACAGTCAGGACAGGTTCGCCACTTGGTGTTCGCAACGTGATCTCAAACGGTGTCATGCGTTTGTAGTCAGTGAATCTCAGCATTTTCGTAATGAAACCCAGGTTTTCTTCGCGACAGTCGATAATTTTCTGGCCGGTCGCCGGGTCGAATACATCAAAATTGCTGGCAGCCTTGAACAAGCCAACGTGCTCTTTCACCAGAAACAAATTATTGTGGAGCACCTCGTGCATTGCGGCAAATCCTTTGACGGGCTGAAAAACGGCACAAAATCGTCGTCTCACACGGGGTTTATCGCATTTAACGCCCCGCTTCCACCGTCGAAGTTCGATTTTTCGCCGTCCCGTCGACCATCAGATCGTTGACAAGCGTGCCGGCATCTGCGGTAATCGGGCTCCGCACTCTTTTGCCCACCTGTCGGTGCCTTGGTTCGCTGCGCATATTCGTTGAGGAATCACATGAGTTCTGATGCCCGCCGATTAAATCGATACTTCCCCATCTTCGTACTCATCACCATCTGTTCTGATGTCAGAGCGGTCGACGAAATCAATTACAACCGCGACGTACGACCAATCCTGTCGGATACTTGCTATAAGTGTCATGGCCCGGATGCAGCGGAACGGAAAGCCGGGCTGAGGCTGGATTCGCACGACGGTGCTGTGGCCAAACTGGAATCCGGGGCCGCGGCAATCGTGCCCGGGAAGACCGACGAAAGCGAACTGCTCGCGCGGATTCAATCCACTGATCCGGATCTCATCATGCCGCCTGTGGCCAGCGGAAAGAAACTGACGCCGTCGCAGATAGAAACGCTCACAAAATGGATTGCCCAGGGAGCCGAATACAAGGGCCATTGGTCATTCATTCGGCCGCAACGAGCCGCTTTGCCAGCCATCAGTGAAGAAGCCTGGTGCCGGAATCCCATCGATCGCTTTGTGATGGAGAAACTCGACACGGCCCGTTTAAAACCATCGGTGGAAGCGGATCGAGTCACCCTCATTCGGCGCGCCACGCTGGATCTGACCGGATTGCCGCCGACGCCGGACGAAGTGCAGGCGTTCCTCGCGGATGCTGATTCCAATGCGTACGAGAAAGTCGTCGATCGACTGCTCGCGTCACCGCGCTATGGCGAACAGATGACCCGCTACTGGCTGGACCTGGTGCGCTATGGCGATTCGCACGGTCTGCATCTGGATAACGAACGAGCCCTGTGGAAATATCGCGAATGGGTCATTAACGCGTTCAATGCCAATAAGTCATTCGATCAGTTCGCGGTTGAACAACTTGCCGGCGATCTGCTGCCTGATTCCACGATCGACCAGAAGATTGCAACTGGATTCAATCGCTGCAATGTCTCGACGAGCGAAGGCGGTTCGATCAACGAAGAAGTCCTGGTTCGCTACGCCGTCGATCGCACCGAAACCATGTCGACGATATTTATGGGGATGACACTCGGCTGCGCAGTTTGTCATGATCATAAGTTTGATCCGGTAACGCAGAAAGAGTTTTACCAGCTCTTTGCCTTCTACAATGCGTCCGCCGATGCTGCGATGGATGGCAATGCACTGGCCCCGCCACCGACGATCAAAGTGCCCACTCCCGAACAGTCCTCGCGGATCGCGGACCTGGATGCGAAGATCGCATCAGCGAAAGAACAGATCACGTCGGCACTGGCTTCAGTGGACTATGTTGACCCCGGAGCCGGAACCGTCCCGGCCCCGTTGGAGCCAGCCGAGTTCATCTGGATCGAAGATGAAACTCCTGCGGGCGCTCAGTTGCAGGGCGACACGCCCTGGGAATTCGTGTCGGCTCCGGATCATCCGGTGCACGCGGGAATCAAGTCGACTCGCCGCAAGGCGGACGTAATGAGCCAACATTTCTTCACAGGTGTCAGCCCCGGTCTGAAGATCGGCGAAGGCGACAAATTGTTTGCGTACTGCTGGCTCGATCCGACAAATCCTCCAAAAACCATTATGTTGCAGTTCAACGACGGCAGTTGGAATCATCGAGCGTTCTGGGGTGAAGATGCGATTGCCTTCGGAGCGGGTGATGTTCCCGAGCATCGATCGATGGGGCCGCTGCCTCCGACAGGGCAGTGGGTTCGCCTGGAGGTCGATGCAGCACACGCTGGATTGGCTGCAGGAGCGGAACTCAATGGCTGGGCGTTTACCCAGTTCGGCGGAACTGTTTATTGGGATCACGCGGGAAGCGTCACGAAGACTCCGCAGGGCAGTCAGTCGTTCGAATCGCAACTTGCCTGGGAAACATATGCCCGTGCGATTGAAAAATCGACAGTGCCACAACCAGTGCGTGATGCGATCAAGGTGGAAGTTGACAAGCGCACGCCCGAGCAGGCCAAGCTTATCCGAGACCACTTCGTGCAGATTGTGCATCCCAGGACCAGAACGACATTTGAGCCACTGCAAAAGCAAGTGGACGACATGACCAAACAACGCAACGAAACCGACGCGGCGATTGCCATTACGATGATCATGGAAGACCTGCCGCAGCCTCGCAACACATTTGTGCTCAAGCGAGGAGAATACGACAAGCCAGGTGACAAGGTCGAGGCGAACGTGCCCGCCATGTTTCCACCGCTGCCGGAGGGCGCGCCGAAAAATCGCCTGGGCCTCGCAAAATGGCTGGTCGATCCATCGCATCCGCTCACCGCACGAGTGGGCGTGAATCGCTATTGGCAGCAGTATTTCGGAGTGGGCATTGTCAAGACGGCGGAAGATTTTGGCATGCAGGGACAGTGGCCGACAAATCCGAAATTGCTCGACTGGCTGGCCGTGGAATTTGTCGAGAGCGGCTGGGACATTAAGGCGCTGCAAAAACTGATCGTGATGTCGAACACGTATCGTCAGTCATCGTCCATATTGCCCGAACTGTTGTCAGCCGATCCCGAAAACGCATTGCTCGCCCGCGGTCCGCGTTTCCGCCTGGATGCCGAAGTCGTTCGCGACAGTGCACTGGCGATGAGTGGCTTGCTGGCAGAAGTTTACGGCGGAAAAAGTGTACGAACCTATCAGCCGGATGGTATCTGGGAGTCCGTTGCGTTTGTCGGCAGCACGACTCAGAATTACAAACGCGACGACGGCGATGCGCTGTACCGGCGCAGTCTGTACACGTTCTGGAAACGCACGGCACCGCCGCCATCGCTGATGGCCTTTGACGCTCCTTCGCGCGAAACCTGCGTTGCCCGCCGCGCCCGCACGAATACGCCGTTGCAGGCGCTGGTCCTGATGAACGACACGCAGTACGTCGAAGCGTCTCGTCATCTGGCTGCACGGATGATGACCGAAGGCGGCGATTCGGCAGCGAAGCAACTCACGTTCGGCTTTCAGTTGTGTACCGCGAGGATCCCCGGCGAACACGAGCTGCAGGTACTCACCCGAGTCCACGCTGATCAGCTCGCACACTACCAAGCCAACCCTGCTGAAGCAGAGAAGCTGCTTGTCATCGGCGCGTCTCCACGCATCGCTGGTCTCGACCCGGCTGGCTATGCAGCCATGACCATGATGGCGAACCTGATCCTGAATCTGGATGAAACGATAACGAAGGAATGATATCGCCGATCTTCATTGATCTTCACTTTCCCACTTGTCGATCATTGCCCACGCCTCGTCTCCAGCCGACTCCTATGCTTCGAGTTCCGCCTTCAACGCGGGTGTCATGCCGGCGGGCTGCAGGATTATTTCAACATGTGTCCCGTCGGGCAGTTGGTTTTCTGTTTGGGGAACGACAACTCCGTTCCTGACGATTCCCGGAATGAACTTGGTATCGATCGACATGCGGTTCTCCTGCTTCATTTCGCCGTTGGGACGTCCGAGAAATCAGGATTTGACACAGGAGCACTCGGCTCTCCTTCGATTGTAGACTGTGTGCACAGTCATTGGTAGAATGATTTTATTCGTCAGCGTCAATCCCCTGACCCACTGGGTTCCGGCTGTCGGGTCCTTCGGACAAATCTCATGGTTTCCGAGAATTCACACCCGATGACGGCCCAGGACTGGTTCGGCGTGGGCGTTCGCCTTTGTGCATTTTGGCCGCTGTTGCTTTCGTTCCAAAACCCCCTTGACTTTATGGTCGCGCAGGCAGGTTGGTCATACGGGCCGCTCGCGTCTTCCGATACCTCGCACGAAAGCTATCTTCTGTATGCTTTCGGGCACGGCGCTTTGGGATTGATGCTCCTTTGGAACGCACGCAAAATCACGCACTTCACATATTCACGCCCCGATGATGGCGATGCTGTTGAATAGGAGCCTGTCCTGGTAAAACCATGTCTTCACTACTGCGTATGAACCGATCGATTGTCAAACGTACGACGCTTGACCAGCAAGGCAAGGATGTCGGTGTGCTTCAGGCAACTCCTGCGGATCGCATCCTGATGGTCTGGCCGTTGACATTGATGGCATGGACATCCCTGTGATGGGACGCATTGATCTGGTTATCAACAAAAGGGCCAGCGGACGTCCCAAAGATATTCTGGACGCAGAAACGCTTGATCCAACCGATTCATAAGAGACTGTCATGGGAGTCAGTCTGCGTTGCCATCGCAAATCGCAAACATGCGACCGCACCTACCAATGCTCAATCGGGCCGTTGGGTGTCTTGACCAGCGCTGTCGGTACGGAACTCATCCGTTCGCCGTGGCGTAAGCGGATCTGGTTGAGGATTTCCTCGAATTCGGCGAACGATTCGAAACGTCTCAGGCGGTCTTCAAGGTCTTCCGGGATTCCGAGCCGTGATCCGTACCATGCCGCAAACTTGCGGAACATCAGGCACGCGAAGTCATCATACTGCCGGGCCATGAGCGAAAAATGACTGGACAGAAATCCGATCTGTTCATCAATGGTCGGTTCATACACATCAGTCTCGCCATTTGCCAGGCTTTGAATTCGGCGAAAGATCCACGGGTCCAGCATCGCTCCGCGACCGATCGCAACAGCGGCACAGCCGGTTTCACGCATCATGGAAAACGCTTCGTCAGGTGTTCTCACGTCGCCGTTGGCAATGATCGGCATGGCACGCACGGCGGCGACTGTTTGTCGAATTCCTTCCCGATCCACCGTTCCGTGAAACCCCTGCGACCGAGTGCGACCATGGACGGTCACCGCCGCCACCCCGATTTCTTCCAGAGCGACAGCCAGTTCCGGCGCTGTGATCATGCTGGCGTCCCAGCCAAGCCGCATCTTGACCGTCACCGGAAGTTTAACGGCATCGATCACGCGGGAGACCATGTTGACAGCTCCTTCGACGTTGCACATCAATCGCGCCCCGCCGCCGGAACTGTTCACCTTTGCCATCGGACACCCCATGTTGATGTCGATGCCTTCGTAGCCATGCTCCTGCAGCCAGATGGCGGCTTTTACCAGATGGCTTGTTTCACCGCTGAAAATCTGAACGGACAGCGGTCGATCGGCCGGGCATGTTTCCACAAGGTCGAGTGACTTGCGGCGTTCGGACCATAACATGGAGGCCAGCACAAGGTCCGTTGTCGCGAGTCCCAGTCCGCCGATACCTCGCAGTACCAGCCGAAACGCCAGATGCGTATAACCTGCCAGCGGGGCGAGAAAAAACCGCGTGGGTATTGTGCGTCCACCAATCACAATCGGACGATCGCACAAATCGGCGAGCGGAGCGGCGTCAGTCCTCCGGTACACGGCCGCCCCCGTCGCGCTATCATCATTGCTGTCGTTTGCAGCAAGAGTAATGATGTCCGTCTCCCGAGGCACGACCTAATCCTTCACATCTCGAACCGGCAATTGCCAGCCCAAAGCCTGCAATGCGTCAATCACTTCCATCAACGGCAGGCCGATGATATTCGTCAGGCTTCCGGTAAACTGCGAAACAAACGCCGCCGCATTGGCCTGGATGGCATAACCTCCTGCCTTCCCAACGGACTCATTTGTTGAAAGATACCATTCAATCAGGGCGTCCGATACATCACAAAACGTTACGCTGGATTTTACAATGAATTCACGCACATCGTTCCCCCGCGCCACAATCACCCCCGTCCAGACTTCATGCGTTCTTCCCGCCAGCCAGTGACGCATCCAGTGCCGCACTTCTGACTGCCATTCGGCCGGTTCAGGTTGTCCGAGGACTCGTTTGTGCTGCTGATCATCTTTTGCAATCACAATTGTGTCAGCGACGACGATGAATGGAGAATGTGTCTTCTCCTCGCCCGAAAAGACTTCCGACATCGTCACCTGACGACTGACATCCTGATACTTGTCGCGCACGATCTCCAGCAGGCGGCGTTCAAAGCCAGCATCGTCAGACACGTCGTGAAAATCCGCTTCCGCCGAAGAAAGCGGAGGCATAATCTGCACCGCGTGCGCGCCAACGATCGACGCCAGCAATTCACGGCGTTGAGGAGATCGAGAACCGAGTACAACAGAATCTGAAGCCGGCATTGTCACGTCATATTTCTTTGAAATCGCAGGTGGCTGAACAGTGATTCGCTGCGTCCACTTTCATATCACAGCAAAGAATCGTATTGTTCGACGACGAAAAATGAAAATCATACGCATGTTACGCCACGCACAGCGAATCGACAGTGAATCAGACGGCCAGTGTCGTCCAGGTGCGACAACCGCTTTATCAGTCTTCTCGAAGTCGCTGGACCAGGTACGAGACGCAGTTGCAGCCGCTGGGTGACCTGCTGAAAAACTGCATTGCAGACTATTCTTCACGAAGTGTCGAGTAAGAGTTGTTCGAAACATTGTTTCATGCATCGATCGGCGACAGTTCCTGTCGTGGGATAGCTTCCATGTTGCGATATTCCTGTCAATAGTGAGCGAACATTGTCCAGACATCTTGCCTGTCACAGTTGCGGAATGATTCATCAGATCCCGGAACTGCAATCTGGCCAGCGCGCAGAATGCACGCGATGTGGATCGGCCTTCGCGCCGCCGGGGTGTCGTCGCACAACGGCCAGTCGGACGGCTGCTGCGGCTGTTGCGGCGTTTGTGCTGTTTTGGCCGGCAGTGTTGTGTCCAATCCTGGAGATTTAGAAATTCGGCATCCGACAACAGTCCAGCATTCTGGGCGGAACAATTGAACTCCTGAAACACGGTGACTGGCTGGTCGGTGGAGTCGTGTTGCTGTTTTCGGTTGTTTTTCCGCTGACGAAAATTGTGCTGCTTTTAGAACTCAGCCTGCTCGAATTCCTGCATCAGCGGCACAAGGCGACGACTCTGCACATCATGGAACACGTCGGCAAGTGGAGCATGATGGATGTGATGCTTCTGGCGTTTCTGGTCACGCTGGTCAAACTTGGCAACCTTGTTCATTTTGAATTCGGGCCTGCCGTGTTTGCGTTTATCCTGTGCGTCACCATGAGCATGGTGGCCTCGATTTCCTTTCATCCTCATGCGATCTGGGAGGACTCCGAATGAGCCTTTCGAAAGACAACGAAGCGACGCCAACAGAGAGTTCAGCGACAGGTTCTTCGACGCCAGTTTCCCCAGTGACACAATTTCCTGTGGCACAAATTCGTGGAGCTCGAGCACCATCCGCACTCTTGATGTCGTCAAAAATGTGGTGGGCCACGTTGGCCTGTCTGCTGATCGCCTGCTGGCTGACGTGGCGAGCCATTCCAGCACAGGGTCCGACGATTGTCATTCAATTCCCGGACGGCCATGGACTCAAATCGGGTGATAGTGTCCGGCATCGAGGCATCGACACTGGCACCGTATCAGAAGTCGTGCTCAGTGGTGACTTGTCGCAGATTTCGGCGTCCGTGACGTTGACTCCGGAAGCCGCAAAACTGGCACGCGAAGGCACGCGATTCTGGATTGTACGACCTCAGCTCAGCCTGACCGGCGTCAGCGGTCTGGAAACAGCCGTCGGTGCCAAGTACATCGCTGTCAGCCCAGGAGACCCGAACGGCCCTGTTCGAAAATCGTTCGACGGCCTGGCGACAGTCCCGCCTGACGAAAACAGTGACAACGGGATCGATATTGTCCTCCGCGGCGACGCGCGTCATGGCGTGACGGTTGGTTCTCCCATCGCCTGGCGCGGAGTCGATGTCGGGCAGACCTTGTCCATTCATCTTTCTCCCGACGCGCGTTTTGTGGATATCCACGCGAGAATTCAGCCGGAGTATTCCCGGTTGCTGCAGAAAACCTCGCAGTTCTGGGTGACCAGCGGACTGGGAGTGGATGTCGGGCTGAGTGGTCTGCATCTGAACGCAGACTCGCTGAGTTCCATCGTGCGCGGCGGCGTTTCGTTCGCCACACCGACAGTGAGTGATGATAAGTCGCCCGTTCAATCGGGTCAGATGTTTTTGCTCCATGAAAAGCCCGATCCTGCCTGGCTGAACTCCGCTGCATCGCTGCCACTGATCGATTTCAGCCTGCCGCCGACCGTGATGATTCATGGCACACGCCAAACGACGATGCTCGGCATTCCGCGAACGCAGACGTTTTCGATGAATGGACTGGTCGTGCAGCGCGATGCGACGACGTTCGAATTGCTCACCGCTTCGGACATTCTGCCACTTGATGCCGCTTTATCGGACGGGAAGAGCGGATCGGCGGCAGAGTTTCGCGTTGAATCGCTTGTCTCAGATTTTGCCGCAACGATGTCACTGCAACGGAAGCCGGATTCAGCGGACAGCGCAGACGCACCTGCTGCGATCGACAGTTACCGTTGGCTCGTCAGCGCCGATCTGAAACACAATTTCGCAGCGGTAACACCCTCAGACCTGCGGGTGCCAACTCAGCTCGAAGACTGCTGCATCTGCCGCAGCGTCCGGAACGATGGCGTCGCCACGACCGTAATCCAAAGCATCAGCCGCGATCAGATCACCGCCCATGAAAGTTCATGGTCCATAGCACTCGACACATCGGACATCGCCTCCTGGCACGGAGCACCGGTGGTCGCGATGGATGATGGCAAGATCATCGGCGTTTTTCTGGCCGCCAAAACAGGTGCCGTGATTGCGACGTTGCGGTAACGTGACGATTGTGTTTGCGACACGGACTTCTGATTTGCATCACAATAGTGCTGCATCAATAGTGCCACCCACCTAGTTTGCTCCCACCTAGTTTGCTCCAGCAAACTGAAAGACACTTCTT
>JBBJME010000202.1:0-12823 GCA_037719765.1 Planctomycetaceae bacterium
TTTTTTGCAAGAATCATGCATGAAGATCGCAGCGTGTTGGATTTGCTTCGCGGCAAATACACGTTTCTGAATGAACGACTCGCAAAGCATTATGGAATCCCTCACATTTACGGCGATCGTTTCCGCCGTGTTGAACTTACGCCTGAAACTCATCGTGGTGGTTTACTCCGACACGCCAGCATTCTGACGGTCACCTCGTACGCGACGCGCACCTCCCCCGTCATTCGAGGGCATTGGATTCTGAAGAATCTGATTGGTTCGCCGCCACCTCCTCCGCCCGCTGATGTTCCGGCACTCAAAGACAACACAGTACTGGACAGCCTGCCGATTCGTGAACGGCTGGCTCAGCATCGAGCCGACCCAAACTGTGCAGGGTGCCATAATCTGATGGATCCCGTCGGCTTCGCACTGGAAAACTTTGATGCGATCGGGCGTTGGCGTGTACGAGACAACGAGTATCTGATTGATGCGTCAGGCGGGCTGCCGGATGGTAGTCAATTTACCGGTGCCGATGGCCTCGAACATGGATTTCTGCGGCGGCCTGAATTATTTGTTGGTACACTGACTGAAAAGCTGATGACGTATGCGCTGGGCCGCGGAATTGAACTTCACGATGCTGCGGCCGTGCGAAGAATCGTCCGTGATGCTCAAGTCAACGACTACCGGTTTTCGACACTAATTCAGGGGATTGTCGGCAGCACACCGTTTCAAATGAGGATCGCTGAATGATCATTACCAGGAAATCTCTGCCTCGACGGACATTGCTCAGAGGCCTTGGTGCCGCAATTGCCCTGCCGCTGCTGGACGCCATGGTCCCCGCGATGACGGCACAAGCCAAAACGGTGGCCAATGCGACTCGGCTGCGTCGTATCAGCTACATTTACATGCCGATGGGGTGCGACATTTCGCGCTGGACGCTGCCCGGCGATGATCTGAGCAAGCTGTCGCCGACGCTCAGTCCGCTGGCTCCGGTGCGTCAACACGTGACGGCAATCAGCAATATGGAGATCCGGAATGCGTATCCAGGAACGCACGCGACATCCAATTGTTCATTCCTGAGTTGCGCGACGGCCAAACGAACAGAAAGCACCGACTACTTTCTGGGCACAACTGTCGATCAGATTGCGGCTCAGCAAATTGGTCAGCACACACAGTTGCCATCGCTGGAACTGTCGATGGATCTGCTGGCGACAGTGGGCCAGTGCGACAACGGTTACGCTTGTGTCTACCAGAATAATCTGTCGTGGTCTTCGCCAAAAACGCCGTTGCCGTCCGAGGCGCATCCTCGCATTGTCTTTGAGACACTTTTCGGCGAAGGTGGTTCCTCGGCTGATCGTCAGGCCGCTTTAAAAAAGAGAGCCAGCCTGTTAGACGGAATTGGTCAGGAAATCGCGCGCTTGCAGAACACGCTTGGCCCTGCCGATCGTGAAAAGATCGGTGCATATCTCGACAGCGTTCGCGAAGTCGAACGGCGAATTCAGCAGGCAGAAGCCAATGCCAAAGAAAACCCGCTGCCGGATCTGGATCGGCCCCTGGGTGTGCCTGCCGCGTACGCGGATCATGCAAAGCTGATGTTTGATCTGCAGCTACTGGCGTTTCAGGGAGATATCACGCGCGTGACGACATTTCAGCTGGCTCGTGAAACCAGCAACCGGACGTATCCGGAAATCGGCGTCGCCGATCCGCACCATCCGCTGACTCATCACGGCAACGATCCAGAGAAGATCGCCAAAGTGGCGAAGATCAATCAGTTCCACGTGTCGCTGTTCGCGGACTTTCTGCTGCGCTTGCAGGAGACTAAGGAAGGCGACGGCACGCTGCTGGATCATTCGCTGTTGCTATACGGCAGCGGCATGGGTGATCCAAATGTTCACGACCACCTGAATCTGCCCATCCTTGTCGCCGGCGGTGCTGCCGGCCACATGCAGGGAGGGCGTCACATTCGGTTCAGTGAACCGACACCCATGGCCAATCTGCATCTCACACTGCTCAACAAAGTGGGCGTGCGACTGGATTCCTTTGCCGACAGCACCGGTCAGCTCGATGAGCTGTTTGAGCCGTTGTCGATTTGAACCAGGCGAGCGGCAGGGCGTCAACCCTCCGAGTCTGCAGCACCCGGGTGTTTCGTTGGCAGGCCCGGCGTAAAACTTTCGTCGCCATTATCCTCAAGCGGCATATTGAATCTGCTGGCCAGCGATTTGAGAATCTCGGGTTTTGCAAAGACGAAAACTCGCTCCGGCTTAATGGCAGTAACTTCCACAAACTGCTCCTTGACGCCCGCATGTTTCAATGCGGCATTGATCATGGCTTTAATCCGACCGACGTCGCGCGGTCGCATGAACTCGCCCTGATAAAGGGTGTTTTTGTGAATGAACGTCACGAGATAGCTGAGATCGGAATTTTGATCTGGATTCTCCTGGAATTCGGCGAACGTGGTCCCCGGATGAAACATGCCGCAGCTAGCTGCGGCAAACCTCTGAATGTCTCTGCTGACCCAGTCCGACAATGATTCCCACGGGAGTCGTGTCGGATGTTTTTCGGCAGCAGACAGGCCCTTCATCTCGTACGGGTCAAAAAAAACTTCACTGTCAGCGGCAGAGAAAATGCCGCACAAGGTTGAAGTCGTTGGTCGATCTGAAGCGTCACATTCCTTCCACCACGTTGAGAGCTCGCGAAGGGCTTCTGGATGCATCGCACCAGACTCTGCAACAGCCGGAAGCAAGACAGTCATATCGAACTCTTCATTGCGTCTGAGGAAGCGCTTGTCCGGCGGGTCCAGACGCTGCAAATGTGAGGCAATGGCCTGATAAGCCGCCGGTCCCCCAATTTGGTCCAGGGTATTGAAAATCCACCACAGGAATTTGTGGCCGACGTTCGCAGCCATCGACTGAATGATTGAAATGATTTCCTGGTCACTGGTTCCGATATAGACATCGCGAGCAACCCGCAGCGCTGACTCCTGTTTGTTCCGCTGATGCAGCCAATCCAGCAGAATTTGGCGTCCTGCGTCATGATCGAGTCGAAGTAGAGCAATCAGGGGAGCGTATGCATGGAGATCGTTCACCTGCTGGACTACGTTTCGAAGCCATGGCAGCTCGCGATCTTCGCAGGACTCGCATAATAAATCCCAGGATCCACCGAGCGAGAGTCCATGCAGTTGACCGTCTCCATCGTTCAGCCAGCCAGAAACGAGATCCATAAAGGACTGCCGAGCTTTCAATTTCACGGTTTCATTGCCTGCTCGCAGGAACCCGCCAAAAATCTCATCCGCGATTTGGAGCAACGAAAACTTTTCAATCGCTTTCCATTCGTTCAAAGCCTCAAGTGAATGCTGGAGAATTTCCTCTGTCGGTTCGCGTTCCGACAACCAATTGAGAAGGCTTACAAATCCCGGAAAGGAAGAATGTCCCGTTCGCAACAACCTCAGAAGCAGCGAGTTGATTCCCGAAATCTCAAGCTTGCCGCAAAGTCGAATCGCATGCACATCAGCATACGGATCAGGACCTCAAGAACGCCCCGGAGTAAGCGGACGAACTCCTCATCTTCGATCAGAAAAGCTCGGTAAGGGTCCCAGTCGTTCTGGACGACATGACAACCGTCCTGCAGCAATAGGTACAGGAGTCGTTCGCGTTGGTTTTGATTTCCAGCTTTCAACACAGCACATGCGTAATCTCGACCTGTTTTCTCCTGTACACTGCACAGCAACGCTGCCGCGCCGACTCCTTCGGCTGAGATGTTGGCTGGATCAAGGAACATTAAGAAATGGCGCAACACTCTCGCGCGATGTCGCGCAATTCGGGCGAACGTCATTTCATCAATGTAGAAACTGCGCGACAGCGAGCCGAAAAACTTCGTCAGATGTTGGAACTCAAGATCTGACAAATGCTGTTTGACTCGCTCGAGGAAACCGAAAAAAAACGACGTTTTTGAAACGACGAGCTTCTCTTGTTTATTCGCGTCCGGGGGAACGCGAATTCGCGGGGCTTACCGAATTAGAACGAAACAGTCTTGGAAACACAGTCAGCTGGATTGGGGTCGCGAAGCCTTCGCGGATGATTGAATTTCGCAGCGGAAGAATCGGAGATGTGTTACAAGGATTCTGTGCGATTTTTGAAGATGCATCGCCGCCTATTGCAACAGGAGCCAGCCGTCGGCGAGTTGCAGACGAGATTCATTTGCAAATCTCAGAGGAAGGCCGTTAGGCAGCGGATTGACGACGCGTACCGCAAAGGCCGTCGCGCCCGCTGGTAAATCCCGCTCCGAAATGCGGGCCACCAGGGTGCGAGGTTCATCATTCGGAAGCAGACCGATAATCGACCAGTCCAAGGGGAGAATCTTCATGACATGGTTGTCGCTGTTTAAGACCGCCAGTTCCAGTTGCCAGTCGTGATAAAATGGTGCGATGCCGGTATTGCGAACCTTCGTGGTAATCGCCGTGGAGGCTGCTTCCTTCTGAATGTGCAATGACTGGACATGGAATTCGTAACCCATCCGCTGCACCTGACGGATCGCATGTCGAATTCGGACTGGCGACTGTTGATTCTGAAACATGCCCGTGTCCATGAGCCAGGTGGCGTGAGTCTGGCGGACGCATTCAGAAAAATTCTGGGCCTGTGGGTGTGCCGGTATGTCATCGAAAATCTGTCCCCATAACTCGGGACGGATTTCGCCGCCGATGGGAGATATTTTCCATTTGTTCAGCGCCTCAGGCCCTGCAGTCTTCAGCGCGGGCATGTAGAACCAGTCGTCTGATTTCTTCCCCGTGTCCAGCGTCGCCCAGGCGAACGAATCATCATGATAACCGAGATGCCGCAGATGATTTGCCGCATTGGCCCAGGCATTTTCGCCTGCAGGATATCGCAGCAGGACCGGCGTCTTTTTGAACGCAGCTTCGTACGCATCCATGACCTCAGACTGCACATCTTTGCCAGCCATCAGTTCTTCGCGCGGATAGGTATGCCATTCGCCCCACGTGCCGAGCAGTCCCGCGGTAATATAACCGATTCTGGAATCACCATCGTATCGCTGACCGAGTGCGGCGATAAATGACTTTAGCGCCGCTCGAAGTTTGGGGTCACTGTAATCAGGCGTGCGGACCATTTGACGCGGAAAAGGGTCTGTATTCGTATTCAACCATTCCGTGACCTTTAGTCTGTCCTGTTCAAGAAAAACTGGAATGCCTTCCTTTTTTCCGGGGTATTCCATCCAGATTCGAAACACGGTTTGATGGCGGCGCGACGCGATGTCGTCCAGAAGCTCTTCCAGCTTCGTCCAGTCAAATGTTTCCGGCCCCGTCATCAGATCGCTGAGCGGCAGATAACTGAATTCCATGCTGTGCGGAAAGCGATCTGCGTGCGGCTTGGCGTAGGGCACCAGTCCTTTCAATGGATTTTCTGCTGGCGCGGCTTCGTACTTCAACGGCGTCTGACCGTGAACACGATTGGCGTGATCGCAGATCATCGCTGTCAGCAGAACGAGAATGCCGAAAAGTCGATTATTCAAGGGATATTTCCTGTTGGATGCGGAACTCTTCAACTGGCCCACTTTTCCCCCTGGGGACTGTCGTTTTAGTGAACTTCATTTAACGGCAAGCCGAAGGCGACTGCATTTTTAACGGCTCCGACGCCTGCGGCTTGTCGTCAAACGATCAGATCGACGCTCCCCTTGCCAAGGGAGAATGAGCATTTGATGATCAAGGGCGTCAGTGTTGTGGGTGGGCATGAGGCTGACAAGAGTTATACTGTCTGCATGGACCGTTTTGCCAACGTTCGCAATATGACTCTGGAACGAGCCCGTGAAAAACACTTTGATCACACTTGCACCTTGTCTGGTGCTGTTCCTGACGGCATCCCACGTAATCGCAGTGGAGAGCAACATCGCCGACGCTGCTGAGCGTGCTGACTGGACATCGCTAACAATGATGCTGGCCAAAGGTGCGGATGTGAAGGCCGCTCAGACCGACGGCATGACGGCTCTGCACTGGGCGGCGTGGCACGACAACGCTGAAGCCAACGCGTTGCTCACCAAACATGGCGCGGATGTGAACGTGGCGAACAAATATGGAGTCACTCCACTCTCGATTGCCTGCACCAACGGCAATGCAGCGATCATCAGGCAGCTGGTTAATGCCGGTGCAGACGTCAATGTGGCTCAGCCTGGTGGCGAAACTGTATTGATGACTGCTGCACGGACCGGGCGTCTGGAAACAGTGAACGTGTTGCTTCAATACAAGGCTGATGTGGATGCCAAAGAGCAGGGCGGTCAAACGGCCATCATGTGGGCTGCTGCCGAAGGACACGCGAACGTCGTCGACACATTGATCAAAGCCGGGGCTGAATTTCAAACGCCGCTGAAGTCAGGCTTTAATGCACTGTTCTTTGCGGTGCGAGAAGGCAGGCAATCGGTGGTGGATGTGCTCCTGACCGCCGGTGCGGATGTGAACGCCGTAATGACACCCGCAGCGAAAGGCCCCCGAGTTCCTCGGCACGGCACAAGTCCGTTGTTGCTGGCTGTCGAAAATGGCCACTTTGAACTTGCCGCTCACCTGCTGGCTCGGGGTGCTGATGCCAATGATCAGCGTTCCGGCTTTACGGCGCTACACGTACTGTCCTGGGTTCGCAAACCGAACCTCGGTGACGATATCGATGGCGAGCCACCACCCATCGGTTCAGGGAACATGACCAGCCTGCAGCTGGTCCGCGAACTGGTCAAAAACGGAGCGGACGTGAACATTCGTCTTGAAGCGGGGCGATCAGGGCGAGGCCGCCTCAATCAGAAGGAAGCAACGCCGTTCCTGCTGGCGGCTGACACCGCTGACGTTCCGTATATGAAATTGCTGCTGGAACTGGGAGCAGATCCGACAATTCCAAACGTCGATCATTGCCCGCCACTGCTGGCCGCTGCTGGCATCGGGACGATTGCCCCTGGTGAAGAAGCCGGGAATGAAGATGAGGCCATTGCCGCGGTCGAGTTGCTTCTAAAACTTGGTGCCGACATCAATGCCATCGACGACAACGGTGAGACGGCAATGCACGGCGCGGCGTATGGGAGTCTGCCGAAGATGGTCCGTTATCTGGCAGAACACGGAGCCGACATTTCTCTTTGGAATGCGAAGAACAAATACAACTGGACGCCATTGCTGATTGCAGAAGGTTACCGACAGGGCAACTTCAAGCCTTCTGCCGAAACCATTCAGGCATTGCGAGAAGTGATGTTGAAGGCCGGAGTCAAGCCGCCTTCCCCCACCGATCCGCGTCCTCCTCGAAACAATGATCAATACGCTCCACCCAAAAAGCCCGCCGCACCGCCCTCGAAGAAGTCCTGAACAGATCTCCGTGTCTGCACCCAACGCGACTCGCAATATCGTACTGGCAGCGTGGCCCAAAATGGGGGAAATCTGTTATACTCCACGCGGTAATGAGTGAGAAAATTGGCGAGCGACATGCGTCAGCTTGCCGGTACAAAAAAGCGAGGTACCGGAGGGCTTACGCCACTCCGCTCGCCGGACTCATTTCTGGCCGCACGCAGTCTATCATCCTTCGGCTGGGATGGGGGCAAACCCTGTACCGGACACGATCGCCACGGTTCACATTCTGTGCCTGATGTAGAATTGATTCTGTGATATGCCGGAACCGCCTCCGTCCAAACGTCGAACCCGTGCAACTCAAGGTGCGGCAGGTCAGTTTGCACTTCAGCCTGGGGAGTCGAACCGCGTTGCAGTCTCGTATGCTGAACTCCATTGCCGCACGAATTATTCGTTTCTGGAAGGGGCATCTCACGCTGACGAACTTGCCGCACGTGCGGTGGAGCTGGGGCTGAAAGCAATTGCTGTCACTGATCGCAATTCTCTGGCGGGTGTTGTCCGGGCTCATGTGGCCGCGAAGGAAGCAGGAGTGAAGTTGTTGATCGGCGCAGAGATTGTGCCGGATGATGGCCCGTCGGTGGTTCTGCTGGCGACCGATCGCGACGCATATGGCCGATTGTCTCGACTGATTACCATCGGGCGCAGGCGAGCTCCCAAAGGCGAGTGTCGTCTGAAGGCTGCCGATATTCTGGAACATGCCGAAGGCCTGCTGTGCTGCGTGCCGCTCAGCGAAGAAGGCCGCTATCGATTTGAACGACGATACACCCCGGCATGACGACCGACGTTGCGGCCATGCATCTGCAGTCGATGAAAGACTGTTTCGGCGATCGGTGCTATGGACTGGCTGAACTCCACTGCGGCCCCAACGATCAGGAACACCTGCAGCGCTGGCGGTCAGTCTGCAGTCAGATTAACATCCCGATCGTCGCCGCTAACAATGTGTATTATCACGACTCGAGACGCCGCGCATTGCATGACGTCGTGACGGCTATTCGTTATGCGGCAAGTCTGCAATCGCTCGGGCATGAACTGTTTCCCAATGGGGAACGGCATCTCAAGTCCGGTAGTCAATTGCTGCCACTGTTCGCGGGCGATGCCAGCATCATCGCACGTACAGTCGAAGTTGCTGATCGTTGCACGTTTTCTCTTGACGAACTGCGGTACGAGTACCCGGAAGAACTGGTTCCCCCGGATGTGACGCCGATTCAGCATCTCACCAGCCTGACAATGCAGGGAGCGAAGCTGCGATACCCGGATGGCGTCCCGACCAAAGTTCATGACCTGATCCGACATGAACTGACGCTCATCGAAGATCTGCATTACGAAGCGTATTTCCTTACGGTGTATGATCTTGTGCGCTTCGCCCGAGAACGCAGAATCCTGTGTCAGGGACGAGGATCGGCTGCCAATTCCGTCGTCTGCTATTGTTTGGGGGTGACGTCGGTTGATCCCTCCCTCATCGACGTGCTGTTTGAACGATTTATCAGCCGCGAACGCAATGAAGCGCCGGATATCGACATCGATTTTGAGCACGAACGCCGCGAAGAAGTGCTGCAGTATCTGTTTGAACGCTACGGACGGGATCGAGCTGGAATGACAGGGGCGGTGATTACATATCGACCGCGATCGGCGATTCGTGATATCGGGCGCGCACTCGCGCTTTCCAGTGATCGTATCGATAAACTCGCCAATCAGATGGAGCATGTCGATCACGCGGAGCAGTTTCCGGAACGCATGCGGGAAGGTGGCATCGATCCCGAATCATTGCTGGGACGACGGATGCTGGAATTGCTCAATTCGCTGCTGACGTTTCCTCGGCATTTGTCACAGCATTCCGGCGGCATGGTGATGTCACGGGGAATGCTGAGCGAACTGGTGCCAATTGAAAATGCAGCGATGCCCGGTCGCACGGTGATTCAATGGGACAAAGATGATCTGGATGCACTGGGACTGCTGAAAGTCGACTGCCTGTCACTGGGTATGCTCAGTTGCATTCGCCGCGCTTTCGATCTGATTGAGAAACATCACGGCAGAATTCTGACGCTGGCGAATGTGCCGTCAGAAGATCCTGCGGTATATGACATGATCGGCGCGGCCGATACGATTGGTGTGTTCCAGATTGAAAGCCGTGCTCAGATGAGCATGTTGCCGCGCCTGAAGCCGCATTGCCTTTACGACCTGGTGATTGAAGTCGCGATTGTGCGTCCGGGGCCAATTCAGGGAGACATGGTTCATCCGTATCTGCGCCGGCGCGCCGGTGAGGAGCCCGTGGATTATCCAAATCAGGCCGTGCGATCCGTGCTGCACAAAACGCTGGGAGTACCCATCTTTCAGGAACAGGCCATGCGAATGGCGATCGTGGCGGCTGGATTCACGCCGGGAGAAGCCGATCAGCTTCGTCGTGCAATGGGTGCCTGGCGGAAGACCGGCGTAATTGCAAAGTTTCATGAGAAACTTGTGAATGGAATGACAGAACGCGGCTACGACGCTGAATTTGCCGAGCGTGTTTTCAAGCAAATCAGCGGCTTCGGCGAATATGGGTTTCCGGAATCGCACGCGGCAAGTTTTGCATTGCTCGTGTATGTTTCCGCGTGGCTCAAACGTTATCATCCGGCGATCTTTGCGGCCGCGCTGATCAACAGCCAGCCGATGGGATTTTACGCGCCAGCGCAATTGGTGCGAGATGCCCGTGAGCACGGAGTCATCATCCTCCCCGCGGATATCAGTCACAGCGATTGGGACTGCACGCTGGAGCGGATTGACGGCAATCCTGCGTTGGGACGATTTCGTCATGACGATGAACGCTGCGCGTTGCGGCTGGGTTTTCGACTGTTGCGAGGCTTCTCGGAAGAGCACGGACGGTTGATTGAAACGGTGCGGCAGCGCGACGGGAAATTTCGGTCGTTTGAAGAGTTCGCTCAGCGGACGCAGCTCAATCGTGCCACATTGCAGCTTCTGTCACGAGCCGATGCTTTTGCGTCACTTAGAATTGAACGCCGCGAGGCATACTGGAAGTCACTGCCCGCACGGGAACATTTGCCGTTGTTTGATGAGCTGGAGGCCGCAGCGACGCAAGATTATGTTCCGGAATTGCCGGAAATGTCGGCTCTGGATCAGGTGGTTGAAGACTATTCATCGGCAGGTCTGTCGCTGCGAAAACATCCCGTAAGCTTTCTCAGGGAGCAGCTGGTTCAATTACGATCAGTCACCGCAGAACAACTTTCAGAATTGACGCCGGATCGGCGAGTCAAAGTGGCGGGACTTGTGCTGATGCGTCAGCGACCGTCAACGGCCAACGGGATTACATTTGTGACGCTGGAAGATGAAACAGGTGTTACCAATCTGGTCGTGTTTCCGTCCGTATGGCAGCACTTTCGACAGGCCGCGAGATTTGCGACGGTGATCATGGCCACCGGTCGTCTGCAGCGAGAGGGTGACGTCATCCATGTGGTTTGCGAGCGATTGGATGATGTGAGCGAGATGCTCAAACAGATTGATCCGAAGGCGAGAAACTTTCGGTGATGAAACAACATAAACTCGCTCAACATCACCGTCATGGTGATGTCGGAGCGAGCCCTTTTTGGCAGTTGGAAAATTCCGAGCTTGAAACGTGCTCTCCATTCACTCCACGTTCTTCCACTCCACTCTACCCTGCCGCGAGGCTCAATCCGTCATCGGGAATCACGCGTCAGCCGGAGCACCAAACATTGAGCGATCTGACGGACGTGGTGCCCGAAGGTCGCGTGCTGCGGACGAACTGTCGCCGGACCGTGAATTATTCAGCTCACCCGACTGGTTGTTGAAGTAGGGACGTCGCAGTTCAAGATCGCTCTGGTTGTAGCGTGATGGGTAGAGTTCGTTCACTGGATTTCGCAGGGCCGGACGCTGAGTCCAGTTGTCATTTTCATTTTGGTATTCTGCCCGACGAAACGGATCTGCAGAATTCGACCGCGTCGTGCGAGGCGACCAGTCTCCCTGTGCTCCGTAATTCGGGACGGAATTGTAGCGAACATTCGAGTTTTGATTGACCGGGCAACGTCCGCCTGGGCAGTTTCCGCTTACGCTCTGCCCGTTGGCACACTGGCCATTGGCACAACCAGCACACTGGCCATTGGCACAACCAGCACATTGTCCATTCGCACAAGTCGCACATTGACCGCTGGCACACAAACCATTCGCACAAGCACCATCAGGACAGTTGCAGTTGCTGCAAGTTCCGTTTGCACAGTTGCCCGTCGCACAGTTTGCAGTCGCGTTTCGAGGGTTCGGGCAGTTACCGGTGGCACACTGGCCATTCGCAAATTGACCGGGAACCTGACTGTTGTAGCTGTTGCTGCGGGATGCTCCGCTTCCGGAATATTGATTCGTCACAGTGGGGCGATTTCCAGTCCACTGCTGCGGAATAGGCAGGCCCAGAAACGATCGCGACGGGCCAGCATTCGTTCCGGATCCGCCGTATGGTGATCTAAAGTCCTGAGCCTGCACAAGCACCGGTGCAGCAAGCACGATGGCCACGCACACTGCTGAAACAAGATTGAAATTCTTCATAGTAATTCATTCCCTTGGTATCGGTTCTTTAATTGACGATGACACGTCGATTGGCGACGATGTCGATGTTCGCTGTCGTCTCGATTCCACACCGAGTTGTTCGAACTCTGGAAGACAAGAAATGCGAACGCTGTGCCAAAACCGCTGCGAACCGTTTTCTTTGCGATATGCGTGATTATCGTCGCATTGAGATCAACGGGCAGACGTGGCCTTTGTCAAAATGACGGTATGCGTCATCAAACTGAGGTCGCTTTCATGAAACTTGCTCCACGAAACTCCAATCTTTTTGAAAGTTTGCTCCATGACCATCTGTGTTCCTGTGTGTCGCTGTCTCCTGAAACGACATGCCCTGATCGCTGCCACGACAGTACTTCTGGCAGGATTCAACACACACGCTGCAGCCAGCGACAATGAAACGGCCGCAACCGACGTGAATCCCTCTCCGATCCATGTTGACCTTGCGCAGGACTGGCCGTGGTGGCGCGGGGCGACTCATGACGGAATCGCAAACCCGGATCAGCATCTGCCCGTGACATGGAGCGATACGGAAAACATTGTCTGGAAAGCCAATTTGCCAGGTCGCAGCCATGGATCTCCGATCGTCGTGGGTGACCAGGTGGTGGTCACGGCAGCGGACAATGATCGAAACGTGCAGACGGTCCTGTGTTTTGATCGCAAGACCGGCAAACCGCTTTGGGAAACCGTCATCCATGAAAAAGGACTGGACGTCAAGAACAATGAAAAGTCATCCATGGCTTCGGCTGCGGCCGCATGCGATGGCGATCGGTTCTTTGTCAATTTTCTGAATGGCGATTCGGTCTACATGACGGCCATTGATCGGGAGGGAAAGAAACTTTGGCAGACGAAACTGTCCGCATACATCAATCATCAGGGATTCGGATCTTCACCGTT
>JBBJME010000203.1:0-12814 GCA_037719765.1 Planctomycetaceae bacterium
CCGGTCAACTCAAGCTCGTCGGGAGTATGCTGACAAATCCTTAGGGATTTACAAGTGAGTTGTACGTAAACGATTCCTTCACGTCCTGGTGAATATTCTCTGCGGCTCGTGGGCGCTGCGGTGATCATGTCAACCCAGATCACCGCGATTCAAACGAAGCTTCCGTTGCTCCGGCCCCGACGGCAACCGGGGCTGTGATTGTTCGCGACGACGACGACGCTGCCAGTTTGCGCGCCGCGGCGACGCTGCTGTCAAAGATCACGCGAAGATCGACCACCCATGCTCCCTGATCGGGCATCGCAAATTCCCAGTGAGGCACAACGCAGACACTCTGATGCACCGCTTCAAATCCGCCCTCAGACTGGCTGATGGTTTCAATCGGCATGGTCCAGATCCCGCCAACTCGCGAAAGTTCAAGGCTGACGTCCAGACCAAGCCATTCGTCTACCAGACTGATACGATCGGCGTCGGCCTGATCCAGCAGAGTATCCAGCGTTCCGCCGTTGTCCGGTCGCATCGTAAAAGAATCGATCGACTGCACCGCCTGGCATCGCAGCGAAATTCAGTTCCACGGCAAAATGCAATGGCACGTTCTTTGGAAATCCGATCAAGTGATACTGCACAAGCAGTTCGTTTGGTCGATCCGACGACAGCACGACAATCTTACGAATCTCACCGTTTAGATCGCTCACGCGCCCTTTACGGCGCATTTCCACGGCGATTTTCTGTTCGCCTTTGCGAACACTGGCGTCGTAGACGCCCATTGCAAAATCGCCGATCACCGCGTCACCTCGTCGGAACTCGTCGAGAGTCGCTCCGGGCTGAAGAAACAGATCGACCAGACTCTTGCGTGGCCACTTGTCGTAGCTGATTTTCTTTTCCAGGTCTGGCTGGCGGAATTTGATTTCTTTCGAGACTGCTGCCAGATCCACATCGCTGGTCGAAACGACATTGTTAGCAAAATCGATGATACGCTGGTGGTACGGTTCGGGACGACGATTGAGCGTCGCCAGGATATTGACTTCGCTGGCCTTGAGGTCTAGTTCGTAAATATGGCCACCCATCGCAGGAGACAGCAACGCCACCATGCGGTGGTTGCTGAGTTTTACTTCCTGTCTGGCATCCAGATTGAAATCGCCGACCGCAACATCGACCCAGGCACCGGTCCCGCGCGTCACCTGATCCATCAGGACTTCGGCCTGAATCAGTTCTTTGTAAATCGCGTTTCGCAAGTGGGGCAGGTACAGGCCACCGAAGGCCCCATGCCAGTAGGTACAGTTGCATTGACTGCGGTAAAGGTGCGTCAGGGCATCTTCCAGCATTTCGTGATCATCTTCAGACAGGTTCGCCTGGCTTTGCAGCGTGACAAGCCGGTTGCTGACCTCGATCATGCGCGCATACATCTCGTTGCTTTCCGGATACCGTGTCCGGAAATTTCGCCAGTTGCCACCGCGGGTGAATCCTGCCAAACTCTGCCATTCGGCGTTCTCCGGATACAGTCCCTTGAGACTTACGAATGCTTTCTGCGCCGTGGGGGGAAGAACCCATTCCGTCATCTCACGATAGCTGGCGTCCGGAAGGTACGTACGACCAATGGGAGCGACGTGATCCAGAACGCCGGACGGCGTCGTGACTTTCAACCACGATTCATTTTGACGAAGCAGGTCAAGGAACTTCCGCAGCCATCCGTCTACGTAGACATGCTGATACGTTTCCGGCCATGAGCCGAATTTTTCGCCATCATCACCGAATACGATCACCGGGTTGTCATAGTTCTCGGCAATGTCCTGCAGATATGCAATGCACTCTTCGGGTTTCCCGAACGGGATCAGATACCGAAGTCGTTCGCTGTCCGGGAACATGAACAGGATTCGACCTTCGTCTTCTGTCGCGTAATATCCCATCAATTCGTTCTGCGGAATTCCTGCGCAACGAAAGTGATAGTCATCGACCATCGTGTATTGCAGACCTGCAGCCGCAATGTCTCCTGCGAAGGATTGTTCCCAGACACGTTCCGGCAACCAGAGTCCCCGGACCGATGTCCGAAACAATTGGTTCAAATGCTCTGAGAATCGCTGAATCTGCCCAATGCGATCCCGTCGCGGAATGTTGGAGAGAATCGGTTCATAAAACGCCCCGCCGATGATTTCGATCTGGGACGATGCGACCATTTTCCGCACACGATCGATGTACTCCGGATGACGCACTTCAAGCCATTCCAGCAGACTGCCAGAGGTATGCAGTCCGAATGGAATCTCAGGATAGTCCTGCAGCACGTCCAGAAACGGCAGATAGCTGTCGCGATAGGCCTGTTCGAAAACACCGTCAAAATTCCCGACCGGCTGGTGATTGTGAAATGCCAGTACCAGCCGTACAGAACCCGCCATGGATACAACTCCAAAACACTTCAAAACGATTTCACGAAACGCCGCAGAAACATCCGTCAGATTGAAACTCAGCCGGTTTCCACTTTCAACTTCTCGAAAGATATCGCAGATGACATCGTCAAGGCGAGACCGTCAGAGAACTCCTGCGTTCTTTCCGGCCGAAAAAATCGGCGAGGGAATGCAAATCGTTGCCGCCAGCAAGTGAGGCGCCTGCGACGCAGGTGCCCTATATTATCCAGAGTTAACACAATCCGCTGTGTTCGGTCAGCTCAATGCGACCAAAGAAGTTAAAGAATACACCTCATGAATTCGTCAGATTCAGGGCATTAATCGGCATAGAGTTCTTCAAATCGTCGCTTGAGTTCCGCTGGACTGATGTCTTCCAGATGAGTCGCAATGGACCAGACATGGCCCCATGGATCGGTCACGCTGCCGCTGCGGTCGCCGTAGAATTGGTCGCAGATTGGGCGCAGTTCTTTGGCTCCACGCTGCAGTGCGTCGTTGAAGACATCGTCGGCATGATCAACGTAAATCAGCAGACTCACCGTTGTGCCTCCACGGGATTGGGGCCCGAGAAAGTCCATTTCCGGGTGCTCATCCGCGATCATAATTGTAGACTCGCCAATACGAATTTCCGCATGTCCGATGCGTCCGTCCGGTGCTGTAAGCCGCGTAATTTCCTTAGCCCCGAAGACCTGGACGTAAAATGCAATCGCGTCACTGGCTCCTTTGATGAGCAGATAAGGTGTGACAGTATGGTATCCCGGCGGGACGGAATTTGCTTTTTGAATCATGGTGAGGTTTCTCGGAGGTTGTGGAATCGAGACCAGATGCTCCATAATCTACACAGATTGTTCAAAAGTGGAATTCAACTGATTCCAAATCGTAAAAACGCCACTGGCGTGCGGAAGACTTTGACTTAACTGGATCGCATTCACTGTGGCTCGTCATTCCGGGAAGAAAAACAAACTCGTACATCGGCCCCGCTACGTGCCACCTGCAGGAACAGCTGCCGTTGCTGATCCGAATTCTGACGAGGTTGTGCCCCTGCGGGAAACGATCAGGTTGCTGATGAGCAACCGCCCGGGGTTTGTCGGATTTGTACTCAGTGTGCTGCAACTGTGCGGACACGCCGCATGGATTCTGCTCATCTGGTATCTGCAGACGACCGGCCAGGCGAAATCATTGACGACGGATTCGTTTCAATCGTGGCTCATCGTGGGCATTCTAGGCATCAGTCTGCTGCTGACGGCGGTGGCGCTGTTCACGTGTCTGTTTTACGGCCTGAGACAACAGCCGCGTTCGCTGGCGGTGATTGGTTTCTTTCTGTCGTTCTTCGTGGGAGTGCTCGCGACGGCACTTGTCTTCATGACGGCCATTCGCGCGATGGACCCCGTCTGACCATAGAGCAGGACACCGGCGAGTCTTGCGCGTGCCGACCCACCAGATAGATGTTTTTTCAAGGTGGGCCAGTTAAATTTATCACAACCAGTTGAAAGTCTGACGTGTCCACTCAACGTGTTACCGAAACCAACCTCACCACGGCGGAATCACCGGGAGCCGCAAACATAGTGGGCTGGGCCGGGATTGGGTTCGCTCTGATCGCCGCCGGACTGTATGGCGTCCTGTTTTACAAGTTGCACCAGTTGCCGTCGTCGCGCAACGAACTGGAAGAGCTGGGAACCAATGCGCCTGCGCTGACTCGGCTGCTTGTTGTTGCGGCCAGTGCCGGGTTGCTCAATATCGTCGCTCTGATTCTGTGCCTCTCGGGTTTTCTGGCTCCCAGACGTCCCCGCGCAATGTCTGTCATCGGCACGACATTTTCCGCACTGATGCTGATCGCGGTTTTCTCGGTGGTGGTGGTGAGTCTGTTGATTTCGCCGCGACCATAACTGCCCGGGGGGCTGTCATCTTAACCGTGGGATATTTTCCCAGCTTGACAGTTGATTTCAAAAGCGTTGGCTTTACTTACATGCCCGGTAAGCTGGAAGCTTACCCCACGTCGAAACTCAGCTCTAAACGCCGGTCCCCTTGCGGGGTGGTCCTTGTTACTTCACGCGGGAAATTGACGGAATCGCCGATCGGGTCAGGTCGAGCCTGGCTCCGATCCGGTATAAGAACGCGTCTGGGCAAATATCTCCTGCGGTGTTGTATCGACGAAGGTTGATTTGAGATTTACGGGTGAAAGTGATCATGCGATACGAACACGTTTGCATCGAAGCCGTCGCCACTCTGCCACAGCATGTGGTGACGTCGGATGAAATCGAAAGTCGACTCGCGACTGTCTACGAACGATTGTCATTACCTGCCGGACGCCTGGAACTCATGACCGGGATTCGCGAGCGCGCTTCTTTGATCCGGCATTGCCAGGCAAGATCAGCATCACGACGGCGCGCTGCCCTCGAAAAATCCGGCATTGACCGCCGTCACATCGGAGCGCTCATCCATGGATCAGTCTGCCGCGATCAAATGGAGCCGGCGACAGCGGCGAGTGTCCACGATGGAGTGCAGCTGCCAGCAGAAGCACTTGTCATGGACGTCAGCAATGCGTGTCTGGGACTACTCAACGGGATGCTGATCATTGCCGACCAGATTGAACTTGGTCGTATTCGAGCTGGAATCGTGGTGGGCACAGAAAGCGGGCGGGATCTGGTCGAAGGCACGATCGACAGCCTGTTGACAGACAGGACACTGACACGGCAGAATATCAAATCCGCGTTCGCATCGCTGACGATTGGATCAGGATCGGCCGCGATTGTCCTCTGCGATCGAAAGCTCAGTCGCACGGGACACCGTCTGCTCGGCGGTGCGTTCCTTGCTAATTCCACGGGCCATCGATTATGTGCCGGTGGTGTGGAATCCGCAAAGCACGGCGACGGTCGGCCCAGAATGAAACCGACTCCGAAGCGTTGCTGCATGCCGGCATCAAGCTCGCCGAACAAACACGGAGCCGCCGAAATCAGTGCTGGGCTGGAACAACGAAGATGTCACTCGCGTCTTTACGCATCAGGTCGGCAGACAGCACCGAACGCTGTTGATGGAACGACTTCAGCTCAACCCCGCACTCGACTTCCCCACCGTGGAACTTCTTGGCAACACGGGAGCCGCGGCAATGCCAATGGCCCTGTCCATGGGCCTTGAACAGGATCCTCCAGCTCCCGGCGACCGCTGGCACTCCTCGGTATCGGCAGTGGTCTGAGTTCCATAATGCTGGGAATAAGCTGCGGCTGATACGCGGCGGCTGATACGTACGCCAGGCTAATCTGTAGGCGGCACCTGTCGGGGAACATCAGCCAATTTCGCCCGCACACGTGAGGTTGTGCTGTGGACTTTGCCACTCCGTCGATGACGAGGCTGAAGCCAGCCGGAATCAGGATGAGCGTGAAAATTGTCGAGACGATCAGGCCGCCGAGTACTACGGCTCCCAGACCCTGGTAAAGTTCACTCCCGGCACCAACGCTCCAGACCCAGACGCCGTCGGCCAGTACCGGCAACGGAACGACAAGAGGTAACATTCCCAGCACTGTCGTGATCGTGCTCATCAGAATCGGACGCATGCGGGACCGGACACTTTCGCATACAGCATCGACAGAATTCATGGCATGATCGCGAATCAGATTCACGCCTGATGCACGACCAGAATGGCGTTGTTCACAACCGTCCTGTCAGAATGACAAAACCCAGCATCGTGAGCACATCCAGCGGCTGAAATCGGAAGACATTCAGAATCCGCAAACCACCAAGCCCACCGACCAGTGCCAGACCCACGCTCATCATGATCACCAGCGGATACAGAAACGACTCAAACAGCGCGCACATCAACAGATAGGTCAGCAACACGGCCAGCCCGATGTTCCATTTGAGTTCGAACCAGGTATCGGAAAGTTTGTCTGCCGTGCCTGCCAGCCGAATCTGATACAAGCCACTTTGAAATCGCGGCGACTGCATCATGGTTTTACGCACTTTTTCGTCAATTGTCTTCATGGCCGATTCCAGCGCAATGCCTTCGGCGGGGCGGATCTGAATCGTGATAGAACGCTGACGTTCGATATGATTGACCTGCTCCGGACCGCGACTCAGCAGCACATCCGCAACTGCCGAAAGTCTGACGGTTTGACCCGCGGCCGTACGAAACGGCAGGTTTTCCAGGTCATGCGAATGACTGGCATAATCCGCGTCGCCACTGATCACCAGATCAATGCGTCGTCCTTCATGCCAGTAGTCTCCTGCAAACGCGCCATCGACGAGTGCATTGATGGCATAGCCCAGCATAGAGACCGTCACTCCAAGTTCTGCCGCCTGTTCGAGTTTCGGTATGACATGCAGTTCAGGGCTGGACAGATCCAGTCCAGGAATCGGACGCAGCTGATTGCCGGCTGTGACCGGGAATTCCGCCATGCAGAGTCCGAAAGCCTTTTGAGCTTCTTCTACCAGTCCTTCCAGATCGGGTCCTGTGATTTCCACATCAATCGTGCGCCCGCCGCTGAGACCGCTGTCAAAGAGACTGGACTGGCTTACAATCGGAATCACGCCGGGTTGCGATCCAGCTGCTTCCGAAAGGATCGGAATCAACTCACCAGCACGCAGGTCATCCACAGCCTTCGCACCCAGAAACAGCATGCGACCGCGAGCCACGAAGAAAAAGTCCCGAATTCGCGGTGCACCGGGCTTACCTTCATCCGCCCAATACGGTGCGAGCCGACGCTCGATGCCTTCGCCAAGTTCGATCATTTTATCGATGTTGTAGCCAGGTGGTGGAAGCAGAATGGCAATCACAAGGTTCCGGTTTCCGGTCGGCAGATATTCCGTCGCGGGCCACAGCCAAATGCTTCCGAACGCCGATGCTGAGATAAAAGCGAGCACAATCATTGATCGCACCAGCCAGCTCCCGCGCACCGTCATCATGGCACGCAGGACGTTGGCGAATGTGTTGTTGAGCCAATGTGCCAGCCGCACCAGTCCAAACAACCCCGACGGCCCAAAGCTGGTGTTGTATTCCAGACTGGCAACGTTCTGACTGTTCAGCAGCCACGATGCCGCCGCCGGGATCACGGTGAGACTGACAATCATCGACAATCCGACCGAACACGAAATGGCAATCGAAATATCGCGGAACAACTGACCAGCCTGGCCCTGCACGAAGATCACCGGCACAAACACGGCCATCGTCGTGAGCGTCGAAGCTAATACCGCGCCCCAGACTTCCTGCGTTCCCTCCAGCGCCGCCTGACGAGACGGCTTACCCATCTGAAAGTGACGATAGATATTTTCCAGCACGACAATCGCATTGTCCACAACCATGCCAACCGCAAAGGCCATCCCGGCAAGGCTGATGACATTGATACTGCGCCCGAAAATCTTCACGAACAGCATCGTGGCGATCAAACTGATCGGAATCGAAAGACCGATGATCAGCACCGATCGAGGACTCCGCAGGAACAGCAACAGCACGACCACGGCCAGCGTGCCGCCGATGTAGACGTTGCTCTCCACAAGTTCCGTCGCCGAATCGAGATACTCCGTCTGGTCGTAAACCTGTTCCAGGTACAGTCCTTTTTGTTTCAGGATCCCGAGATTCAATTCTTCACACGCGATTCGCAGATTGCGACCGTAGATTCTTGTACAGTCTGCTAACTCGAGCGTCGTGATCTCGCCGTCGTGATTCAAGTCCAGAGCCTCGCGCGGTGGCCCCATGATTTCCTTGATGTTCGTGTTTGGTGCCTGCTGGGCATTGACTGCGAGTGCGTTGAGTCCCATTTGACGCACGACACCGTCGGGCTTTTTGTATGCGATGCCGACAGTCGCTACATCTCGAACGCGAACAGGAGCATTGTCCCGATTTGCAATAATAGTATCTTCGACCTGTTCAGGTGTCTGATACTGGCCGAGAGTTCGCACCACGTTGCGTTGACGACCTTCCGGAATATCACCGGCGGACGTGTTTTGGTTCTGATCCAGCAATGCGGCTCGCAACTGACCAATTGTGACTCCGAAGGCAGCAAGCCTTCCAGGATTCACTTCGATGCGAAACTCCTGCTCCTGGCCTCGAACACGTTGCCATTGGCAATGCCGGGGACTCGTTCAAAATCAGCTTCGATATAGTATTCCGCAAACTTCCGCATCAGATCTGGATTGTTGCGGCTCATCGTGAAGGTCTTCAAGAATAGATATTCATCAGTAAACATATTAAATCTCGAGAGATTGAACGGTCCTTCTCGTTCCATCAGTGGCGTAAGCGGCCCTGCGAGCTCAGGAGCCTGAGCAATCAGATTTTGTAAATCTTCGCGTGTTGGCGGAATCGGTTTCAGGATAAACCAGGCGATCGCATTGGTGTTTGCATTGACTGTCGAGATCACCGGCTCCTGCGCGTCGTCGGGATATTCGGGGACCTGATTGAGTTTCTCGGCAACTCGCACGCGGGCATCGGCCAGGTCCGTGCCGACGGAAAACTTCAGCGTGATCGAACCACTGGAATCGCTGCTTTCACTCTTAAATTCATCCAGTCCCTCAACGCTTTTGAGTTGCTCTTCCTGCTCTTCGATAATCTCCCGTTCAATTTCCTGAGCACTTGCTCCTGGCCAGACAGTCGTGATCGTGATTTCCGGTTCCACGACGTCCGGAGTCAACTGCACCGGTGTTGCCAAATATGCAATCACCCCGAACAGCACCGACAGGAAAACACTGACGGTGAGTTTGACGGGATTTTCGAGTGAGAATTTGATGAAGTTCATGTGGTCGGGGGTCGGGAGTCAGAGGGCGATTTACTGGGATTTCACGGATTGCGGAATCGCGGGTCCTGAATCCTCTTTAACAATCGCCACGGTTTGAAATGCTCGCAATCGTTCCGCGCCTTCGGTTACGACCTGCATGTCGGCAGCAAGATCTTCGCCGGTCACCTGAATCCATGTGCCGGAACTCAGACCGTGTTCCACAAGAACCTGACGCACACTGAGTGACTCCCCGTCGACATGCGGATTGATGACATAAATGAACGTTCCGCGCGAGGTTCGCACCATCGAATCTTTTGGCACAAGGACCGCTTCGACACTCTCTCCGCGAAAAGTTGCTTCTGCCATCATACCCTCGCGCAGAGCGGGGACGGGCGGCATCGTGGATGTATCGATCTTGTTTTCAATTCGCACAATGACAGGAAAACTTCGCGACCCATTCTGCCAATTGCTGCGTGGAACGACAGAATCCACTTCACCCATCCATTGGACAGCCCGTCCGTCGCGACTTCCGGTGCCCTGAACATTCAGCGTTACCGGTTTCCCCGGAGCAATCTGATCGATGTACTGCTGATCAATCTGCACTTCGACTTCGACTTCATTGAGCTGCGCCAATGTGACTACAGGATCTCCCTTGGATAGCCACTGACCGAGATAGGTATGTTCTTCCACGACGAATCCGGTGAACGGGGCTTTCGTGGAACGTTTTTCGCGTTCGGCCTGAAGAAAGGCGACATGCTTTTCCTGTGCCTCCAGACGTGCCTTCGCCTGCATCACTGTTTCCGGTCGAGGGTTCGAAGTTTTTGAGCATTGCCATGGCTAACGCTTCGTCTGTTCAGCAGCGTCCAGCGTATCGCCATATTGCTTCGGATGGATTCGCGGCACCACGTGCGCTGAGTGCTGTCAGTTCTTCCATCCGCCGTTTTGCGTTGGAATACATTATGTCCGCCGACGATTTGCGGGCCTGCGACTCAGCTTCGTCTTCCAGGCGAGGCACACTGATTTCCGCCAGCTCCGCCTTGCGTTCGTTGAGGATCGCTTCCTGTTCTTCAATGTCAAGATTCGTGGATTCGTTCCGCAGTTGAGACAGCAATGTGCCTTCGCTGACGAAGTCGCCAACGTCGATCGGAAACTCTGCCACCACCCCGTCCGAGCCCGATGCCACGATGCTCATTTGACGTGGTCTGACATTCCCCAGCGCCCGAAATTCCGGGGCAATATTCTGCTGCCTGATCGTGGCGACACGCACCAGAGCCGGTGGTTGAGCTGCAGGTCCGGGCGGAGCCTGTGATGCGGTTTGTGAACACCCTGGCGCAATCGCTGCCAGCGTTGTGATGAATAAACAATGGGCAACGACAAGACCGTATTTCATAGCAATTCAAAGAGTAGATAACTGAGCAGGCCAAGGAACTTCGCAGCCTACAGGAACCTGGTGCCCCTCGCCACAACGTGTTCTCGAGATTACCGCATTTTTCAAATGCCGGGCTGGTCAACTACTCAGAAATCGCAGAACGAAACCGTCGCACAAGGTTGGTTTCATCCACCTCAAAACGCAATTCCAGGATCTTTGATACAAGCTCAAACGGGAATTCAGACAGTGACGCTGAGTTCTCCACCTGAACATAGGCTGCGTCAACGAGACGATAGATTTCCAGGCGATTTTCAATCCACCGCCAGATTTCCGGCACATGGAAGCCGGCGTACGCAGGCATGCGTGTGATCGACAGGGAAGTCACGTCCACTTCGATCACAAGGTCCGGCGGCGGATCGATGTCTGCATCATATTCATCTCGGTCACGGACTGTCGATTCGTTCTGAATGTAAAAACACTTGTCGGGCTCCAGTCCTCGTTCGAGCAATCGGCTCTTCATCGTTGTCGAACCGCCGCTCAGGCATGCGATTTGTCGGACCTCTGTCCACGCGAAGTGTATCAGGCACTGCAACGGAAACAGAGGCTTCAGCAGAAAATGTGTCATTGCTTTTCTACAAACGCAATGCGAGAGGAGCGTTCATTGAAGGCCGACTCCGATTGAACTGGATGCCTGCAGGTGATTTTGCCCATGACGTGATAGGAAATGCGAGGCCTCTGGACTATTCTGGTGTGATGTCACGACTTTGTTTTGGGGTAGGCCGGACCAGGCGTAGCGTAGTTCCGGGACTTGGCCGACCTGCCGGAACGGCGCGCGTCTGGTCCGGCCTACAGATTCATCCAAATTTGTTGACGCATGCTCAGAATTGAAGCAGGCTATAGATAATGACCGAGAGCAAACCGCAATCGTCAACTCCATTTCTTCCTCCGGATATTCAACATCCTCAGGATACTCGCACCTCGGTACAGGAAAGTGTTGGAATCCCGCCGTGGGGTACTGCGGATCTGCCAGCGCCAAAGCCGCTTGGTCTCAGTAATCTTGCAGGCCTGATCGGGCCGGGGATCGTGATGTGCGGGATTCAGATTGGCGGCGGGGAATGGTTGTTTGGCCCGGACGTGACCGCGAAATACGGCGGCGGTTTGATGTGGATCGCGACCATCGCGATTATCACACAGGCGTTCTATAACATCGAATGCGGACGTTATGCGTTGTATTGCGGTGAGCCCGTCTTCACCGGATTCATGAGAACCGCACCAGGACCGGCATTCTGGATTGGCGTGACGCTGATCATGAGTTTGTCATCATTGATCCCAGGTCTCTCAACCAACGCAGCGGTGCTGATTGCGACGTTGTGGCTGGATCGACCACCCACCGGTGCCGATTCGTTTCTGGTCAATACGATTGCTTACATCACTCTTGGATTCGTCGTGTTGCCGGTGCTTATCGGTGGTAAGGTTTACAACACGCTTCAGTTTGTGATGACCATCAAAGTCTTTACCGTCCTGGGTTTTTGTCTGTTCCTCGGGCTGTTTTTCGTAGGGCTGGACGGCTGGATCGATGTCTTCAGTGGATTCTTGAAATTTGGCAACATGCCGACGTCAGATATTGCCGGCAACGACACAGTCACGAACGCCTTTACGCATTTCTGGTCTACGGGAACTCTGCCCGTGCTGGCCCTTGGCAACATTGCGATGCTGGGAGCGTTCGCCGGATACGCCGGTGGTGGCGGTCTGAGCAATTCGGCGTACAGCAACTTTGTACGCGACAAAGGTTGGGGGATGGGTAGTCAGGTCGGCGCAATCGCCAGCGCAGTGGGAGGTCGCAATGTGGCGTTGAGCCACGTTGGTAAGGTGTTTCCGATGACCGCTGAAAATCTGCGACACTGGAAAGGCTGGTGGAAATACATTCTGGCCGACCAGCTTCTGGTCTGGGTTCCCGGATGTTTCATGGGAATGGCACTGCCGGCACTGATGTCGATTCAGTTTGCACGAAATTCTGAGATGTACGGTAAGGGAATCACATACGCGCAGCCACTGATCGCAGCAGACGGTATTCGGCAAACGGCCTCGCTGGGCAGCTGGGCTCCGATTCTCTGGACTGCATCGCTGTTTGTCGGCCTGATGGTGTTCCTGCCGAGCCAGATGTCGATCGTCGATGACTTCGCTCGCCGCTGGACGGATATCCTGTGGTCGGGAAGTCGTCTTGCACGCAGACGGCTGAAAGTCAACCCGGTTGAGTATCTCTACTATTCAATCCTGGCGCTGGACGTGAGCTGGTCGGTCGTTTTGGTCACGGTCTTTCGGCTGGTCGGTGACGCTCCGAGATTGAT
>JBBJME010000050.1:0-35987 GCA_037719765.1 Planctomycetaceae bacterium
GCGTATACCGACGGTCTGTGCGTGATGGTCTGGGAAGTTGTGTCCGTCGTCGCCCTTGTCTTCATGGCGTGGTTCTTCCTGCCGCGATTCCTGAAGAGCGGCGTCGCCACCGTTCCACAGTATCTGGAGATTCGTTTCGACCACCACACTTCCGTCATCACAAACATCATTTTCCTGCTGGCGTACGTGGGCATACTGTTGCCCATTATTCTCTACACCGGCGCAACCGGCATGATGGGTATTCTTGACGTTCCGTCGATGCTGGGGAGTCTGCCGGACACGCTGGGTATGGACGCCCACACGCTGTCGCTGTGGATAATCGTCTGGATCGTCGGCATCATCGGTTCGATCTACGCGCTGTTCGGCGGTCTGCGATCGGTTGCTGTTTCCGACACACTGAATGGCGTAGGATTGCTTGTCGGTGGCTTTCTGATCACAGGCTATGCGTTGTCGCTGCTCGGTGGTGACGGTGGAATTCCGGCCGGGGCCAGTCTGTTGCTTGAGCAACAAAGAGCCCGGTTCAATTCCGTCGGCAATGCCAGCACTTCAGTTCCTTTTGGAATGATCTTCTCCGGAATCTTTCTCCTGAACTTGTTTTACTGGACGACCAATCAGCAGATCATTCAGCGCACCTTTGGTGCGAGCAGTCTGGCGGAAGGTCAGAAAGGTGTCTTACTGACCGGAGTATTAAAACTTCTGGGGCCACTTTACCTGGTCGTACCTGGAATGATTGCGTACAGCGTGTTTGCCGGGGAAACGATCAAACCGGACCTGGCCTACGGCATGCTGGTCAGCAAAGTCCTTCCGAAACCGCTGACCGGTTTCTTTGCGGCGGCCATGATCGGGGCGATACTGTCGAGCTTCAATTCGGCACTGAACAGTTCCTGCACCCTGTTCAGTCTGGACTTGTACAAGAGCGTACTCAGGAGGAACGCCAGCGAGGGCGAGGTCGTGCAGTCGGGGAAAGTTTTTGGCTGGATCGTGGCCGTGGTCTCCATGGCCATTGCGCCGCTGCTGGCGAATACGACCAGCATTTTTGGCTATCTCCAGAAGATGAACGGGATGTACTTTATCCCGATCTTTGCCGTCGTTCTGATCGGCATGGTCTCGAAGCGTGTTCCGCCAATTGCCGCGAAACTGGCACTCCTCGCGGGCTTTGCGGCGATTGCTGTCGGCTACTTTGTGCCGCCGTTCAGTATCATCGTGACATCGCTGCACGAATTTCATTTTCTGGGCCTGGTGTTTGCGTGGCTCCTGGTTCTGATGCTGGTGATCGGCGAAATCGCCCCGCAGGCGAAAGAGTTCGAACAGGTTGATGTGGGTGCGGTCGATATGACACCATGGCGTTTGGTCAAACCGGCTGGTCTTGCACTCATCGCCGCGGTATTCGCAATTTACGCCACATTTGCAGACTTCTCCGTGCTCGTGCCGCAAGGCAAAGACCTGAGCGGCAGCCGACTCCAGTCAACATCACCCGATTCACGTATCTCAACCTCAGGGGAAAAGGCGACGACGCCATTCGAAACAGTGAACTGACGCGGGATTTACGACAGTTGATGTCGGCCCACTGATCCTCACTGTCACTTCGGCGGAATCAGGCGGATGGCTCGCAAGTCAATCAACGCGAACGGTGGAGTTTCCGGAGCGGTGATAATCAGTTGAACGCGGCCTCGATGAAGATCTATCGTGCCAGCCTGCCAGGTTTGGTAGTTGTCCCAGGTCCCGCTACCGGGGACTCGGGCAGTGAGCATGCGGTTGCCGGTGGAGAACTTGATCATGCTGCCTGCAGTCGCGTTGTCGCAGGCGAAATCAAACTCGACCGTCCAATGTCCGGAACGAGGTACCTCGAACGTCCACTTCGCAAAGTCTTCGGTGGATGACCAGAAACCGAGGTTTCCATATTTCTCTTCGAACACAAGATTCGGCCCGTAAATCTCGGCGGCCGATGCGGGCAGTGTGACCGTGCCGTCCGCATTGGCGGCTACGAACTGCGGGCTGTTTCCCTGAAACCGTTTCCACGGCGTGCCGCTCGATTGCACAAACGCAAACACATTCGCCAGGTCCTGAGCGGCGACATCTTTCTCAAGCCCTTCCGGCATCAGTGAACGCTTTGAAGCCACCAACTCTTCGATTTCGGCTCGGACGACCGTGATCTCTTTGCCATCGTTGCCAATTAACGTCAGACTGCCGCCGGTTTCGCCTTTGAGCATGCCCGAATGCTGTAACCCGTCCTTTGTGACAACCGTGTAGTCGAGGAATTTGGATTCAACCGCTCGATTGGGATCAAGCACGGCGGTCAGAAGAGCCTCCGTCGATCGGTCTTTCAGCGCCGCCAGATCGGCCCCGACTTCTTTGCCAATGTCCTGCAATCGGTGACATGCGCTGCAGCGTTTTTCAAAGACGGCTTTGCCAGCGACTGCGTCAGATTTCAAATTTAAGATTTGAGATTTGAAATCTTCTACAACCGCTGCTCGGGGGGACGGTGTCTCATCGCCGAACGACGCACGAGCGATTTTCGCAATTTCGCCGTTTCGATGATTCAACAGACCGTCTCGTTGCACGGCATCGAAGTCTGTTGCCGCGAGTGTACCGGTCTTGACGGCATCCAGCAGAAGCTGAACACTCGATTCGCGCTGCAGCAAGGTTGTCAGGACCTCAGCGCGCACGGTCGGCGCGAAACTGTTCCAATGAGACAGCAGCTTATTCAACGAGTCCTGGGTCGCGCTTCGTCCCATCACTCGCACGGCTGCGATTTGCACGGGTATTGGAGTTTGCGCCGTGAGCAGTTCCGTCAGATCCACTGCAGTATCTGCTGCATAGCCGCTCGTGACACCCGCAAACCGAACTGCGGCCGCTCGCCGATCGGCGTCAATCTCGTTGCTGCGCGCAATCTGCACTGCAATGGAGTAAGCCGCCGACATTGCATTCTGAAATGCATCGTTCGTGTTCAATGACACAGCGGCGTCACTGTTGAGAACATTGTTGAGCGTGCCTGCCAGCAATTCAAACCGGGATGCCGGAGAGTCTGCCGAGACGGACTGCACGAGCACCGTCAATGGTTCGCTCAGTTGTTCCGATCGCCCCATCGCCGCCGCCTGAGCCAGCAGCACGCCGATCAGTTCTTCGTTCAAATCTTCTGCAGACGCATTGAGTGCTTCTTTGAGAATTCCGCCGATGTTGTCAGGGGTCAGCGACGTCAGAACGGCAGATCGAATTATCGAATCGTTAAAATCGCGTCGCAACAACTCTCCAAGTAATCCCGATGCGTTGTCACCGCTGACTTTGCCAAGGCTAAGTCCCGCCTGCAGCCGGACCACAGCGTCGGGATCCATAATCAGTGGTTGGAATGTTGGTATCAGATGTTCCTTCCGGGTACCCGGCGAGATATCCAGTTCCATGGATTGAATGGCTAGACGCCGAATCAGTGGATTTGGGTCCTGTATTTCGACATCATTGATTGACCGGATAATTGGCGCAGTTTCCGGAACTCCAGCAGCTTCACCGAGTGAACACATGAGTGCCATCCTTTGAATTCGACTCTGAACTGTTGGACCGTCAATCTTCAGCAACTCCAGGGAATCCAGGGAATCCAGATCGATTGCTCCCAGCACTTCTGTCGCTCGGTGGAGGAGAATCCGATGGGCCGTATCCCTCCACCATCCATTCGGACTATCGAGGCGTTTGTACAGAGCTGCGATCGGAATCTCATTCCATGGTTTATCAAAGTAGCCATCTCGCTCCGCGTGATGAGCCTTTTGGTTTTCGTTTCCGTCTGCCAATGCCACGTCGCCCGATCCCGCCGCCTGAGATTCCGGCACGGGCGTCAAAGCGTCTCGTGGCGTCGCTGAAGGCTCGTCACGGCGGAGCGTGACGGCTACATTTTCGCCGCAACATTCGTTCGCCGGAACAATCCGGTAGATTCGGCCACGATCATTTCCCGCGTACAAATTCATCTTCCGCTGGTACTCGGGCGGGATCCATTCAGGATGTTCAATCACAGCGCGGTACATGTCCGCGACCCAGATCGCTCCATCCGGGCCAGTGCGGATCATCGTGGGGCGGAACCAATTGTCGGATGATGCGAGAAATTCGGACTCTAGTTCATCGGCCGCTCGTTCGCCCTTGAAACCGTAACCATCGCGCGTCATCACGAGCCGCGAAACCAGGTTATGCACAGGTTCCGACGTGAACGCATTGCCGTAGTATTGTTCGCCGAGGTAGTTGTCGCGATAGATCATCGTGCTGCACGCGGATGTAAAGCGGTTGGCGTATGCAAAATCGTTGAATCGAGCCAGGGTACGGCTGGTTGGATAAACCGGTGCGGCTCCGGGAATCACTGAGACCTGAGCCGTCACCTGAGAAATCCCGGCGTGAGGATTACGTCGCACGTAGCGATCTTCAAGCACATACTGATAGATCGGATTGGAATTGTTGTTGCCGAACCAGTTCCCGAAATCGTCTCGTTCACGGCCAAATTGAGTTTGGCCGCTGACTGTGTCGAGCCCGTTGGTGTCGGGATGAATTCTCAGATCGCGACCGCGGAGAGAAAGCGGGGAGGATTCAGAATTCAGGATGCGGGATGCAGCCAGACTATTTTGCGACTTACTGGATCCTGACTCCTGAATCCTGAATCCCGTCCCAACAATTTCCCCGCCACTGTCGCCATTTGCCAGATACAACCATCCATCCAGTCCCCAACGGAGCCCGTTGACTCGATGCTGCTGGTTTCCCTCGACGAAGCCCTTGTAGAGTGTCTCACGTAAGTCCGATTTGCCGTCGCCATTGGTGTCTTCAGCGTAAAAGATCTCCGGCGCCATAGTGATAATCACTCCGCCTCGCCAGCAGTGGATGCCATTAGGAAACGCAAGCCCGTCGAGAAACGTCGTGGCCTTGTCGTAAACGCCGTCTTTGTCGGTGTCTTCGAGCATCTGCACACGACCGCCATTTTCGCCACTCGGATAATCCCGCATTTCCACCACCCACAATCGGCCGCGTTCGTCCCAATCGAACGCAACTGGATCGCGAATTAGTGGTTCAGATGCGGCGAGTACCACCCGCAGATCCGGCTTCGTGGTCATGCATTTGAGCGAATCCTCGGGGCTCTTCGGAGCCGGGAAATCGCGTTGCAGTTCCTCGGAATAGAACTCATGCGGCATGATTTTCTGGACCGCGTCGCAGAGCACATCTTCGGCCTCAGGTGCCAGACGCGTCGGTCGTCGATAGTAGAGCATTGATGAATCCGCTTCGTAGCCGCCTTCGCGAAGCACACGAGCCGATGCGATGTAGCATGGGACGTCATTGCTGTACGCATTGATCCACAATCGATCGCTGTCGAACATGTCGTTCATGCGAATCGAATAATCCACCACGACCTCGCCACCGAGGAATACCATCGCAAGGTCTTCACCGAAACACCACGTTTGCACAGGATAGTTCGGAATGGTCGAAGGGATCTCTTTGCCGTCGTCGAGCATTTTCAAAAAGTAGCGAGCCCGCGAACCCGTGACGCCGGGTTGAGTGGCCTGCTGTTCCCAGTCGGCCCGGGACGGCAAAGGTCCCAGTGGCAGATCGATGCGAGCCATGTTGCAGGATATGTTGGAATCAACTGGATGCATTGCGGCTTCCGGTGAGCGGTTGGGCGTCAGCCCTCCCGGACGATTTGGATTTGGAGTGTCCGGCGCAGTGACGTCCTGGGCAGTCGTTGTACCGGAGGGCTGACGCCCACCGCTCGCCAGGACGCGATTCACCTCATCCGCCATCGTCCGTCCGTGAACCTTGGCTTGTTCATGAGTCCCTCGCGGTGATGGATTCGCATCCGCGCCGCAGCCGATGGCAATCAGTGCCACGGCACCCGGATGATCGTCTTCGAGCATATCTGCCGCGAAGCCGGCCCAGTCGCCGCTGATCTGATTGAACTCACCGGTTTCCGTGGTGCAGTGGCAGGCATAATTTGCCAGCAAGGCGATCAGTTTTCCCTCCGTGTCATGAGCTGCCAGCACGGGGACTCGTTTGTCGGTCGGGCCATCAGGAACTTCGCCGAAATTGGTCCATTTGCCGTTGGCGATCAACCGTCGATTCATCGCGAAACCGGTTTCGCCGAAGCCTGACGACAAATGCCCGGGCCGTCGCGCTGCGATGGCCTTGTCCACGACTTCGACGAGCTTTTCGATCAGCTCCGTTTCGTACTGGCCAGGTGCGCGGCATGATCATCCGGAATCGCGTCAAAGATATTCGGTGCAAAACCTCGCAGCCACGGCGCGGAGTGGGAATGTGTAGATGAAATCGCAAACCGCTCGCGTGGGATGTTGTGCTTTGCAGCAATGCGTTCGAAAACGGCTTCGGTCATTGCGAGAGGTACGCCGCAGTTATCGACGGTGATCAAAGCGGACAGCGGAGAGCGGAAAGCCGGTGCTTCCTGCGATTCACCGCTTTCCGCTTTCCCGTTTCCGCTTTCGTCGCCGCCAATCACAAGTGCCCTTGCATGAATTCTTGCGGCAACGCCCTCGGATTCCTTCATGCGGTTGCCGTAACCTGTGAGTCGCACCGGGTACTCGGGCGTGATATCCACGACCGCAGCGCCGATGGGTACAGGATCGAATGGCGGATTCGAAATCTCGTTTCAAATCTGAAATCTGAGATGCCGCTGCCGCGAGAATTTCGTCAAAGGAAACTCGATACATCAAATCCGGCAGGTTGGCTGTGTCTTCGTTGATCCAGCAGAAGTGGCGGTCGTGGATGAAGAAGCCGTTTTGTCGTGGACAGTCATCGATCACCCAAGGGTGCCCGAAAGCGCACTGTCCCATCCTCCAGAACGGTCTTAGTTTTTCGCGTGGGACTTCGATCTTGTCTTCTTTTCGCCAGCCATTCTCCAACGATTTCATTAACCAGACGCTGCAGGAATCGGCATCGCATACCACCAAATCGAGAAGATTGTCTTCGTTGATGTCGATGAACTTCGTGGCGGATAATCTGAAGTTTTGCGCCTCGGCTGGGAAAGCCGACTGCACCGATTTCCAGTGGTCGGAAGTTGGATCGAATTTCCAAAGCTCGGAGAAACCGGCTTCGTACCATTGATCGTCTCTTGAAATCTCGCTGGTCAACAGGAGTTCGCTATAGCCATCGCCATCTAGATCGAGAGTCAATAGATCGAGATTTGCGTAAACATCCAGATACTCTCGCATTGAGAAGTTGATTCGACTGGGCTTCCATGTGCCATCAAATCTCCATAACTCCGTCGCGGGACGCTGCGGGTCTTTGGCAGACCCCATATCGAGTATACAGAGCGGTCGTTCTGAGCCGAGTGCCAAGAATCGTACATCTTTTTGTGCATGCGGCAGACTGCCAGCCATTCGCTCGACAAATCTTGACGGGAAGGACTGTGACTGCCAGCCAGCATGGGTCCAAATCCACATCAACGGTGGCGATTCACTGCGTTGCTCATCTGACTCACCCATTTCGCCCTTACCACCATGAACAACATCCATAATCCCATCATCCGAGATGTCGATCAGCTTGAATTCTTCGTCCATGCGTTCGAAGTCTTCCGATGCATGGAGAAGATTTCTGTTCAACCGCTCCGCCGCCTCCCTGAAGTTCAAAAACTTCACCTTCTTCCCATGCTTTGCCACCGCGTGGTCGATCAGTTCGACAACCTGCTCCGGCTTGATCCAGCCGTGGGGGTGGAAGACGAGATTGAACACTCCCTGTTTGTGAACCGTGATGTCGAGAGCCGCCTTCCAGTCATCGACCGTGATTTGATTGTTCACACCGTGCAGATGCTGAGCCGACCAGTCGCTCGGCGCCACGCAGGGAAATTGCCAGCAGGAGTTGTTGATGACGTAGGGATACGGATAATTCTTGATGTAGTTGACGAAGTTGTCGTGAACCGTGTCGCCGCGTTTGAGATTGCGGACTTTGTACTTCCAGAATCGTTCCTTGCCGTTTTCGTCGAGCACCAGTTCGCGGGGAATGGATGCGTCTTCGGAGGTGAAGAAGTTCATCACGGACGAATCGATCTGCAGGAAGTTGCCGTTCTCGGTCGTGCTGTTGAAGATCTCGGAATAGAACCGAGGGCTGACTGTGTTCAGCGAATCACAGCATGGAGTGCGAAAGGCGACCGGTTTGTTGCCAGGAATCGTGCCCAGCAGATCCACACAGCGATCATAGGTGGATTTGATCTTCGCGAAATCGCCAGCGAACAGCGGGCACGGATGATCGATCGTATGGCATTCGATGCTCAGGCCTTCCCCGAGCCAGCTCTGGAGTTGTGGATCGTCCGGCTTGACTTCGTTCGTCATGATGCTGACGGGGGCTCGGCCATCGATTTGTTTGAGCCGATTCAGGATCGGACGCAGGTATTGTTCGTACTTTGCCGTGTCCCGCATATCGTCAATCGCCAGCACGACGACGCATTCAACGCCCTCCTCGCCAACCCACTGGGGAGTGATCAGCTTTGGGAAATCCTTGTCCGGATACCACGGGTTGCATTCGTCGAGATACGCAAGGCGATTGCCATCGTTGGTTCGAGCAGCCGCCTCGTCGCCAGACTGAGCAACGCAGTTCCAAAACACGCAGCAGACAACAGCAATGGCTAATCGCAGCATCGACGTTGACATCGAAAAGTCTCCGAAGCGAACACGTGAACATAGTCGGGATAAAGGGCGTTTCGCGATTATAGACGCGTGGCGATAAAGTCGCACGCCACCGCAGGATGGACATTCCTGTCCGTCGTATTGCCAGTAAACATCGCCGCAGCGAAAAGCATCGTGGCCCGGAAGTTTTGTTGCTGTGGGACGTCGTTTGGATAAGGCTCGGACAAGAATGTCCAAGGTACAGGAATCGCAGTTACGGAATAAACAAAAACTCACTGCAATTCAGCAAAGCTCGGCTGAGCGGGGTCAGTCCGTGATTGGTGACGACGGCAAGTGATTGTTGTCGCTCGGCATTGGTCGGATCACGGGAGAGCACAAGCCGGAAGAGCTGCTCGATCTGCGCGTCCACAACATCCGTTGAATCGCCGACAGCTGACGAAGCCGCGATGGCCCGTATCGCCAGATTGTCAGCTCGATCGAGCACGAATGGGCTGTTAAACAGGTTCGCGCCTGAATGGCGGTTGTCAACGGTTTCGACGAGGAGTTGCCTGACCCTCAGGACAATCAAACGCTCCGAACACGGGCACAGGTTCCATACGAACCTTGTGAGAATAGATCATGCGGCGCCGGCGGTGAAATCTTCGACTGGTGGAAATCCCGCAGCTTAAGAGCTGAAACCGGGGCCGTACATTTTGAGGTTCAGTTCGCCACTCACGGCAAGCATACAGTCTCGGACGGCTTCGGCTTCCAGACGTCGGGAGGCAAACCGCCACAACAGACGGTTGTCACGATCGGCAGCGACAGCTCGCGGCGATACCTGACTGGATTGCCGGTAGGTTGCCGAATTCAGAATGAGTCGGTGAAGGTGCTTGATGGACCAGCCGCTGTCAATGAATTTGTGCGCAAGCCAGTCGAGCAGTTCCGGATGCGAAGGCTTCACGCCGTTGATTCCAAAATCGTTCGGAGTATCGACAAGGCCAAGTCCAAAATGCTGTTGCCAGATACGATTCACCATCACGCGCGCGGTCAGCGGGTTTTGAGGCGATGCGATCCAGTTCGCCAGATTGAGTCGTCGCTGTTGTTCGGATGTCAGCGGCTGATCGCCCGATGTCATCTCTGGTTTTACCGATTCACTTGATGTTCCAGCGAACAACCGGGGCACAAGGGGCGTTGTTTCGTCCAGAGGCTGTTCAGGATCCCCGCGACGCAGCAGATACGTCTTGTCTGGATCGCGAAACGTACCGCCATAAACCATACGGGGAGATTCCAGTTGCTTCTTCTCTGCTTGCAGACGAGACAGTTCCGCGACATTCTCTGCAATGTTGGCCGGTCCATCTGGAGATTGATTTCGTAACAGTCCCTGGATCGGATCATTCGGCGTTCCCATTGGCACGCGATCGTTGCTGCGTGCGACGGTGGTCCATTCCTGACCGTCGAGCGATGTTGAAATCTCATAGCGGACAGGCAGGCGATCTTTGAACGCTTCATTGCGATCCCGTCCCCAGACAATGCGGTCGATTGCCGCGGCCGCAGGAAACTCCAACTGCACCCAGCCACCGCCGCGCTGATTCGAAATCCAGCTCCGTTCGTTACCGTATTGACCATCGTTGATATGTCGGAGCTGATGGCTGCCAGCGTCGGAATAATTCCCGGAAGATGTGGCGACGGTGACATTTGTTGCTAGCGCGACGTTTTGCGGTGGACCATTCGCGGAAAAGACTTCAAGTTCGTCAATACACGGCTCGTGCTGGGAGTTGTTGATGGTTTCGTACGTCGTGAATCGCACAAACTTTACGCTGACCGCATCGAAGCGTTCGACGTTCACTCTCGAATTGACCGCTGTTCGCAAACGCGGCAGCGTCTGCGACGCAGATTCAGCAACATGAGCAGTTCCAGGATTTGCGATTTCCTGCAGCACGATCGCATCGGCCGTAATGCCGGTGCCCGTGTCACCTCCGCGCAGCACGATTTTTGAAGCAGCCGTCAAAGTGACAGGGCCGACAGACTTCAGACCGCTCCAGAGCGGCTTCTGTTCGGTTTCGCCGTCGATAATTCCCGCCAGGTAATACTGATCAACGGTTGCCAATTCATGCTGATCGTCGCGGGTCGTGAGATCGCCATCGTCGTCCAGCATGTATCGTGCGTCTCGCGTGTGGACGCCGCTGCCGTGGGCTCCCCAGGAAAGCCAGAGTTCAAACGTGCCCTCTACCGCGGGATTCCAGGTGAGCACATCTTCTCCGGGCACGTTGTTCCACCATGTGTAATGCCCACCGCTCAGATTCCCAACACGCTCGATGTCGCCAGGATCATCGCGATAACCGCGCTGCGTGCCTTCCGGATTGTTGCCTGGGCCATTGGCTGATTTGAGCGCCGTGGTGCGTGCAGCGTCGTCTTCGTTGATGATCAGGGTGCGACCGGCGAATGCCTGCGGTTCGAATTGACGCAGCCTCGATTTCAGTTCCTCAATGTTCTTCGCAAGCTGTGCGGCCCTCTGCGTTTTCTCAGACGCTGCTGCGTCGCGGATTGGACGATCTCCGTAATCGACTCCCGCAAAGAACGCCTGCATGTTGTAGTAATCCTGCTGAGTGATCGGATCAAACTTGTGATCATGGCATCGGGCACAGCCGATCGTCAGTCCCAGAAACGAGCCGCTGGTCCCGACGATGATCTCGTCCAGTGCATCCTGTCGTGCGAGGCGTTTTGACACATCATCCGCACCGATCTGTCCGGGAAGCAGCACCGCGGACGCCACCATGAAACCGGTAGCCGCGTCAGCGTGAAATATGTCGCCTGCCAGTTGTTCCCGCACGAACTGATCGTACGGTTTGTCTTCGTTCAATGCCTGAATGACGTAGTCTCGATACGGCCATGCGCTTTCGCGTGGCGTGTTGACTTCAAAACCGTGCGTGTCGGCGTATCGAATCACATCCAGCCAGTTCTGTGCCCAACGTTCGCCATAACGCGGACTTGCGAGCATCGTTTCGACCAGCGATGACCACGCTTTGGGATCGTCGCTCGCTTCAAATGCGCCACGTCTTCAAAACTCGCCGAAGCCCGGTCTGTCAGAGCCAGACGACGAACGAGCGTTCGTCGATCGGCCACGGGATTGAGCGAAAGGGAATGTTCTCTCAGCTTTGCGATAATAAACTGATCGATCTCATTCAGTGGAGCCGAGGCGTTTGCCGTCCAATCACCAGTTTCTGGCACGTCGACAGGCTTCAGCGGTTGAAAGGCCCAGTGTTGTAACCGAGGATCAATGGCAGCCTCCTGATCATAATCTGCCTCAGGCCATTGTGCGCCGTCGTCGATCCAGCGTTGCAGCAGCACAATCTCATTCTCTTTCAGCGGCGGGCCATCCGGTGGCATACGCTCGTCAGGATCGACGGATTGCATGCGCCGCAACAATTCACTGTCGCCGCTATTCCCGGGGACGATGACGGGGCCACTGTCACCACCTTTGAACGCCGCATGACGAGCGTCCAGCCGCAGCCCGCTCTTCTGCGTCGCGGGGCCATGACATTTGCCACAGTGCTGAACGAGCAAAGGCCGAATCTGCGTTTCAAAGTCTACCTGTTCATGGCCGTGCGCGGATAGACTCAGAAGAATCAAAACGATCCCGATCAAGCTGAGCGAAGGCCGTTGCATTAGTTTCTAGTTTCCTTGAGATTCATGGGCTGCTGAACATCGTCCGTTACTTCGCCAGCGTCTCCGCTGTCACGAGATCCAGAATGAACGGAACAAGAAACAGTGTCATTGTTATGCACTCACAAAAGGCCGCGAAAGGTCGTCTTTCAATTCAAATCTTTCCCCGTCAGTCGTTCTTCCACGAAATCGGCTCGGCTGCCCAGCTCGATCACACTGCGGCGAATTTCCTCGCCACTCACCGTGCCTCGAGGGTACGTATCCACCATCACAAAGTGCGGTTGACCATCGATATCACGGATCGAAATGCCTCCATAATGAACAACTGCGTTCAGCCGCAGAGCTTCTTCATAGAAATTCGGCGTCGCCGGACAGCACAGACTGTAAATCATCAGCAGGCGATCACCGGGCGAGTGTCCGCTGTTTTCGATGTACACGGTCTGGGTTCGGTCTCCACGCAGAGTCAGGCAGACCAGGAAACGATCGTGCCCGTCGCGCTTCCAGCGAATATTGGGAAGGCCGTTGAATGCATCGTAGATCAGATTGTCCAGATCCTGCGCGGAACCGAGCACAGCTCGCAATAACTGGGAAGCGGCTTCGCCATCGCGCGGGCGATGATCGGGTTCACGATTCAGCATCAGCGAAACGCATTCTGCGATGTCCAGCGGAATGGCATCGTTGATCCGGCGTACGCTGGTGTATCTGGCCGTGAGAATGGTCTTCATCAGAGAATTGACGGAGTCGCCTTCAAACGGATACCGTCCCGTGAGCATCAGGTAGTAACATACTCCCAGAGCGTACACGTCTGTGGCAGGAGTCGCCGGTTGTCCCTCGAACAATTCCGGAGCCATAAAATAGGGCGTACCCGCAAGTGCCTGTCCATCCACGTCCGCGCCGATGACGCGTTTCGCCAGCCGAAATCCACGATCTTGGGAGTTCCACCGGGTGTCACAAGAATGTTATCGGGTTTCAGATCCCGATGAATGATGCCGAGCCGATGCGCCATCGCCAGACCGGATGCGATACCAACAGCCATCGTGGTCGATCGAATTGGTCCAATCGCACCCAGCGTATCAATTTCATGCTGGAGTGCATTTCCGGCGACGTATTCCATTTCCAGAAAATGATAGTCGTCCGTTTGACCAATGGCATGCGTCGTCACGACATTGGCATGCACAAGTGCCGCCGCCGCACGGCCCTCATTTTCGAAACGCGCGACGTAGTCAATGTCTGTCTGAATCCTGCGGGGCGACAGCAACTTGAGCGCGCAAAGTCTCTGCAGTCTTGTGTTTCGCGCCAGATACACGACCCCCATGCCTCCACGTCCCAGCAGCTTTTCGCACTGGTAGATATTCAAAACCTGACCAGGCAATAACAGCTCGTCGAGTTCTATCCCGGTCGACGACGCGTCAGCATCCGTGTTGTCCGCATGCACAATCATCGTGTCACACGTCCATTCAGCATGGTCTTTCATTATCGGTCTTCCGCAGCGTGGGCAGGATGCGGCGTTCATCGCGACAGCATGTTGGCAGTGTGGGCAGACATCTGTCATTGCATTAGACTCTTACAAGGTCGCCGTATCGCAGATGTCAAACAGAACACAGATTTCCGTCTCAGATTACACGCTTTCATTCGCAGAGTGTGACAGAATCCGGCGATTTCTGTAGTTCCAGTCGTCAACCGCTCAGACTTTTGCGATGAGACAACGCATTTGCAAAGTCCGTCAAGTCTTCCCCAATGCTGGCAGCCTGTTCATCTGTCAGTTCTGCCTTTCCAAATCGGACCTCATTAAACGCCGTCGCGATGCGAATGGGCATCTGACGCAGCTCTTCGGACTTCAATCGATCCCCGAATCGCAGAATCGCGAAACGCCCGTTTTCCAGGGCGCTGTTCGCTGCGGAAAGTCGCATCCCGTGTTGTTCGCACAAACCACAGAATTTGGCATAGAAGCGAATCACTGATCGACGCGCTCGTTGTTTTTCCGAAAATCGTGCCCCCAGAGACTCCATCGTCCGCAGCAGACGCGTCAACGGATGCAATCTGGAAACCAGCAAGCCAAAAAGCAGCAACAGGAATGTGGCCACGCCGCCACGCCAGCTGAACCAGGATTCCGGTGACGTCAGAAACGACTGGATCTCAACCCATATTGTCCTGAGCAATCCCTGTTGACGAATCGATTCCATCATGGACTTTGACGTAGAGATTACGGGCGCGAAGAACTCTTTTTGACGTTGCGCCGACATGTTATGAACGCCTTCATTCCACATATCCGAAATTGCAGTCTGAAGACTGATCATCAGCGAGTCAGGCTTTCCGGCTGAAACCATCTTTCGTCGTGGTTCCGCTGGAGTGGGCTCCAGCGTCTGCCAGTGATTGTCCAGAAACACTTCGACCCAGCTGTGTGCGTGCCGCTGACGGATTTCGTTTTTGCCAGTCATGAATTGAGATCGCGCCATAGTATCCATTGACCAGCCGCGCTGGAACCTGTACCGACTGCAGCATTAATGCGCAGGCAGATGCAAAGTACTCGCAATGGCCCGATTTCGTGTTGAACAGAAAGTCCTCCACCGGATCGATCGACCGATCGTGTCGAGTCTGCACGGTTGAATACGTAAATCCATTCTCCGCACTCAAATACTGCATGACTGCGCGGACTCTGGCAGCTTCCGAAATTCGGATGCCGTCCTGCGTACACAGTTGATTCGTAAGCGCCTCCAGACGTGGCAATTCGTCGTCGATGTTCGTTGTCAAATAAAGTTCTCGCGCGATGCGACGAGCGGATCGATGCAGGTCATTGACGATCTTGCCCGGGGCCTGATCAGGGTTCATCCAGAAATCTGATGTTCCCTTCGATTCAGATGTCGGAACAATTCGCGGACATTCCACAGTGAATGTGCGAGGCTGATCAGAGACAGACCTGACGCCCCAGATCATTGTTCCCGTGATCGGCCGCATGTGAATCTGAGTGTTCCCGGCGACGCTGATGTTCGACACGGGATACGGAGCAAATGCATAGGTGCCGACCGGTGCATCCTGAGTTATCTCGACCCGAAATTCAGGATGCAAAACGTCGAGGCCCGCAAGTTGAACTGCAGCAAACTCCGACGCCACAGATTCGCGGCCTCGACGGCCACCCCAGCTTCCACCATGGTAGTGCCCCAGAGTATTTCCTCGAAATCGGACTTCATCCATGTCAATCGAGGCAGCAAACTGTTCGGCGGAAACTGGTTTTCGTGTCTTCAGACTGGTGATGCCGAAGAACAGCACTCGCTGTTGACTGAGCATGATGCGTCCGACACGCCCCAGCGTCACTTTGTCATTGAAGCCGCTTCTCGTTCCCGGTCGACCTCCACTGGCTGCTTCCGCCGCAAACGCTGCTGCCCCTGGAACCCAGACACGAGGAAACGCGGCAAAGACAAATATGGCCAGAACCAGCGACACCAGAAACGAGCCACTCACCATACCTCGAAATCGCCAGCCAACCCATGTTTCCGCAGTATCACGCTGCAAACCATCGCGAATCTGGATCAACGAATGCCCGCCATTCTTCCGCATGGATCTGGCGACCGCCGCAGATTCTGCAGTGGACGATTCCGCATCTCAGCTCGCAGCCCGTTCCGACTGATATGCTGATCCATCACCCGATACAATGAAAACACTGACAGTGTCCACAACAGGAGTGCCATCATCAGCAGCATGGAACCGCCAAAGAACACACCTGTCTTCAAGACTGCAGCCACCGCCATCTGCAGCAATGTCAAAGCCATCAACCACCAGTATTGACGATGGCCTTTCTGCATCATCAGCACGATGCAGGTGAGGTACACCAGCATATGCGCTCCGGACAGGAGCTTGCCCTCCACGGTCCCCTGGCCGAATTCGCGCATCGAAATTGCGAGCGCCGCCAGACCAAACACGTTGGCAAGCCATGTCGGCAGTCGAATCCACTTAAAATGATCGACCAGAATCCATGCGACGACGGCGACGAGCGGCGTGAGAACGGCAGGGAAGAAATTGCCTTCGCTGTGACACAGCACCAACCCTGCCACGGCCGTTGTGAGTGTGATACTGCGAAAGAACGCGGCTTGCAGTTTTCTGTCACTCGTGTCCAGGACCGGAACCTCCGGGTCAGTCGAGGCTGTGACTGGCCATAGTCGACTGCCCGACGCTGATGAAGCAGACGTCACATCCATCGTCAGGCTTTCATGCACAACGGGGCCAGCGTCGACGTCCAGCGCCAGCGTCGAGTTCAACGTCTGATTATCCGCCGCTACGATCATCAGACGTCCTGTAAATTGCTGCTCATGCCGCAGATTCTCCTGAGCGATCGAATCGGCCAGCAATCTTGCGGCTTCGGGACGCGGTGTGATGAGTACAAAGCGACTGTTCGGAGCCAGATACCCGTGACACACCGCCAGCAGCATCGACGCCAGTTGCGCCTTTGGCGACGGCTCACAGACGGCTAGTTCTTTCAATGCCGCGTCGCGAAAACCTGCAGAACCCGAACATTCCACGCTCTGGATGTCCTTGCCGGCAATCATGAGCCGATAGCGTCCCGATGACGCCTGACGAGTCTGTTCAACGCAGATTGTCGCGGCAAGACTGATCGCGCGTTCCTGCAGTGGTTCCGAAAACTCCTTTGAGGAGTACAAATCGAGCAGGACGATGAGATCCGCTTCCCGGTGCTGTTCGTGCTCTTTCACCATAAAATGACCGCGGCGAGCTGAGCTGCGCCAATGGATGGCACGCGGATTGTCGCCGGATCGGTATTCGCGGATTCCGTGAAACTCATCATCGAACAGACCCACTCGTGCGTTCGCCCGCGTGACGGATTCGGCCAGTTCGCGCTCGCGACGTTTCCACGCCGGCAGAAGACGTCCAATCTTCGGATGTACGATGACCTGGTCTGCGGCGGACACAACATGGCCACGTTCACCGATGCCCAGCGGAAAGCGCGAACTCAATCGCAACGGCCCGAACTGGAACAGACCACGGCGAGAAATACAGATGTCATAATGCGCCGAACGCTGCTCACCGGGTGCGACGCGGACAAAGACAACTTTGCCTTCATTCTGAACTTTCTTCCCCTGCACGACGTCTCGAACGTCCACCAGCCTCGATGACAGCAATCGCTTGTCGTTCTTCATGCGAATTTCGACGGAAAACCAGGTTCCGGCTGAGATGGAGGCCGGCAGATGCCGCGACACACTGACACGCGCCAGCATCGCTACGACGACCCAACCGTTGAATACGAATGGTCCGGCCATCATGCCAAAGATCAACAGCAGCATGTTGCCGGTATCCGGATTGCCGCCGGTGAGCGCGGCGATGGCAATGACCAGCATGATTCCCAGATAGACGATGCCTTCGCGTGGCAGCAACATCCGGGATCGAATGCCGATCTTCTGAGAAATCGTGGTCAGCCATGGACTGAGCAATATCGACAGCAAGGTGACGACAAGGAATCCGGCCCCCATCACCAGTAATAAATACTTTGCCGACCCGTCAAATTCCGGGAAGTTGGCCGGCAGCACAAACGCCGCCAGAAAACAGGCCATCGCGGCCAGCAACTGCAGCACGTTGCTGGCACTGAACGAAATCGGAACCAATGCTCTTTTGGATTCACCCGTGGACATTTGGTCTTTCCGTCGCGGCTGTCGGTCTACGGTTGTGTGGCTTCGGGTTTCCCCATCGCGTCAACGATAAAGTTGAAGCAAAGTTTATTGTAATGTTTGCCGTAAATTCCGTGGCGAGAGGTTGGATAGAACATCACTTCGAACTGACGCTCCGCTTTCTGGAGCGCATGGATCAGTTGTATGGAGTTTTCGGGGTGCACATTGTCGTCCTTCAAGCCGTGCAGGATCAACAGTCGTCCATGGAGTTTTGACGCAGCGGCCACGACAGACGATCTTTGATAGCCGTCGTGATTAAGTTGCGGAGTGGACATGAATCGCTCGGTATAAATTGAATCGTAGTTTGCCCAATCCGTCACCGGAGCGCCAGCAATTCCGGCGCAGATCCTGTCGGAATGTGTCATGGCGTACGACGTAAAGTAACCACCGTAACTGTGACCGCTCTGACCGATACGTTTCGCATCGGCCCACGACTGTTCATGCAGCCAGTCGCAAAGGGAAGCCAGATCCTTCGTCTCTTCCACACCCAGTTGCTTGTACGCTGGCCAGGCACTCCGGGCTCCGTAACCACTGGCCGTCCGGGGATCCCAGATGATTACGACAATGCCGAGATTCGCCAGCAGATGATCGGGCATGCGGTTTCCCCAGGCATTTTTTACCTGGGGATGATGCGGACCACCGTAAGTTCGCAGCCAAACGGGATACGGTGTCGCTGGATCAAAATCCGGCGGCAGCACGAAGATTGCTTTTGTTGTCGAACCGTCTGCCATGGGGACATCGCGAAGTTCCACAGTGCCGAACGTATACTTGTCACGCGGCACGGAAACAGGCTCCGACATCACGCGCAGTTCGCGACCGCACGCATCTCGGATCACGACTTTTGCGGGCTGGTCGATACTGCTGAACGAATCCACCAGATAACTGCCGTGTTCACTGACGCTGGCAACATGCGTCGCATCTTCGGGCGTGAGTCTTGCCACGTCGTCGGGATTCTTCAGTGAAACGCGGTAAACGTTTTCGGCAATGTGTGAATCCTTCGTGCCAGACACAGTCACATAAGTCTCATCCCGGTCGATGGCGTGCAGCGCACGAACCTCCCATTCGCCGCTGGTGACCGGCGTCATCGTTTTGCCGTCCGGTGAAATCCGATACAGATGACGCCACCCGGTATGCTCGCTGAAGAACAGGAAACTGCCGCACGACAGAAAGCTCAGGTCGAGAGGATTATCAACCCACGCTCCCGTTTCATCACGCAGCAGCCTGAGTGTTTTCCCATCATTGATCGACGTGGTCAACACGTCGAGCCACGTCTGAATGCGATTCTGAGCGTACCAGTAGAGGCTCGCATTATTCGGCAACCAGTTGAAGTGCGCAATAATCAGATCGTCTGCGGGATACTGAGAGGTATCAATCCATGTCGTTGCACCCCCGGACACGGCGGCGATGCCCAGTCGCACTCTGGGATTCTGGTTCCCTGCCTTCGGGAAAGATTCGGTTTCAAACGACTGCTCCACGGTTGCGTGATCGGCGACCTGAAACTTCGGCACATCGGTGTCATCAAACTGCTGAAAGGCCAGCTTCGTGCCGTCGGGACTCCAGCGATACGCCTGCCAGTCGCGGCCGTAGACTTCTTCAAAATACACCCAGTCAGCCTTGCCATTCCGCACATGGCGCGAGGCGCCATGCGTTAGCTGCCGGACCTGCTGTGCTTCGAAATCGGCAACCCACAGTTCATTCTCCCGGATGAACGCCAGCGCGGAACCGGTGGGGCTGAGCGTCGTCAGCTCAATGTCGGTCGGCACGTCTTCGACCACAGCAATCTGCGAACCGTCCAGTTGAATCCGGATCAATCGCTCACTCAGCCGAAACACCACGATGTTTTTCGACGGGAGAAACTCAATCCATGCTCCCGGTGCCAGACGCCGGGCGTCCGCTTCAGACACATTCGGAATCTGTGCTAACGCCTTCGCCAACGCTTCGACATCGTACCACGGACTGCTGTCACCGATTCCTGCCGCAACTTTCTTCCATCCGCTGCTTTCGCGTTGAATGTAGAATTCGTCGTCAAGCCATGTGATGCGGGTTGGCGAGAAGGCACCGATGGAGATGAGTTTGTTGCCATAAACATGATCGTACGTGATCGGTTCGCGCGAACCCGTCTCCGAGGACTTCGTCGCATCCGGAGATGTCTCCGGCATCGCCGCCTTTTCCGTCCCCGCCTGCGCTGCTGCCAAAGGAGCCGACGCGAGCATCGCCAGAATCGCTGCCAGTTCGCACAGCAGAAACGAATGATCGCCGGAGTTTTCGTTCCTCATCTATGCCTCTGGGTCTGGCGTCTCAATCTTCAACAGCCGAAATGGAAAGCGATGACGAGTCATCGCACTCCAAACATGCTGGTTTCAAAGCAACTACTGCGGCAACCTCGCACTCGACACAGACGGGAAGGAGCCGGTACAGGCACGCATGAACTCGACGAGATCAACGCTTTCCTGCGGCGTGAGTTTCAGCGAACAATCTTCTCGCTGAGCCACTGATTCCTGTCACCGCCTTTGTTGTAATGTTCCACGACTTCTTCGAGTGTTGCGAGACTGCCGTCATGCATGTAGGGAGCAGACAACGCTACGTTGCGGATCGTCGGTGTCTTGAACGCTCCCTTGTCCTTTTCGACTTTGGTTTCGGTGAACCGACCGAGGTCAGGCTCTTTCGCAGACATGCCGATTCCGAGATTGTGATACTGCTCGTCCGCAAGATTGGCCCCGACGTGACAGTTGCTGCAGCCCCCGCGCTTACTAAAAAACAATTCCTGACCACGGAGAGCGCTGTCGGACATCGGGTTTGTTTCTGCGAGCAATTTGGCCTCTTCATACTGCGTGTACGTTTCCGGTGAATCTGTCTTCAGTTCTTCAATGTCTTCCGGCTCAAGCGTCGCAAAACGCTTGTATGATTCATTGTAATCGTACGGTGTCGGCCCGGTCACCAGAGTCCGTTCAAAGGCTGCGATGGCTTTTCCGACGTTTTCGATGGTGAATCCGGAGTCCGGAAAGATCTTTTCGAACTGCACGGAGTAACCCTCAATGTTCTTCAGCGTCTTCACCATCACGTCATGCGTGTTTCCCATTTCAATCGCGTTCTGAATCGGGCCCACCGCCTGATCTTCCAATGAATTTGCGCGACCATCCCAGAACTGCGCATCGCTCAGGATGCGGTTATAGCTGACCGGCGAATTCCTTCCACCCTTCTGCCCCTGAACACCGACGCCAGTCGGCGTGTGACGTGAATAGCCTTCCTGAGGATGATGGCAGGAAGCGCAGCTGATGGTACTGTCCGACGATACGCGTGTGTCAAAATACAACTGCCGACCCAGTTCAATCTTTGCCAGCGTGAGCGGATTCTTATCCAGCCCCTTCATCTGGATTTCGCCCAGACTCAGCCCGAGGGGAAGTTTCACTGTCAGCGGCTTGTGGTTTTCTTCCTTCGACAGCCATTCTTTGATTTGTGCATTCGTCAGTGGCCCGGTTCCGGGAATCCCGCGTCCCGGATTTTCCTTGCTCAGATCCAATATGGATTCCTGCCCGCATGCCGGAACAACCATCAAGGTCAGAGTCAAAACCGCGGAGAACACATTCTGCCTGATGTCGAATCTCAACATTGCCTGCTCACACAATACGAAGCCGAAATGAAATGGTCATCAATCGGTGGTTGCCGATCCTGGAAAGATTGTAGGCAATTCCCGCAATTGTTCCAGGCGAGGGCATTTACCGTTCTTCCAGCATCACGGCTGGCGGCATGGGCGGCAGGTCCAGAATTTCAGCGACCCGGGATTCTGTATCGAAAATGGCCACCGTTGGCTTGCGGAACATCCAGCCACCCACTTCGCCGGGGTTGATAAACACCCGACCGTGTCGGTCTGTCGCGATGCTGGGCCGGTGTGTGTGCGCGAACACAACCACGTCTGATCCTTCAATCACATCGCGCAGTCCATCCAGCTGATGCGCCATCAGAAACTTGACACCGTCGCGAGACTTCCAGCACATCGGCGGGTATCCGAGCGTTCCGACGATCTTCATTCCCCCGGCAATTCCGGTCTGATTGCCGTCATTGTCGCCGTAACATGCGATCACCGAGCATGTAAATCGCCTCATGGAAGGCACGACCAGCGGCGAAACAAAATCGCCAGCCAGCAGGATGGCACCGCATTCGAGCGCATTGAAAAGGCCAATCGCATGACGCAGATTGTCCACATTGTCGTGAATATCGGCCATGATTCCGACGCGCATTTTGGATCTCAACGTTTGGTTTGGTGTATTGAATTCTTCCCGGATCCCGATTTCGCATCCATCCCGGCCCGAATGATTGTAATGAAGGTTGAACTTGAGGACATCCCGCTGCCGGAGACCTTCCCGTACCTGATTCAATCCCCCTCTCTTTTGAAAAGCCGGGAGAGCAAATCTCTGCTGTATGCGCTTCCGCGACGAGTTGCCCGAGCAGGGCGGGTGCGAGGTAGCGTCCCGCTGTTGTGTTCGGTAGAATTTCTCTGCACCGCGTGCCGATGAAGTTGAAGCGCGGTGCCGTTGTGATTGAGGTTGGCTGCGAGGATTGATGAATGGCTGAAGCATCCGACGATTTGAATGACCGGTTGACGCGTGAATTTGCCCGGCGGGAAAAGAAGACCGAACAAGTGACCGTTCGGCCAAAGACGGAACTGATTACCAGCGACGCGGATCAGCGCGGATCCGCATCGATCTCCACGCAGGCACCATTGGCTGCGGAAGTGGAACGCGATCAGATGGGATTGATCAATCGTCTGCGGCTGCGGAATGCAGAGTCCGCACATCAGCTCGAACGCGCCCGGCTGGCGTATCGTACGGACATGCAGCTGATCACTCATCAGTCCGATGCCGCGATTCGCGAGAGCCGCGCGTTCTGGGATGCGAAGTCGGTTGAAGTTGCTGAAACGATTAAGACATACGTGCAAGCGACTGTGCGGGCGCTGGAAATTGATCGTTTGGATTCCAGGAATGCCGATATCCAGCGAGCCTACGAAGTCGCGGCTGCAGCTCTGGAAAAGGCTCGGACGGCGAAACTTCCCGAGGTGCTCAAGGATCGATTAATGAAAGACGTTCTCGACAACTTTGAAAGAACGTTGTCCCGCATTCAGAACGACACCATTGTGTCGAAATATGACCTCGATTAAATACTCCTGTGAGACATGATCCGGGAACCGAAAACCATAGATGTTGATTCAGTCGATGAATCGCCGGATGGCCGCATTCTGCTGGCCGGCGGTGTGTTCCTGTTCATTGCTGGCGCAGTGGTCGGTGCGATGCTGTATGCCTTCGGCCTCGCCGGGAGACATTTTGATATCTCGGTGCTCCGAGGAGGACTGCTGACGTTTGGAGTGATCTCGCTGGCAGTCGCCTTCGGCGTCATTGTGATGACCGGCCTGATCAGGTTGCTGGCAGTCTTCTGGCCGCGATCACTGACGATCTGGTCTGAAGTTCGCATGTTACGGAAGGCCAGGACAAGAACATTGTCACTGCTCACCCGCCGACACGGCATGCAGGAGGAACACGCCCGGCTGACAGCAAGAATGCAGGCCACCTACGTGATGGAAAAGGAGTCCGCAAAGGTGGCCAACCAACAGGCGCTCCAGGAATTGCGGGGAGCGCTGCAATTATCGATGGTTCGCGGCTGCGAAATTGTGTTCGAACACCTCAATCAAACTCTGGATCAATATCATGAATTGATTGCGGAAATCGAAGCGTCGTCATTGTTACCCAGCGAAAAAAAAAAACTGCTCGATGCGCTGAGTGCGAAGCTCAATGTGGATTCGATGGATCAAAAACGACAGTCGGCTCAGCGCATGATGGAATCTGCAATCTGGGAAATCCGCTTCCGCAAAGCACGAATCATGGCGAGCCGAAAGACTGCCGTCGCGGTCGATTACCTGCAGAAGATCCGCCAGCGAACCGAAAGTCATCGAATACTGATGCAGATTGACGCATTAATTAGTGAGCTGACGGCATCCGCGTAATCAAAGCCCTCCTTCGACCACTCAACCATCGACGGACTCCGTTTTCGGCGGAAGCAACGATTGATGGGTGGCGACGCCACGTTTTTCGGCCACACCACGTACATCAATTCCCACGTCGAACCGCGGCAGGATTCCACCAGCTCTCCCGAAAAATGCAGCAGCCTGAACAAAAATCAAATTTTCCGGGCCTGACGGATTGTTGCAATGCTGGTTGATCCGTGACAATGCACAGAGCGTTCTTGCGCACATCGTTCATTTTGAATCACATTGCACCGCACGACAGGACAGCAACATGATCATTGGAAAGCTCTGGGGCAGTTTTAGGGCACAGTTGAACAAGCTGGCAAACTTTTTCTGGACAGCCGATCCGATTGCGCAGATGCAGTACGAATACGATCAGGCCGTCGAACAACTGAAGGGCGGTCGCGAAGGCTTGGCGCAGTATCGCGCATTGGTTGAAAAGGTCTCGCAGCAGGTACATGCAGAGAAGGCGCGCGTGGCTCAGCTGGAAGGTCGCGTCAAAGCCTATCTGCAGGCGGGTGATCGAGCCACCGCTGCAAAATTTGCCCTGGACCTCCAGAAGGCAAAGGAAAGCATGGCGGATAAGATTTCCCAGATGCAGATGCATGAAACGTCGTACGAAAACAACGTCACGAAGATCAAGAACGCCACGAAAAAGGTCGGCGAAATCAAAGACAAAATCCAGAAGTACGATGCAGAGATCAAAATGAGTCGTGCCGAAGCGGAAATGGCTGAACTCACCGGATCCCTGAATTTCGACATCACCACCGATATGGGGCAGATCGAACAGGTCCTGCAGGATCAAATCAATAAGAACCGCGCCAAGGTACGAGTCGCCGCGGACCTTTCAGAGCAGGGCGTAGACGACATTCTGCGTGAAACGGCTGCAGAAGGTGCGATGGCTGAAGATGCACTCAAACAGTTTGAAGCTGAAATGGGTTATTTGACCCCGGGGACAGCGAAAGTCGCGCAGGAAGAAAAGCAGCTCGGTCCGCAGACGACGAAAGAAACGAACTGAACTATGGCCAACACGCCTGAGGTGCCTGCACCGACGATTGATCTTCCTGCGTGGTTTCCGGCATGGGCCAATGAACTGGCGCAGAAGTACTTTTCCGGGACGGCTTGTTTCTTTGTCGTTCACGGCAATGTGCATGACTTAATTCCAGTGCCGAAAGACGGCGGCGCGGAATTCCTCAGCCTGTCTGAATTCCTCGGAGAACATCTGTTCGCCAATTGGGATCTGGTGCTGGAACACAATCTCAGCCAGGGTCTGCAGGCGCTGGCAGGAAGCAGTCCGGATCGCCATACGAGAATGATGAAAGAACTGACTGACTTGTTCGGCCCGTATCGAAACTGGTCGCGCGATCCAGATGATATCCTGTTGACGCTCGACCAAATGATCGAACGCACATTGATCGAGGACGATCCGAAAAAACGGCGGCGCATGGCGGTCGTATTTGATTTCGGTCAGTACCTTGTGCCGCCGGGAGATGCCGCTCAAATCGCCGGTCGCGTGGCTGCACGCGTCGTGCGGTTTCTCGACTGGGCTCGCAATCCGTGGATTCGTCGCGTCAACATGGCATTCTGTGTCGTCAGCGAAAACCTCTCTGAACTCAACGAACGACTGACGTCCAGTCCGTTCGTTGCCACAGTCGAGATCCCGATGCCCGACACCGCAGCTCGGGAACGTTTTATCGCGGAACGGTTTCGCACAAACTCAACCAAAGGAACTCCGGCTGCGGACTTGATGAATGCCGCTCAGCTGACGTCCTCGTCGAATGGATTGAGCTTACTCAGTCTTGATCATCTGATCTCTCTGGCATCACGCTCCGGCGGTGTCACCGTGCGGCAGTTTCAGGAACTGAAGAAGAATGCCATTGAACGCCAATGCGGCGGCTATCTGGAATTTGTCGAACCGAAACACAAGCTGGATCTGGTCGTCGGCAGGAAGCGGCGGTCAAACGTCTGCGGACGACGCGAATCTGATCACGAATGGTCATCAGGACGCAGCCCCGATGGGCTATCTGATTTGCGGTCCGGTCGGAACGGGCAAGTCGTTTCTGGCAGAATGCTACGCTGGTTCGATTGGTATCCCCTGTGTCAAGCTCCGCAACTTCCGCTCCAAGTTTGTCGGCGAATCCGAAGGCAACCTGCAGCGTGTTCTTACGGTCTTACGCAGTCTGGGACCAGTCGTCGTGATGATCGACGAAGCGGATGCGTCACTGGGCGATCGCAATCAGGATGGCGATTCAGGGACCAGCGGACGAATCTTCTCAATGATCGCACAGCAGATGGGCGACACTCGTTATCGTGGTCGGATCATCTGGATGCTGCTCACCTGTCGCCCGGATCTGCTGCCGATTGACCTGAAGCGTCAGGGCCGTGCCGAGGTACATATTCCGCTGTTCTATCCGCATAGTGAGGACGAAATTCGCACCATGTTCGGCGTCATGGGACGGAAGAATGGAATCAAGCTGGATGCCAGCACGCTGACACTCAGCGAACGTCACAAGACACTCAGCGGTGCCGACATTGAAAGCGTCGTGCTTACAGCTCGAAGAATTGCTCTCATCGCAGGTCGCAACGCAGTCACTCAGGACGATATCGTCAAGGCTCTCGCAGACTTCATTCCTTCGGCACAGGGAATAGAAAAGGACATGCAGGAAGCTGCCGCAGTCCTCGAATGCACTCAGCTCGATTTCCTCACCCCCCAATGGCGTGAGCGTCTTGAGGCGAGCAACGGCCGGGCGACCCTGCAGCAGCAGTTCACTCAGATGCGTGCGATGGTCGAGAATATGTAGGATGCAACCAGAAAAAAAGGTCCTTGCATTCCTACGCCATTAGCGTTCCAGGCCGAGCATGTTTTTGAGCATCAGGTCTTTCATCCGGTCGTTGAACTCTAGCAATTCGAAGATCGGCCGCCGCCCGGAGAATCCGGTTTCGAGACATCTGGTGCAACCTGTTGCGTCATAAATCATGCCTCTTGCCATTTGCCCCAGTCGCCGTTTCTCATCGGAAGTGAGAGTGCGACGCTTCCTGCAGTGCGTACAAAGTTCGCGGACAAGTCGCTGGGCGAGAACCATGTTCAGCGCAGCCGCGACCATATTCGGATCGGCACCCAGATCAAGCAGTCGGAAGACCGTGTTGATCGTGTCCTGCGCATGCACGGTCGAAAGGACAAGATGCCCGGTCATTGTCGCCTGCATGGAGATTTTCGCAGATTCCGCATTTCGAATCTCGCCGAGCAGCAACACGTCCGGGTCCTGTCGCAACAAGGCCCGCAGCATATCGGAGAAGTTCTTCCTCGCGCGCATCAACCGAACTTTGTGTCACGCCCTCGATCTGATATCCCACCGGATCTTCAATCGTCATCACGTTGCGGGCTTTCCGGTCACGGGCGTCGAGCTTCGTCATCGCCACGACAATCGGTCATCGCCGTTCAGGGCCGGATCCGATGAGACCCAAAGCGTCTCTTCCGGCGGAAAAACATGCCAGCAATGCGGACATGTCACTCGGCTACGGAACTTCGTCACAGATTGATTCACTCACCAGCACCTTTTGTAAAGGCGACACGCTGACAACTGCGTGAATGCTTTCGTGTTCCAGATGAAATCCATGATCAGCGGCGTTCCAGCGCGAAGTCGATGCAGCATCACTCCGGCCGATTATAATCCTGATCGGAGCTGTCCGGAAGCCGCATTGCAGGCACTTCGAAATGAAGTCAGATTTCTTGTGCAGCGCGGGCTGATCCTTCCACACGCGCTTCACGATCCCTGAATAACACAATAAACAAGATCGACAGCAGGACGGAAATCACTGCCGGGATCGCCCAGATCATTTGCCAGTTGTGAGTGACGCTGCCGTCGGCTCCGTGGCTTGCATAGTGCTCGCCGACAACGCCTGACAGCCACGATCCGGCGAACATGCCGATTCCCAGCGTGACGAACGCATGCAGCCCCTGGGCCGCCCCGCGAATCTCTTTGCCAGCCTGCTGATCGACGTACATTCGCCCCATCACGAAGATGAAGTCGTAGCACATCCCGTGGACGGCGATTCCAAGGTACATCATCCAGTGGGCATCGCGCGCGGTGTCGAACCACGCGAACAGGCCGAATCGCAATGCCCACGCCGCCATGCCGACGAGCAGAATCCCCTTAACGCGCAGTACGGGCAGCAACACCGGGAGCAGCAACAGAAACACGACGTCAGAAACCTGACCGATTGTCATCTTCGCCGCTGCATTGGCGATTCCAAGCTCATTCAGGAACACGTTCATCCAGGCGAAATAGAAGCTCAGCGGAATACAGATCAGGAACGAACACAATATGAACGTGGCGAACGACGGCTGACGCATCAGGTTGAGGGCATCGATACCCAGCATTGTCCGTAACGAAACTTTTTGACCTGCTCCCTTTGGCGGAGTATTTGGCAAAGTAAACGAATACAACCCCATCAGCGCCGCAGCTCCGCACGCCAGTTGAAACATGCCCACGTTGTTTTCGAGCTTCAGACTGCTGTTGACCAGACCGGCGGCGATCCAACCGACGCTGCCCGCCATCATGACGATCGGGAATTCCTTCCCAGGATTCACCGCATGATGCAGTGTCAGCGTATTCGTCAGTCCATGCCCCGCCATGTAGGTGACGGTGTAAAGAATCAGCAGCGGATAAAACGCCGTGAATGTCACCTGTGCCGCAACAAGGTACAGCAATCCAGCGCCGATGAGATGCAGTGTCCCCAGCAGCTTTTGCGTGGCGAAAAACCGGTCCGCGACAATCCCGGCAAAAAACGGAGCCACGATGGCTCCAATCGCCGTTGTCCCGTACGCCAGCCCGACCTGTCCGCCTTCGAACTGCAACGTCTTCGTGAGGTACGTCCCCATTGTGACAAACCACGCCCCCCAGACGAAGTAGTGCAAAAAAACCATCATCCACAGCCGGACGATCATGAACTGGGACATCGCAGAAGTACTTTCGTAACCTGTGAGCAATCGCTCACGACAAGTGTTCGGCAAACGCGGCTTGTGTCTTTTGCCACATGACGTCAGAAAGTACGTGGCCCGTGCCGGCTTCGATAAACCAGGTGAATTTGTCGGCAGCCCCGACTTGTTCATAGGCCGTTGCTATCGTTTCGACTCCCGCGCGGACTTCCTGAATCGGCGACCCGTCATCGGTTTCGCCAAAGTTCAGATGCAGCGCGCGTGGCGCAATCAGCGCCGCAATATCAGGTGTATCGCCAAACTGGTGAAGGCCAGGAACATAGTTTGGAAAGCAGTGCAGCAACTTCGTGCGATGGATCGCCGCGTATGTCGGCAGGCAGCAGTTTCCCACAAGGCATTTCAGCCGAGGTTCCCACGGCCCCACCAGCCAGGTGTGCGTTGAGCCCATTGAATGCCCATAACATCCGAGCCGGTCCGGATTCACTTCGGGCCGCGAGACCAAATAATCGATCGCTCGTCGCATGTCGAGAATGTTCTTCCAGGCCATGCAGCGTCCATCGACAACGAGACGCAGAAACTCGAATCGTTCCCACGCTCCATCCTTGAGTTTCTTCTCGGGATCCTGACGCTCCTCGAAGCACAGTGCATCGGGGCACAAGACAACGTAGCCGAGTTTCACCAGCGCGACGCCCGTGTGATGCATCGGATCGCCCAGCAACCCCGCGGGTTCGCTCTTGCCAAGATGCCACTGCCCGGCATGTTGATGCCAAATCGCGATGGCAGGAGCGGGCGAAGTTGCGGTCACTCCGTCGGGAATGAGCAGAATGGCAGGGACGCGATCTTCAGGCTCAACCGCATAGTCCACCCACTGCAGTCGATATCCGTCCCGCTGCTCTTCACGCAGGAATCGCGGTTGCAGGTCACAGGGTTCCGGCCAGGAACCACCCAGACATTGCAGCAGCTTTGCTCTGAACGAGTGCGGCGTAAGTTGCTGCAGGCCAATTGATTGAGCGTGTTTCATCGGAGCCGCTCCCAGCGCCGACGCTCCGGCAACGATTGCAGTTGATTTGAGAAAACCTCGCCGATCAGCTGGCATGGAACCAATACCTCCGCATCTCAGATTTTGGTCGGCAAGCTGTCGAGGCCGAACAGCACGGGATCATAGCTGGATCCTTCGGTGCGACGCAAACCGATCAGCGCCGACCACAGGTTTCGGCTGCATCCGCATCGTGTCTTGAGACAGTGTCTTCAGCCATGCCCAACCATGCGTGCCAATCAAGGCAATCCCGGCAGGCGGAATGATCAGACGCATTGCCAGCACGCTATGAAAGGTCTGCTGGTTGCCGGGACACTGGCATCGGGCGGAATGTTGGGCTTTGGTCTGGCCGCTGGCACGTTGGGCTTAACATCCGGTCTGACGAATTCGTATGAAGTGTTCTCCGGCAACCGCATCGGCGACGGGACGTTCACGCGAGTCCTCGGTGCCGCCGCTGCCGTGACGGGTGGCTTCTACGCTCCGGGAGTGAAATCGTTCGGCACATTCGGTCGCGGCCTCAGCGGTGCCAGCGGACTTGTGTCCGGCTATGAAATCGGCTCCGGTAGCACCATCGGCGACGGGACGTTGTCGAGCCTGTTCCACGTCACCAACCTCGGCGTCAACCACGGCAGCTCGCTGTTCAACAGCGAAGCGTCCGCTGCTCAACGCTTCGGCGTGGACTTAAACCTCGCCGTCGGCGGTGCGTCTGTCTTCAACACCGGTGATCGCGGCCTGCAACAAGCCCTGCGAGCCCTCAGCATCGCCAGCGGCGTGTGGAACACGGGAAGTGAAGCAGTCACAGCGTACCAGACGTCGAGAGCTACACTCGAAGCCCTGCGGCCAACGCCGATTCAGGTGAGGGCAGCAAAGGGCGACATTCGGCAAGTCAGTCACACGGCCGACGACGAAATGTTCAATGAAGAAGATGCAGACTGGCAACCATCAAGAAGCCGTGGTTCGTACGGCGACGCCTACCTGGAAGCGGTCTCGGGAAATGGTGCATCTGGTTTCGTCGAAGACCTGCTGAATCCTCGGCTGAACACTGCTTACGAAACATTGAGTCCGATCCACGTCAATTACGAAGCAAACGTCGGATACGCCACCACACAGTTCACTGGCGCTCTCAATCGAACACAGCGGAACCTTAGTATAAGTCAACTGATGCGGGATGTTGACACTGCACGAACAGTCTTTGAGATTACGGACGCTCGTAAGGGAACACCGAGTTACCAATTTGGCGAGGCTTCAGGGGCGTATGGCAGTTTAGAGAAAAAGCGACTCGCTCTCGAAAAATTGTCCGGACACCGATACGAAGGCAGCGTCGAAGGCGCTAAACGCGCTTTGAATCATGACTTTCAGGATCTCTGGGCTCCAGGCCTCGTACTCGCACCAAGCGGAGGCAATGGTTTCGACACCTTCATAAATGGATCTGTTTCCGCCGGAACAGGGTTCGCCGATGGATTCACAGCCAATAACGCGAGCTCATTCCGAAACAGCCTCGGGTGGTATTCTGCTGATCTCACAGCGTTCAATCAAGACAGCTATCTCTACGCAGGATCTCAGGTTTTGGGTGCTGGAGCGGCTGCCTATGTTGGCGGTTCCGTATTGGCGCGGGGCGGTGCATTCATGTCGGGACTCGCCCCTACCACGACTGCGCTAGCCGGGTACGGCCTTGGAATTTACGGTGGTTACTCCCTTGGACAACATGCCGATCAGACCATCGCAAACTGGAACACAATGTCTGGTCCGCAACGTGTTTCAGCGATCGGCGTACCAATCGCGGGAGCTGTTGGTGGCTACGCTGGTTACAAATCCGTTCCAGCCGAAACAATCTTCCAATGGCAAAGTGCAGGTGCTTCGTCTCGTGCCTACACAAACAGACTTGCAAGCTCGCTGTGGGCGGATGAAGCGGGTACGATTCGGTGGCCGCCGTCGCCAAGGCGGACTTCAACAGGGGAAATGATTCCTGAATCACCTTTTCCCCACACACAGCTCGGCACTGAAATCAGTCGGAAAGCTGGACCATATTTGACTGCGCGCGAGTTTGGCGAAAACGGACATTGGGTTCGCGACATACACTTCACAGATCACGGTCGTCCGACGATTCCTGGGCATGTAAACCCTCATCAACATCAAGGGATCTATTACCCGAATGGCGGGACTCCCGGTTACGGTCCTGCACAACCACATATCTGGTAGATACTCCAATGCGGAAGTTTGTTGTTCGAGATTTGGTAAATGGTGTCCTAGTACCGCTAAATTCACTGTTCGATAGACTACCTATCTTGTGGCGACAGTCATATCGACTCAGAAACTTGAGACTTTTTTCAAGTCAATCAATCGGCGGATCGACTCTACTATTGGAAAAAGATACTTGGAACGAAGAAGGCGTACTGATGAATTTCGGTGATTTTTGTGAATTTCTACATGGGAGTTTTCAGGTCATTGATGGCGAAATCGAAGTGATCGATTCATTAGACTGTGACTCAATTGTGCGGATTGAATGTTTTGACGCCTCTGAATGGGAACTATCTACCGATTCAACAGAAGTTTGCGCGGCAATTACTACGGAATTCGGGGCAAAATCGGAGAATTTGAATGCCAGCTAGTGCTACTCCGCTCGCTTTTTTTTCCGACATCGGAGCCACGTTGGCACGACTCACAGGGGCCATCCAACGAAACGGCAAGACTCACAGGGGCCATCTAACGAAACAACTCGAATCATGAGTATAGAATTGACCCGCGAAAACGTCAGTGCTGTCATGGATGCGTATCATGGTTTTCATGACGCAAATATCATCTCGGTAATCGTGCGTCCGGAAAGCGGCGAAGCCGGCTATCTTGATGTGGAAGTCGAGCTTCTTGCTCGAAACTTTCAAAACCAGGATGTTGAAAACGTCAAACTCCTGTTGTGGAGAGTGGTTGAACTAAAGCTCTACTATCACAAGGAATTCGACTATCCGTGCGTGCGTGACGATATCGCGATCGGCTTTTTTGATGAGCTGGTCTTTGTTGACTTTGGATCGGCTTGTGAGCCTCGAGAGTCCGCGGAAGCATTTCGCTCAGCGTACAGCTATTTCGTATGCGAGTCGGTGTCATTTGAAGCAACAACGGGGTTCTCGACAGGATTGAAGTTAGGTTGATACAGGGCCATCCATTTTAAACACAGGAGCAAACACTGGTGCCGCCCAAGTTGGAGAAACGGCGGAGAGAAACGGCGGAGCCATCCAAAGAACAAGTGATTTAAGAACGGAGTGGACTGACGAAGATTGAGTTCTACAACGCTCCAGTCAACGGCACGGCGAAGCTGGCGAAGACTGTGGCGTACACGTATGACGATTCCAGTAATCGCATCAACAAGACGCTGACGGTGCCCGGTCAGACAGCGGTCGTGGAAAACTACGTCTATGACGGCGATCAACTCGTCGCCGTGATAAACGCGACCGGTGCGATTCAGCATGAGTACTTCGACGGCAGTTCTCTGGATCAAGTGTTTGCCGATCAGACGGTGCTGAGCGGCGTGCTCTGGCCGCTGGAAGATCGCACGGGAGCCGCTCGGGATGTCATCAGCACGGCGGGCGTGGTGCTGGATCATCGCAAGATCGACAGCTTCGGCAAGATCGCGTCTCAAACGGGACCAGTGCAAAGTCGAATTAGTGATCAGCCCCTTCGCAATGAGCTGCCAGCAACGCCCCAGCGAGGAATTCCAACAGGCAGGGCGCTGCACTGTTCGCCCGCCAAGTGTCAAACTTTCTCGCCGTCGTTTACAAGGCCGACACAACTTTGCTACTGTCAGCCCGCCGGGTCTAAATGGCAAGCCGCAAATTCCCGCGTGTGATTGCATTCAAACGGCAGAACGGCAGGTTTCAGTTCGTTCATCGCGCGGAGATCTAACACCAAACAGCGAATCGCCCCGTGGGTGTCGCTGAACGGAACTGGAGTGTCCTCGCGCGATGAACGTTAAAACCGCACAGAGAAAATCGGATTCATGTGGGCAGCAGCCAAAGTTCGTATGTTCCTCTTGTTCTTGCCCCATAATCCGGCGACCCTATGAGATTCAGCCCCACCCACCGCGAACGCTGCGGCAAGCATATCGTGCAACTGATGCCGTGTACAAGCGGGTGGGTTTACGACCGCTCTTCGTCAAGCCGCCGCAGTTTTTCACGCAGCGTTTCGCGATGGTCACCCAGTAATTTGGCCGCCTCGCCGCGTTGTCCGCTGACATGTTTCAACGCCGATTCGATGAGTCGCGGTTCAACGGCCTTCAGAAACTTCTCATAGAGATCACTGCAAGCCGGTCCACGTTCTTCCAGTTGTGTTTTTGTCCATGCCTGCACGGCAATAGTTAGCTGGTCGGCGACAGATTGCGCTGATGCCGGAGGTGTGCAGACCAGCGACGAAACCGGAGCAGGCAAGTGTTCCGTCCCAATCGTATCACCCCGACAAATCACGCTTGCAGATTCAAGTACGTTACGTAACTCCCTGACATTGCCGTACCATGCACGCGACTGAAGTTCCTGCACGGCTTCCGGGGAGATTCGAAGACGCCGGCCGTCATCTCCGGAAAGATTCAGCAGAAATCTGTCAGCCAATGCGGGGATATCGTCCAGGCGATCTCGCAGCGACGGCAGTTCGATACGAAAAACGTTAAGTCGATAAAACAGATCGCTTCGAAATTCGCCATCCGCAACTCTCTGTTCAAGAATTCGATTCGTGGCGGCGATCAAACGAAATGATGCGACTCGGCAATCACTTTCACCAACTGGTCGAAGTTCACCAGTTTCCAAAACACGCAGAAGCTTGGCCTGCAGATTGAGCGGAACATCTCCTATCTCATCGATGAAGGCCGTGCCCCCGTCAGCGAGTTCCAGCAATCCGCACCGTGCCTGATCTGCGCCGGTGAACGCACCTCGGACATGACCAAACAATTCACTCTCAACAACGGATTCGCTTAAGGCCGGAATGCATATCGGAACGAATCCACCTCTGCGACGGCTGTGCTGATGAATTGCCTGAGCGACGAGATCTTTGCCAGTTCCGCTTTCACCGGTTATCAACACCGGAACGTCACGTTCGGCAACCAGTGCAATTTTGCGAAACACTTCCTGCATCGGGGCAGAGCTGCCGACGATGAATTCATCGTCCATTTCCACCATTTCCGGGCGAGCGATCTTCGTTGAGGCCGAAATGGCCTGCCGCACAACAGAAATTGCGTTTTCAAGGTCAATGGGCTTTGTGAGATAATCAAATGCTCCGCCGTCAATGGCATTCACTGCCGTCTTCAAACTGCCGAAGGCGGTCATGATAATGATCGGCACTGAGATTGATTTTCGCCGAAAATGCTGCATCGCCTGCAGGCCGTCAATTCCTGGCAAGCGGACATCCATGACAATGACGTCGGGCGCTCTTCGATCCGCCATGGTCATCGCCTGTTCGCCAGTTCCTGCGACATCGACGGAGAAGCCTTCGTCCGTCAGGCATTCGCGAAATGCCCAGCAGATCGCCGGCTCGTCATCCACAATTAAGATATGCGACATCGACAACTCTCAATTCTCACCTGGCAACTCCGGGATTAGTCGGCGGACCTGGAAACGAAACCGGGACCACCACTCCACTCGATCATAGCTTAGAGTGCCTCCATTGGATTCTGCAGCCTGAGCAGCAAGTGTCAGTCCCAGTCCCACACCTTCTGGTTTTCCTGTGACGAATGGATCAAAGATCTTCTCGCGTACAGCATCGGCAACTCCCGGACCATTATCAAGCACATCGACCTGAATCAGTGACTCCAGAATCGAAACGATGACTCGCACCGAACCTCCCGGACGACTCGCTTCCAGGGCATTCTGCACCAGATTCAGCAGCGCCGCCTGAATCTGCCCGTAATCATTGACAGCCATTTGATTCAGCATTGCCTCTGCGGGAAGTTCGATTGCCAGACTGGATTCTGAATGATGAAACTGCGGCTCGAGAAGTTCGCAAATCATTTTCATGATCTCGTGAATGTGTCCGGCAACGACCGGCTGCTGGGAGTCGCGTGTTAGACTCAGCAGTCCATAGATCTGATTCTCTGTCAGGTTGAGTTGCCGAATTG
>JBBJME010000204.1:0-12776 GCA_037719765.1 Planctomycetaceae bacterium
ACTGATGACGCGGACATCGACAGCGATCAATTCTTCGCTGCCGACCGGCTGGACGACGTTTTCCTGCAGCACGCGCAGCAACCGCGTTTGCACAGCAAGTGGCATGTCGCCGATTTCGTCCAGAAACAACGTGCCTCCATCCGCCTGTCGAAATACTCCTTCCCGCGCGCGATCGGCACCAGTAAACGCCCCTTTTACGTGCCCGAAGAGTTCGCTTTCGATCAGCGATTCAGCGATGGCCGCTGTGTTGACAGCAATGAAACATCCGCTGGCGCGATCGCTCCGAAAGTGCAATTCGCGGGCAACAAGTTCTTTGCCCGTGCCGCTCTCACCGCGAATCAGTACCGGAAGGAGTATTTTCGCAGCGTGTTCGATTTGACTGAATAATTTGAGCATCGGTCGGCTGATGCCACGTATAGGTCCCAGCCCCGATTCGTCGGCGAGTTGCAGTTGCAGTTGAGCCACTTTTTGCTGAAGTTGAACACGATTCTCAGAACGTCGCACAATGGACCGCAGGTGATCAACATCGTAAGGTTTGGACAGAAAATCTGACGCGCCACAGTGAATGCACCTCACGGCCATTTCGACTGTGTCAGTGGCGGTAATCACAATGATTTCGGGACGGGACGGTAAGTTCAGCGTTTGCAGCTCTGTGAGGACCGACAGCCCGTCACGCTGCGGCATATTCAGGTCCAGCAGTACCAGGTCCGGAGCCTGGTCACGTATCACTGCGATCGCTTCAATGCCGTTCGCTGCTTCAAGAATCGTGCGCCCATGAGCTCGCAGTGCTTTTGCCATGCCATAACGAGCAGCGTGTTCGTCATCAACGATGAGCAGTTTCATTGAGGCTGGGGCCTTGATGCATGATGGGACAGATGGTCGATGCGAGATTGAAACTCCAGATCCTGCGACGTTCAGAATTGCCCAGTTTCGCCAAGTGACTGAACTTTGGGTAAGGTTTTAAGGGTTCGTCGTATTTTCTGTTTGCAGGAACCACTGGATTCCGATGCGATGCACGGGAAAGCGCAGTTCTTCTGCGCGGTGAGTTTGCGCCGTGGGGTGGCGAAGGCGCCGTCTTCAGGCGCAAATGGTGATTCGCTGGAATTGCCGTTGCGGTCAGGGGCCTCAGGCTCCCATGATAATGCGATTTTCGCAAGGAAACGTGGTACTTTGGCCACTATCGCGTTAGATGTTCGGTTTTTTTACGTCAATTGCTTCTGAGTCATGTCGTTTTATGTGAGAATCTCGCCTTTTGTGACTCGGCGGTTGCCGAGTTGTGGAAGGTGTTCAGCTGTGGGCGTTCTCTGGTTTTTCTTATCGCTAGTTCAGGGTTGCACTGATGATGTCGCGTAAACACTCAGGTCGTCAGGGGTTCCTGCGTCAACTGGATTCTATGCTGGGACGCAGCTCGCAGCGCAGAAAGCAGCAGTCGAAGTCTGCAGCTCCGGCGGAAATGCTGGAGACCCGACAACTCCTGGCTGCAGACTTGTCGAAAGTGCTGTATCAGGCGGCAATTCTGGACACCACTGGTCCGGATACTCAGGTAGCCAGCTACTTTGTTGCCTTCACTGCTCCGGTGGATGCAGCGGCGATTCAGGCGGCGACTGGAGCCTCTTCAGTCACGCCCTACGCTCCGATCGCGAACAGCTTTGACATCGTGTACGACACGCCGATCACGCTGCAGACAGCAGCGGATCGGATTACTGTGCTGAATCACTTTGAATATCTGTCGCCGAACGTGGATACAGCTGTGGAATTGCGCATGATTCCCAATGATCCGTTGTTTCCGGCACTATGGTACCTGGATAACTCCGGGCAGACGAACGGAACGTCTGGAACGGACTTAAACGTCACTAGTGTCTGGGACACATACATCGGCCGAGGCGTCACCGTTGCAGTTGTAGACGATGGAGTTGACATTCTACACGAAGATTTGCTGGCGAATACTTCAGGTGCCCACCTCGACCTGATTGATGGCGACACGGACCCAACGCCAATCAATACCTCACTCTCAATTCACGGAACTGCTGTCGCGGGAGTGATTGCCGCGACAGGCAATAACGGTGTCGGGATCACCGGAACAGCGTTTGGTGCCAGTATTGCGGGCATCCGACTGATTCAGCAGGGATCCGCCAATACACCGGCCTTCGTATCATCTGCAAATGTTGCCGCAGCATTGAGGCATTCACTCGGGACAATCTCGATCTCCAACAATAGCTGGGGACCTGTGGGCAATGGTGACGTCGCTGCTCCATTGACTGTGCAAGTGGCAAATGCTTTTAAAGCAGGAGCAGAGACCGGACGCAACAATCTGGGGATTGTGTACGTTTGGGCCGCCGGAAACGGTGGAGCGGGTGTCGCCGGGCCGGGAGGTGTTTTAGGAAGTGCAGACTATGTGAACTACGACCCTTACGCGAGTTCGCGTTATGTGATTGCCGTTGGAGCTGTGGATCATGCTGGCAAACACTCTTTGTACAGTGAACGAGGTGCGTCACTGCTGGTGTCCGGGTACTCGTCACCCGCCGCGATCATGAGTCTGGATCTGCGTGACGATAACGGCGTCAACATGAATCCGCCCACGGGCAGTACCGTAGACCCGGACCAGGAACGCTACAACGGCGTATTATTGAACCGAAATTACACTCGAACGATTGCCAATGATACTTCCACAGCAGCCGCAGAAGTTTCCGGAGTTGTGGCCCTCATGCTGGAAGCCAATCCGAATCTGTCATATCGCGATGTGATGGATATTCTCGTGCGCACTTCCCGGCGTACCGACCCGGGCGATGCGGAATGGACACAGAATGGTGCCGGGTTGTGGATAAACTACAAGTATGGATTCGGCGTTGTAGATGCGCAGGCCGCGGTCACGGCTGCTCTGAGCCACGTTAATCGTGCACCACAGGTAAATGAGAATACGCAACTGGTTCAGGTCAATACTCTGATCCCGGACTTCAGCAACAGCGGCGTGTCGGCGACCGTTGTTTCGACATCGGCGTTATCGCTGGAACACGTTGAATTGGTTCTAAATGCGTCCCATACGAGCCGCGCCGACCTGGAGGTGACGCTTGTTTCGCCAGATGGCACGCGAGCAGTCATGGCCGAAAGCCGGGTACTTCAGAATGTGTCGGGATTCAATTACACCAACTATACCTTTACCACGCCCCGTTTCTGGGCAGAGGAATCGATTGGGACCTGGACGGTCGAAGTGAAAGACCTGCAGAACGGGACGGCGGGAACGTTCAATAGCTTTCAATTGAAGTTTTACGGTACAGAATTGCCGTTGGCGTTGTCTGTGACGCCACGAATGATCACGGAAGACGCCGGAACGAATGCGGCCACGGGGTCTGTCTCTCGACCAGCGTCAGCGGATCTGTCAGTGCCATTGGTGGTCAACTTGACCAGCAGTGACACCACAGAGGCCACAGTACCGGCCACAGTGACGATTCTGGCAGGGCGTCGGTCGGCCACTTTTCAGATTGACGCGGTCGATGACACGCTCTTGGATGGGCTGCAGACAACACAGATTACTGCTTCGGTGGGAAGCTATTCGACAACTGTGAATCTGGACGTACTGGACCATGAAGACCTGACAGTCACAATAGATCCCATCGCCATTTCAGAAAACGACGGCCAAAATGCCGCAACACTCACGATGACCCGCAGCAATACAAACGTGGATCCGCCGAATAAGATCGTCGCAGTCAATAATGAACTGCGAAGCTACGACGATACGGGTGCGTTGGTCGCGACGACTACCATTCCGTGGCCGGCAGGAGCCCGTCCTCTGAATCAGAACGCGCATGATGTCGTGGTGATGGACAATGGAAACATCGCGGTTTATAACGGCACGACGACAGCGTTTCTGTCCATCTTCAACATCGGCACCGGAATCTGGAATCATATTTCTCTGGCCGGGCTTTCAACAAGTCCAGCCGATGACGGAACTGGCGGCATCACCACGAGTGGCGATTACGTATTCCTGACAGACATGGAAACGAATGTTGGTGACCTGTTTGGTCTGGTGCGCGTGGACGTGCGAAACGGGACGGTGAATCGATTTGGAACCAGGTCATTTGGCAGCCGCTTGTTTACCGACACGCTGTTCGATAATTCGATCTACGAGATCAGTCCCGTCGATGGCAGGCTGATCAAGCAGATTCCGATGCCGGTGGGAAGTGGCGGCGATGCAGGGTTCGCATTTGATGGTACTTATATCTGGTACATCCCGGGCGGATCCACCACATTGTACAAGGTAGATCCTGAAGCATCGACAATAGTGGACTCTTTCGCGCTGAACTTTGACAGTTCGTTCGGGCAGGCGCAGAGGAACATTCAGGGGTTGGGCTGGCTGAATGACAAAGTCTACATGTCCGATACTCAAAATGAAGAAGTCCTTGAATTCAACCCGTCGACCCGCGGAATCACTCGGACCATCCTGGCCGGAGGTTTGAATGGCATTTGGCTTGGCAGCGGTTTGACAGGCAATCCCGCCAACAATTCCCTCTTCGTAACAGGGCAAATCCCTTTCACTGGCAATTACGAGGTTTATGAAATCAGCGCGTCCAGCGGACAGGTACTACGTCGCTTTGCCGGAGATGTATGGGACACGGGTTTGGCTGTGGTAGGGAGCGAGTTATATGTTGGCTCCCAGGTGAACCGGGAGATACGCGTTTATAGTCTGGCGGGAGCGCTGCTGCGAACGATTACTCTTCCTTCCAGTTCATTCTTTTTCAGCACCTACGGACTTGGATCAGACGGGATTCCCGGGCTGGTCCCGACATCCTTCCGATATCGCGACACGACCGTGGGACTTGATGGCAATTTGTATGCCTTGGATGTCAACGGTGTGGACGTCGGTGTATTTAACCCAACCACACTTGCGGTTGTCAAATTCTTCCAGCTGGATGCTCCGGTGCGGGCAATCACTGTCGCCGGTGACGGCACCATCTACGGTGCTGAAGACACCGGTGATGTCATCGAGTTTAATAGACTCGGCAAATTTGTACTTCGCGCGGATTCCGGGCTTGGGGTGGTGAACGACATTGATCTGAACAACGCCGGGAAGATTCTGCTGAGCAACATTGTGGGCGAGTTTGCAACTACAGATCGGACATTGGCCGCGTTTGTCCTGTTCAGTTCCACTGCGTCCAATGCATTTATTTCGTTTGGCGAATCGGCCGTCTTCAGCACGGCGGATCTGGTAGTGACAATTACGAATCCTGATCCAAGCGAAGTGTCTGTTCCTGCCACTTACATCATCCCTGCTGGTCAACAATCAATTACAGTGCCGCTCGATGCCGTCGATGACAACATACGTGATGGGGCCCAGCAGGTTGTTCTCAGCGTGTCTTCGCCAGGCTACTTTGGTTCGGCAAAAACGATTGTCGTGCTGGATGCAGAAGGTATTCTGGTCGATGTGATCGCGACCAGCATCAGCGAAGCAGCAGGAGCCGGTGCGACAAAAGTGAAAGTTTCACGCACTGACATTGACGGCCCCTACACAACGCTGATGACGCAGGCGTTCAGCAATCCTGCAACTTACGACATTATCGACAAAGGCAGAATCTCCGTGCCGCTCCTGGTGCCATCTCAGGTTTCGCAAATTGTGGATCTGGATGTCACAGTCAATTTTGATCATGAATGGCTGAGCGACCTGGACGTCTTCCTGATCAGCCCGAGCGGGACACGTGTTGAACTGTTCACGGATTTGTTGACGAACGGCAAAATGACCGGGACGATTTTTGATGACCAGGCAAACGCGTCGATCCTGCAGGGAGTTGTACCGTATACCGGACGTTTTTCGCCAGAAGGTCAGCTCAGCCGTTTTATCGCGGAGTCGCCTGCCGGAACCTGGTTTCTGGAAGTGACCGACGACAATACTTCGCAGGCGGGCAAGCTGCTGGGCTGGTCGATAACGATGAAGACACAGGGGCTGTCTGCGGCAACGGTCGTCCTTGAAACATCACGGATCGACAAAGCCGGATTCCAGACGGCGTCGCAAAAGACCGTGGTGATCCCGGCGAACCAGTCGGAGGTTTTAGTCGATCTGGATGCGGTGGATAACAACATCCTGGACGGTAACACGATCGTGACCATTACCGCCACTAGTGTGAACGTCGCAGACTTCACCCTGGACGATGACACCGTAATCGTGACGGACAAAGAAACACTCACGTTGACCGTCAACAACTCAACTGTCACAGAAGCCGCCGGACCCGGGGCTGTGATGGGCACTTTGACACGGTTGAATACTAATATTTCATTGCCATTCACCGTCACGCTCTCCAGCAGCAATACAAGCAAACTGACGGTTCAGGCGTCAGTAACGATCCCTGCGAATCAGGCGTCGGTGACATTCCCGATCAATGCAATCGATAACGGCATTACTGACGGCGATGTCCTGGTGACAATTAAGGCGACCGCACCGGCGTACGGTAATCCAGTCACTCAGGTGATCAATGTACTGGACCAGGAACCTGTTTTGAAACTTACGACCACGACGGCAACTGTTGCGGAAAACGCCGGTTCATTCAGCGTCACTGTCACGCGAGTTGATCAGGCGAATCTGTCTGCCGCGATGATCGTAAATCTGACCGGCGGTCCGGGGTTGACCGTTCCGGCGACTGTCACGATTCCGGCGGGCTGGACAAACTAACGTTCTCCGTCGGAATCATCGACAACGCGATTCTCGATGGCACTCGAATGCAAACATCCGTGCGACCGGAAGTCTGATCACGGCGGGTGATCTGGGAATCACGATCACTGACTACGAAACGCTGACGATCACGGTCGATAAGTCGTCCTTCCTCGAAAATGCAGGTGCCAAAGCAGCGGTTGGTACTGTTCGCGCAGCAACACCGGGAATCTCGCACAGGCACTTGTCGTTGCTCTGGCCAGCAGCGACGAAACGGAACTCAAGGTGCCGGCCACGGTCACGATTCCGGCGGGCCAGTCAAGCATCACATTCTTCATTGATGCGGTGAATGATCCCGGTCTGGATGGACCTCAGAACGTCGCCATAACAGCCACGTCGGCAGGCTATGTGAGCGGCACAGTTGGCGTCACAGTTCTGGATCACGAACCACCGGTGCTCACAGGCCCGACTGCAACGACACCGAGTTCGAAGCCGACAATCACATGGAATGCACTGCCCGGCGCTTTGCGGTATGACGTCTGGGTGACCAATCTCACAGCGGGTATTGCGCAGATTGTCCGCGATATCGACGTGCCGACAAACTCATTTGTACCACCGGAAAACCTGGGGATCGGGCGATACCGCGTCTGGGTGCGTGCGATCGGCAATTTGGAAGTGGCCGGATTCTGGAGCAAAGGGCGTGACTTCTTCATCAATACGCCTGCTACGATTACTTCTCCTGCACCCACGACGATTATTGCCGGCAGTAGTTTCCCGACGATTACATGGTCCGCAATTCCGGATGCCGTCAAATATGAAGTCTGGGTTAACAATCTGACCACCGGCCAGTTCCTGGTCATCAACCGCACTGGAACGGCAGCATTGAGCACAACGTCATATGTTTCGACGGAGAATCTTCCGTCGGGAACGTATCGCATCTGGGTTCGCGGCCTGAATTCGAGCGGCGAAGCTGGCCTGTGGAGTGCTCCGACAACGCATACAGTTCTCGCTCCGCCAGTGATCACACAACCCCTTGGTGGCGGAACATTTGACACCACTCCGACCCTGAGCTGGACTGCCATTACTGGCGCCACCAGTTATGACGTGTATGTCGCGGATGCAAAGACAAAAGTTGTTGTCCTGCGTAACAAGTTTGTAACGACAACTGCCTATACTGCCACCAAGGATATCGCGGTCGGCGAATACCAATGGTGGGTGCGAGCACAGAGCGGGAATTCCTACAGTGCGTGGTCGGCCCCGAGTACATTCTCCATTGGCCTCCCACCGAAGATCACCAGCGTCAGGACCGTAGGGACCCCGGCGAAACCTCAGTTCAGCTGGACGACGATCGCGGGCACCGAACGGTATGAACTTTCGGTCAACAACAAGGCGACTACTCTGCGTGTGATCTACGAAACGAATCTCACCACCACGACATATACATCTCCGACAATTCTGCCTGCGGGTACGTATCGTGTTTGGGTGCGAGCCGTGAGCACGATGGGTGAAACCACAGCGTGGAGTACAGCAGTCGATCTGGTGATCGCTGCATCTGAGCTTCGGCAGGACTCTGTGGACTCTGCTCAGACCACGATTCTGGCATCATGGATCCTGGACGACGGACCACTTTCTCCGGATGGTTCGCGGACTGAACATCCTGAAGCGTTCGCATGGGAAGCGGATGCACCAGTCAATGCTGAGCAGCTGCCGGACACGGGATCTCCTGCAGCCAGTCCAGTAAAATCCATCATTCCTGTGAGGCCGCACCAACGATGGTCTCAGAACACGATGCTGTCATGTCGGAATGGCAGTCAGCCGAGTGGTGGACCGGAACCACGGAAGCGCATGACCGTAAAGAAGTTCATACCACCGCCGCCATCGCAGCGAGCCTTGGTATTGTTGTTCGCAATGGTCAGCGTCCGGACGTTCGCCGGAAACGAAAGTGGTAGGCGATGTCGCTTCGCCGACTCGCATTCCTCGTCACCTATGCTGACTCGTGCATTTTGCGAATTACTTCTGACAGATGACGTCGTCGTGGATGACACGGAGGCGCATCATCTGCTGCATGTCCTGCGGTTCAAACCCGGAGATCAAGTTCAGTTGTTTGACGGCTGCGGGATGGAAGCCGATGCCGTCGTGACGCGGATCAGTCGGCGTGAAGTGTTTTGTACCGTCACGACACGCCGACAGACGTCGCAAATCGACCGTGTCCGTGTCACGGTCATCGCAGCACCCCCAAAGGCCGACCGTCTGAAATGGATGGTGGAAAAGCTGACAGAAATCGGGGTTGAACGCCTCATCCTGCTGCAGACCGATCGAACCGAAGTCACACCGCGTGAATCCCGGAGGGAAAAACTTCGGAGCAGCGTGATCGCTGCGTGCAAGCAGAGCCGTCGCAACGAAATCATGCAACTTTCACCTCTGCAATCGCTGACGTCCGTATTGGACGACGTTGCGCACGCTCGATTGTCGGGCGAACTGTGGATTGCGCACCCATCGCCATCGAATCCGACTCAGGCGTCGGATGCAGTGATGCCGATACAATCTCGACTTTTGCTGATCGGCCCGGAAGGTGGATTCACCGAGGCCGAACTTCAGGCAGCATTGAACGCCGATGCCCGCGTGATCTCATGGCCGCACACCATTCTTCGGATCGAAACGGCTGCCGTTGTGTTCGCAACCCGATTACTGTCCGACTAATGGTCGCGTTCAAGTGTCCTTGTCACCGGGTCTGGCGATCGGCTCACGGCGGCACTGATGGCTTTCACCAGTTCGCCCGACCTGAATGGCTTTTCGAGCAACGATGAAACGCATTGAAAACGAAGCAGATCATTCATATTGGTCTGTGAGAAACCACTCATCAGAACGACGGGAATCTTCAGTCCTCGGTGTTCCAGCTCCTCAACCATTGACGCACCGTCCACACAGGGCATCATCAAATCAATCAGCAGGCAATCGATCGCATGTTCCTCACTCAAGAACTCCAGCGCCTCACTGGCTGTCAGGAAACAGTGTGCGGACCAGTGATTGGCCTGAAACAGGCGTTCCACAAACTGGAGTACCTGCAATTGATCATCAACGATGACTGCGGTCACCCGTGTTGGCAGTGCGCGGGACGACAGATCTCCACCGACGCGAAGACCGCCGGCATGAAATTCAGACAGACGAGGCAGCAGAATACGAAACGTCGTTCCAACATCTCTCGTGGATTTGAGCCGAATCAAGCCATCGTGACGATTGACGTGTCCGTACACGATTGCCAGCCCGAATCCATGCGAGCGGGGATGGTCTTTTGTTGTGAAAAATGGTTCAAAGATCCGGGTCAGATGTGTTCCAGGGATGCCACGGCCACAGTCAGCGATTTCGAACCAGGCAAAATCACCATCCTCTCGACGATTTCCAAACAGCGAAGGATCAACGGAAATCTCCTTCACCATTTCAACTCCCACCCGAATCTGAATTGTACCTATGCGATTCGACATCGCATGTGCGGCATTCGTCACCAGATTCAGCAGGATCTGTTCGAGCTGCCCATCATCCGCTTCGGTATAGACGGGATGTGTCGACGGGAAGAATTCCACATCGTGCTGCACGCCGGCCCCGGACCGGAACAGCGGTAACATTCGTTGCACAAGTTGATTGAGTTCGACATTCGTCTTTTGACCAGGCTGTTTTCCAGCATAGGCGAGCATCTTACGACTCAGGTCGGCGGCTGTTTCGGCAGCCGTGGTGATGCCATTCAGATACTCAGCGGCACGTTCAGAAATATCCTCTGAGTAACGCAGGAGTTCGGCATTTCCCAGCACTCCGACGAGCAGATTATTGAAATCGTGCGCGATGCCGCCTGCGAGGTCGCCCAGACTCTCCAGACGTGCGGACTGTGCCACATGCAGATCCAGCCGTTCTCGTTCCTCCGCGGCTTTCTCTCTTGTCAGGATCTCCTCACAAAGCTGCGAGTTCAGTTTTCGCAGCAGCCGGCGCTCGCGGAGCAGAAACAGCGCCAATCCGATACAGCCCACGAGACCGATGCCGGTCAGGCGCAGATAAAACTCGCGAGCCTGCATAGCGGCGTCACGTTCTGTCTCCAGTACAAACCCACGCGAGGACGTCTCAGTGAGCAGCGCCTGCATTTGCAGCGCCTTGCTGTCGCGGACAATATCCCGCATCCAGCGGGCCTGTTTCTGAATGTCCAGGAAACGCCTCTGGACTGCGATCGAAAGACTCGCTTCATGCCGCGGCAATGGTTTTGAGAAAAAAGAAATCTGCGATCCGGTGCTCGACAACTGAGTCAATGTCGATGGAGCAGTGATCAGCTGAATGTGTTCTGCCGCCGAGATCAATGCGTCTCTCGCCGAAGCTTCCTGCCCCAGACTTTGCTGCACGGTTCCAATGCGGATATCTGCCAGCGTCACGGCAGCAAAATCCTGGGCACTCAGCATGATGTGCCTCGCTGCAGTCAGTGTTTCCAGCGAGACCTTGAGTTGACCATTTCGCTGGAGCATCGTTGCCGCCAGCAAGCCTGATTCAAACTGATGACGCCGCGGCGCACCACATTCATTGAGCATCTGAGGGAGACTCAGGATTTCGGTCCGCAGGAAATCGCCGCGATTCAACTCATCTGCCAGCCGCGTGTCGCCAGTTGTGGTCGGCTGGCGCAACACCGAGAGCAACTGATTCTGATGAGTCTCCAGGCTGATGGCTGTTGTGTGCATCGTCGTCATTCGCGAAGGCACATATTGCGCTGACTGAGTTTCCGGCTGAGTTTTCATTGACCGGACAGCAAGTTCGAACTTCGCAGCAAACAGCACGTCAGAATGTGCGGCATTGGCCGCGGCATAGGTGGCTTGACGGAGTTGATTCAGACAGTCTGTTTCCGAGTACACGGCGTGTTCGACCGTTGTACGTGCGATCTGGAACAGGAGAACAAGTTCCGGGTCATGGGAGTTGAATCCAACGCGAATCGCCAGTTCAAAATCCGACTGGCATTCTTCAAACCCCATCCAACGCAACCTGGCAGCCGAACGCTGCATCCGGGCGATCGCCAGAATTGTTGCGTCGTCCGATTTCTGTGCGGCCTGAATCGTTTCCGTACATAGCTGAACACAGAGAGGGATGTCTTCATAGTATGCGGCGAGATTGCGGCGCATTTGCTCAACCAATTCATGATGCGACGGATGTTTGCCATTCATCCCGACGGTTGACGCAGCGATAGCAACATGATCGGCAGCAATAGTGCCGACGCGAGGATACGTTGCTCCAGCGATCTCAGCTTCCCCGCCCCAGGTTAACGCGCTCACCAACCACAGCAACGTGATGGATGCAGCAGGCAGGGTGAAAGTCTTCCTGAGATGACATGCGACTGTCAACGTAAATGGCCTTTGGACAACCTGCAGGGTGTGAAAGTTATTGTGGTTAGCAGCAGTTCAGCATATTCAATAGTGTCAGGCAAGTCACTCACTCGTCACCCGACGGAGTCTGTCCGCACATCTTGTGTGCTTATTGTCGCGCGCTGGTGTGCGGTTTTGAGTTGGACGTGCATTCCCGACGGATGTGGTACCGGTACAACCGCACATCAGGAACAGCACCTGAAAACCATGGAATCGCGGCGAGCGGTGGTGTCAGTCCACCGGTACGACCTGGAAACAAAGGCGGAACCTATACTCAGGAGCACTCTGCGTGCGTACTGGCTATGCGTGCCGTCCAGTGTTTTGGGGCTTTATCGAGCACAGGCAATCAATCGTACCGTTCGGCTGACACGCGACGCTCGCAAGAACAGAACAACCCTTCTATCCACTGCAGGGCAGCACTTCGAGAAGGTTCATCCGGCCGACTACTCCAGCTTTTGGGGGAGGCGAGGTTGTCGTGAGGGCACTACCAACGCTTGGCCGATCGTGTTTCTGCATGGTTCTTCCCGTTGATCACCGGCATCGCGCTGCTGACGGTGATCGGGCATTGGCAGCATCGTGCGGGCTCGGCGATTTAAGCCAGTCTGAGTGTCTTACGGATTGCCTGCCACTGTGCGTTGGGACTGGCAGTCTGGACTGCCCTCAGCACAGCGGTTAAACATCAGGTTCTGTTTCGCAGCGGCGATGCGATTGAGCGGCTGGCGACCGTCAGGCGTGCTGATCATGTTGAGTTT
>JBBJME010000051.1:0-35867 GCA_037719765.1 Planctomycetaceae bacterium
TGGAAGACACGGACGGCGACGGTCGCATGGATCGTGGCCGAGACTTCATTGATGGGTTGAATCTGGCGACAGGTCTGGCATTCGGTCACGACGGCGTGTTCGTGCTGAACGTTCCGTACCTGTTGTTTTATCCGGATCGGAATCGCGACGACGTACCAGACAGCGATCCTGAGGTCTTATTGACCGGATTCGGCATGGAGGACGCTCACAGTGTGGCCAACTCGCTGACCTGGGGACCTGATGGCTGGCTCTATGGATGTCAGGGCAGCACGGTCACCGCCAACATTCGCGGGATTGAGTTCCAGCAGGGAGTCTGGCGATATCATCCGCAGACGCAGGCGTTCGAATTGTTCTGCGAAGGTGGCGGAAATGCGTGGGGCCTCGATTTCGACAGCCGAGGAAATCTGTTGTACAGCACGAACTACGGAGGGCATGTCCTTGTCCACGGACTGCAGGGGGGCTACTTCGTCAAGTCATTCGCCAAGCATGGCGAGCTGCATAATCCTCACAGCTATGGATTCTTCGACCACGCAGCGCACCAGAACTTTCGCGGAGGACACGTCACGGTCGGCGGGATCGTTTATCAGGGCGATTCCTTTCCCGCGAAGTTTCGCGGAAAGTATATCGCAGGCGATCTGCTCTGTCACGGAGTCTACTGGCACGACATTCAGCCACAGGGATCCACAGTCCAGACATCCCATGGTGGCGAGCTGCTGGTCGCGAACGATGACTGGTTTGCACCAACGGACGTGGTTGTGGGACCAGAAGGCGCGGTGTACGTCTCAGACTGGTACGACGGGCGGACGGCCCACCCCGATCCGGACGCGGATTGGGATCGGACGAACGGACGCATCTATCGCATCTCAGCCAAAGGCGCGAAGTCGGCGGAGATGCTCGACTTCAGCAATCTCGACGACAACCAATTGCTCGAACTGCACAACCATCCGCGCCAATGGCATGTCCGTCACGCACGTCAGGAGTTGGCCCGCCGGCACTCGACTGCGGACCCCGCTCGCGAACCACTCGTCGTGACAACGGAAACGAGGCTGCGCGAAGCGGCGATGAACTTCGCGCAAGAGTCAACGGCCCTCGAGGCGTTGTGGACGCTGCACGCACTGAATCAGTTCGATGAAGACCTCGCCGGACAACTGCTTGGCAGTCCTCACCCCGCCGTGAGCGTGGACGGTGCGGATGCTCGGAGATCGTCGGCTGGTTTCTCCCGAGATGGCTCATCGGCTCGATGAGTTCGCTGAGCAAGAGCCCGTGGTACAGGTGCGGCAGCAACTGGCATGCACCGCGGCAAGGTTGCCGGCGCATCAGGCAATGCCGATCATCAATGCGAATATCAACCGCGACATCGACAATGATGATCCTCGTCTGCCATTGCTGTGGTGGTGGGCGGTCGAACGGCACAGCGTCGAAGGCCGGGACGAAGTGTTGCGTCGGTTTTTGCGCCCCGCACTTTGGAAATCCAGGCTGGGGCGAGAAACGCTGCTGCCCAGACTGATTCGCCGTTACGCCGCCGAAGGGAATCCCGCGGGGCTTGATGCGGTTGTGCAGTTATTGAAAGCGGCTCCGGACGATACCGCCCGCAGTTTACTCTGGACGCCCGTTCTGCAGGGCTGGCAGGAGAGATCTGCTGCGGCATCGACAAGCAATCAAACTGAGTCACAGGAATTTCCTGAGTTCTCGAATTTGATCCTGATGGCCTGGCAGGGCCAGCCGATGGACGCTACGTTATTGCGACTGGGGATTGCTGTGGGGCGGCCCGAGCCACTCGATGCGGCTCGTCATGCGGCGTTCGACAGCGCAGTCGCAGCCGCTCACCGAGTGACTTTGCTCGACACGCTTGCGGCGACTGGCGATTCATCGCTGATCGAGCCATCGCTGGAGTTGGTTCTCACGGATGAATCCGAAGCGGTACGCAGCGCTGCGTTGCGGGTTCTCTCCCGATTTGATGATCCACGCATTATTTCAAGCCTGATACCGCTGCATCAGTCGTTGCCGTCGGATCTGCTGCAGTCTCAGATTCGCGACGTCCTGCTGGGACGCACAGAGTCTGCGCGAGCCTGGCTGAAGGCTGTCGATCGAGGTGAACTCGCTGCGACGAGCACACCACTCGAACAAATCCGGAAGCTGGCATTATTCGAGGATGCAGACCTGGACGCGTTGGTGGCCAAACACTGGGGTTCTCGAATCGGCGACGCGGGAGGAGAAGCTGGCGTCCGCCGACTCAATAATGATCTGAGGGCCGCGACTGGCAGCGGCGACGCGGGGCAGTTGGTATTCAGGAAACACTGTGCCGCATGTCATCAGCTTTTCGGTGAAGGAACGAAGCTTGGTCCTGAGCTGACGTCCGCAAATCGCCTGGATCGGGAGTTCCTGCTGATCAGCCTTGTCGATCCCAACAGCGTGATTCGAAAGGAATACGTCAGCATGATTGTGCTGACGAAGGACGGACGTATTCTCACGGGATTACCAACCGCTCGGAACGAGGCCGGTATCACGCTGGTCAACGCGAAGAATGAACCTGTCGTGATTCCGACAGCGGAAATTGACAAACTGCATGAGTCAACAGTTTCAATGATGCCGGTTGATCTCTACCGACTGCTCACGCCGCAGGACCTGCGTGATCTGTTTGCCTTCCTGCAGCGGAAGGATTGATGTCAGGGAAGAATTCGGTGTGCTGATGTCCAGAACGACTGGCGGCGAGTTTTCGCTGGCAGGGACAGGTCGCGAAGCCCTTTCTGGCAGAAAAGGCTCGCTTCGCGATCAGTCTCGCAGAATCTTTGGGGAATTGGATATGCTTCCAGTTTCTTGCCGAAGATGGCAGGATCGGCGATTTTTGCCGACGTTTTTGCGGGGAACTCAAGGGAATGTGTTGGCTGGGCGGTCTTGGGTCGTCTGAACAGTGGATTCGTGCGTAAACTCCTGACTCGACCGGCTTTTTCTCAACCTGTTGTAACGGTTATTCCGAACGAATGATGAGACGGGTTTGAACCTCTGGGAGGCAAAATTGCGCAAATGCAGTTTTTCTCCTGAGGGTGAATTGGCGATTGTGTTTGCGGCAATTGTGTTTGTCAGTGTTTTTTTGATGCGTCGCGTCTGTCCCGGATCGTGGCCAGACAGCTTCCTTAGGTAATACCCAAATGCTTCTGAATACTTGGCTCTCTGTTCGACGTCATTTCAGTTCCGCGAATCCGCGTCGCGTGGATCGTGTCGGAAAGGGTCGGGTATTGCGAACCGAACCACTCGAAGAACGAACTCTGCTGGCTGGCACTCCGATCGTGCTCAATGCGTTAGTGATCAATCCAGACAACCAGGCTCAGTACACGAATTTGGTCGGTGGGCTGGTTGTCACGAACGCTCACCTCGCCGGCAAAGACGGATTGGTCATCGAAGGAATCAGCGTTTCGGCAACGTCAGGTGATGCGATCTCGATCAATTTGCAGGGCATCGCTCTCAAGCGACTGGCAATTGAAACCGTGACGGTTTCCCTGTACACCGATAATGGTCTGAACATCGATCTGACGAATGTGACGGGACTGGAGTCTGTCGCGATCGAAGATGTCGTCACGACCGGGACAAAACGCGGCTTAGACCTGACGTTTACGAACACCGACACCAACGCGCTCACGATTGACGATTCCACATTCCCTGGCGCGCGGGTGACGGCGCAGGGCGGTGCTGACATTCGCAACGGCGTGGTGACCGGGAACAAGATGGTCGCATCGCCAGGAGTTGAAGGTTTCATTCTGGACGTGCTGAGCACGGCACCAACGCTGAACGCGCCGGGGATCATCAGCACGGCACACGGTTTTCAAATCGTCGACAACATTGAGATCACGACTCGGGACAGAGATGCCGTGCAGGTCAATGCAACGGGATTCATGGATCCAACAACCCGGCTGACGACTTCTGATCTGGACGGCCTGACAATTCGCAATAATTCCAAAATCGGAACGGCTGAGGGTGCAAACGTACTGTTCAGGGCGGATGGCGACACGTTCGTGCAGCCATTTACGCTGACCAATAATTCTGCCAATGGCGAACTCCTCCAGACGTTTGTATTCGACCTGGCTCCAATCGGACTTGAGTTTGACATTGACCCCCTGACCGGGAAGCCATTTACGGCATTGAATGGGTCGGGAGCCGTCGTAGGCGTATCCGGTACATCGCTGAGTACCGACAAGACGAAGCTCACGGTCACGTTTACTGACTTCAGTCCGGGGGAAACGCTGCAGTTCGTCATTGACGTGGATCTGGCCGGTGGACTTCCCACGTCCATCTTTGGTAATCAGGTCATCGGTGCCGACGTGTCGTTTGCCTTTTCCGGCAACAAGAACGTCAGTGGGCAGATGGCTGGCGACCCGGATAACGTCTCGGCGTCACAGTTTCTGGTAGGTGCCGGCGTCGCCGGTTCCAACCATGGGATTCATCTCAACGCCACGGCCATGCCGCTAACGAATCTCACCATTGACAACAACATTGTGACCGGGGCACCGGGGCACGGTCTGTATCTGGACGCCAAATCCAACAGCGATGTGACAGGCAAAATCACCAGCAATCAGTTTTCCAGTTCGGGAAAGGACGGCATCCGCCTTGGCATGGTGGACAGCAATTTCTATGGGTCAGCCGATGACAACAACATTGCAAACAACGGCGGGAACGGGATCTCGATCCTGCCGTCAGTGACGCGTTCCGGCAAAGTTGAGAACGCGACCAGCGGTACATCGCTCAGCCCGATTGTGATCACATCGACGAATCACAATCTGCAGACGGGCGACAAGATCATGCTGCAGGGTATTCCAAATTCGAAGCCCTCCGGAAGCCAGAATCCGATCAACTTTCCGGGGAATGGTCAGTTTACAGTGACACGCATTTCGAACGGGACATTTTCGCTGCAGGGCACCAACAGCCTGGTGGCCGGCGCTCTCGCATTGAAGGCAGGTGCCTGGTACGTACCTGATTTCCGCAACGGAGGCACGACGGCTGACAGTGCGCGCGGGTTCGTGCAGATTGATCTGAAAGCCGGAGCAACACCGAAAGCGATCACTGCGGCATCGAATACGGCCGACATCGCGATTACCTCGGCGAACCACGGACTTAAGACGGGTGACAGGATTCGGATTACCGGCGTTCAGGGTAACACTGCGGCGAACGGTACATTTACAGTCACCGTGACTTCCGCGAACGTCTTTCGCCTGAAAGGCATTACTGGCAATGGGGCCTACACCGTCGCAGGCAGCTGGGTTTCGCTCTCCGATGCGGCTCCCAATGGTGATATTGTCTCCAAGGGAATTCTGGGGAACACCATCACCGGGAATGCGCTGGCGGGGATCTACTCCGACAGTGTTGTCGGAACCACAGTCCGCGCCGATGTGGCACAGAATATTGTGTCTTCAAACGACAGGATCGGTATCCAGTTTCAGTCCCACAGTTACGGCCTTGGAACCAGCCTGCCACTCAGCCCGACTGACCTTGATGCCTTGCCTGAGATTCAGGACTTTGGGTTTAGTGTCAACGTTGGATTTCAATCCAACGGTCAGGGAAATACCGGTGACGGCAATACGCTGCATTTGAATGGCCAGGCGGGGATCGCGCTCGAAGCACTGGATTTTGGGACAGGTGGATTTGACGTTTGGAATAATACGATCACTTCGACTCAGGACGACAACAATGCGGCAACGCCGTATTCTGGTGACGGCATTTTCGTTCGCCTTAGGCAGGATCGGTTCAATACCGAAGCGACATCAATTCTGGCGAGATCTGTCATCAAGCAGAACGTCATCGGTGTGGACAACCTGGGCAATGAAGGCAACGGACTGTATTTCGAAGTTGCACAGCGCACGAAGATTCAGGATCTGGAAGTTGTGAACAACAACTTCCTGAACAATGTCGCAGACGGATTCCACTTCATTCGCACTGAAGATGGCCGACTGAACTCGGTGACGTTCGAAAAGAACCGTTCCACAAACAACGGAGGTGACGGTTTCGATTTGTATGTCAAAAACACCGTGAAAGATCGGCTGGACTTCAAAATCAATGACAACTTTATCCTCGACAATGCACAGTACGGTTTGCGAGTCAGGATCGAAGCAAATGCCAGAACTCAAATTGAATTCAACCAAAACGAAGTGCTCCGAAACGGCCACACACCGAATGCCACGGGAACGCATCCCAACGACTTTGTGACTGGATCAACGGGAGCGACCGGCGGCGTAGGTATCTCCGTGTTCGACGTTGCCAACATGATCTTCACCGCCGATGGCTCCAGGATTAACGACAACTTCGGTGACGGTTTCAGTACCGACGCAGGTAACTATTCGGACACGCTCACGCTGAATGCGACATTTCGAAACAGCGAACTGAACAACAACACACTCACTGGCTTTCGCAGTCAGGGGGCTGCGTTTGCTTACTTTGACTGGTTCAACACTCACTTCGACGACAATGGCGAAGACGGTGTTCGAATTATTTCAGTCGTTGATAAGACTGATCCCTTCCGTCGCCGGATTGCCGGTGAGGACATTGATATCAAGAGCTTACGGAACACCTTTGACCGAAATCAGCAAAGCGGCGTGCAGCTGGGACAGGGCACAAGTGCTCAGTTCGGTGACGGAACCGTCCTTAATGCGAATTCGTTCAGCTACAACATCGTGGAAGATGGCCTGAAGATCACGCAGTCGTCCGGCCCATGGCTGGAATCCCAGGATCGCCGCAGAACCATCGGTGCTGACTTCAATTACTTTATCGGAAACGGTGGAGACGGCATCGATATTGGTCATTTCACTGTTGAAGAAGCGATTGCATCTATTGAGATTCTGCCGAACGGCCAGCGAAACGGCAGCGCGGCCGATGGCGAACCCGGGAATGTGGAACATGGTGATGAAGCGATCACCGATGTGTTTGTTGCCATCTCCGATGCAGAAATCACGGGTAACGGCGGCGATGGTGTGGAATACCTTGGGGACAGCATTCTGCGCGTCCCTGCGGTCACAGGCAGCGGGCAGGACATTTTCTATGACTACAACTCCGGTTTAACGATTCGTGACTCACGTATTGTCAGTAACGCAAAACGCGGAGTCGATATCCTTAATCGCCGTCAGCATGATTCATTCATCAATCTCATCAATAACAATATTCTGTCGAATGGTCATGAAGGCGTGTATGTGTTGAACACGGCATCGCATTTTCAGCGACAGAACGGGCCAAACGATCCATTGGATGAATACCTGGAAATTTTCCGTGTCGGCCAGACGGCAATCAATCCCAATATCGAACTTCGTGTTCAGAACAATCTGATCGAGTCGAATGGAACGGCAAATGTGACTTCGACGGTGCCGATCAATGACTCCTTCAATAACTTTGACGGCCCAAATGATATTAATCCGCATCCGGATTTCACGCACAAATTCTTCCAGTCACAGGGTACCCTCGGCGGTCTTGTCATTCGAGTGGGGACCGCAGATTCCTCCGGCAGACTTCGATTTGCCGATACGTCGTACGAATTGGGTTTGTCCGGCGTTGACGCGGAAATCTGGAACAATAGTTTCGACGGTAACTACGGCGCAGATGTTTATTTTGATAATTTTGCATCGCAGATTCCGCCGCAGACGGATGGTAACTTCAACTTCGGTCTCACTCCAAATTACCTGTGGGTTAATGGCTATCGAGACCCCCTTTCGCGCTTCGATCTGTCGTTCCGTGAGAACACGGGTAACTCGCTGGACGTCGTCAATGGCTTTGCGTTTTATGACAACTGGGAAGGGTGGTGGAAGTCGCGGTTGACCAGCGACCCCCGCAACCCACGTGGTGATTTTGGGGATCCAAACAGATACCGAAACGCCACTCGAACCGTCGGATATCAATTCTTCAACGACATTGGGATTGATCCCACCTTCTGGGATTTCTTCTCAAACGATGGAGCCACGTTCTTTGGCCCATGGTCTTATGATGGCCTTGGCACGACCACATGGCGTATCGAGTCAGATTTCGACTTCAACAACTTTACCCTGACAAATCCCGTGCAGGGATACAGTGACTTTTTCGATGTGGTTAGGCTTGGTGGACCTGGCTTTGGCGAATTGCCGTATCAATGGGACACTGGCGTCGATACGCCGTCGTTTAGCGGACGCAGTAGCTTCTCCCTGAACAGAGGAGATATCTTCAATGTCCAGGCCGGCGAAGATCCGTTGGTCCAGGATGCGATGGAAGGTAACGACGGCTTCGTGAGTGCCGCACTTCTGGAAGATTCACCTGGCTCGGGATCCCTGTCAGGGAGTCACACCTATTCCAACCTGAATATCGACACGAAAGCAGACCGCGACTACTATCGCTTCACCGCCGCGGGCAGCGGCAATATGGATGTCGGCCTCAACCTGATCGATACTCTCGGTGACCGCTTGCAGTTTATGGTGTACGAAGTGAAACCGTATACCGATACCGAAGAAGTGCCGCTGTTCCTCAATCCCGATTTATCGCCGGCGTACCAGAATGTCAATCAGGGAACGACACGAACGTTGTCCACCGTCGTGCAGGCAGGGCGTGAATATGTCATTGAAGTACTGAGCGACGAATTTGAGAACATCGGCGACGATGGCACTGTCGGCAAGCCATTTCGCTACGGCACGACGCGAAACTACACACTGACTATCGGGGCGCCGGCGGCACTTGCAGGTGGCGGTGCAGGCGGCGGTGGCGCAAGTGGTGGTAGCGCCGGCGCATCCGGTAGCGGTAGCGGCACAACTGGCGGCGGTGCTCAGGGCGGTTCACTGCCAGGTGCTCCGACCGTCAAAAGTATTGGGCCAGTGACACCGACCACTCGATCGGTCGCTGTCGGCGATGTGATTATCGAATTCAACGAAGACGTGACCGGGTTCGATATTACGGATCTGCGTTTGACGCGGACGGGTGTGAATATCCCGCTCACTGGACTTGTCGTCACACCGATCAGCGCGACGCGCTATTCCGTCAATCTCGGCACTCTGACCGGCACCGCCGGGAATTACGTGCTCACTCTGGTTGCCACAGCCTCAGGCATTCGCGATACCGACAGCAGTCTCCTTGTCACCGGTGGCAGCAATGCATGGACAGTTGCCAATACCGTCACGAGCATTCTCGATACCCCTGACACCAACCCTGGGGACGGATCGTCGCGTGACATCGCCGGTAACATGACTCTGCGTACATCCGTGATGGAAAGCAATGCGTCGGTCGGCGACGACATTATTAACCTCGGAGCGACCACTTACGCCTTCACGGCCGCAGGTCGTTTTGAAGATCAGGCATTGACAGGCGATCTGGATATTCGGGGCAACGTCATCATTCGGGGTGTGAGTGCGGGCAGTACGATCATTGATGCCGCGTTGATCGATCGCGTGTTCCACGTGTTCCCGGGCGCGTCCCTGACGCTGGAAAACCTGACAATCCGGAACGGCTCCGCTTTCGATGGTGGTGGTATCTTCAATGAGGGTACGCTCATCCTGAACAACGTCAATGTGCAGGGGCACTCGGCTGCGAATCAGGCGGAGGAATCTACAACGCCGGAACGCTGACGGTTTCAGGTTCTTCAATTCTGAAAACATCGTGGTTCACGTGGCGGAGCAGTGCATAACCAGGGCACGTCTTCGTATCTGAACACGACGATTTCTTCCAACGTCGCGGTTTCACGCGGCGGCGGAGTCTTCAATGATGGTTCCGTTTCGGCCACCATGATTAACACCACCATCGTCGATAACGCTGCAGGTTCACGCGGGGGCGGAATCGCGAGTGAATCAATGCTGGCAACACGCATCGGAAATTCCATTCTGGAACGCAACAAGACCGATGCCCGCGTTCCTGTGACCCTCAAATCGACCTTCAAGGATATGATGGGCGGAGTCCAGTCACTGGGTTTCAACTCGATTCAGGTCCTGGATGCAAGGTTCGCTTCTGCAACTTCTGCAGGACTGCTCGTGACAGACAAGTTCGGACGCGATGCAACCCCTCGCGCCGACATGACGAATGTTCTGCAGTATGGTGCGGGAAATGGCGTTGGGTTTCACGGTCTGAAATTAAACGGGGGCGCTGTTGATGCCGGAAGCAACTCTGTCTATCCGGTAAATCCTTCGGGGAAATTTGATGCCATCGGCAACCCCCGTCTGATCGAAGGCAATGGCGACGGAATCATTACGATCGACCTCGGTGCCGTTGAGTACGAGGTGAAAACGCCGCTTGCTTTGTTTGTGGCGACTCCGAACCCTGCGGGTCTGAATGAACTCATCACGTTCGACGGTTCGAAATCGACACTTCCAAATCCCGCTGTTGGCAGAATCACGCTTTGGGAATGGGACTTTGACTGGAATCCAGCCAACGTCGCTTCGACAAAACCGCTCACCGACCCGACTTACAATCCATACGAGAACTTCACGCAGGACGCGACAGGCGTTTCGACAACACACCGCTACACCAACGTGAACCGTACATCTTACATCGTGCGGCTGATTGTCACCGACAACCTTGGTAACAAGGGATTCACCGATAAGGTTGTGAGCGTTGGCAGGCCATCCACGCCGGTCATTCTGCGGCCGTTTGCGATCACAAGTGATCTGACGCCGACAATTACATGGCAGGCCAGCCCCGCCACATATCGACTGACTGTGGATAATGTTACAACCGGTCAGTCCAATGTGATCAATGTGGGCAGCCTGACCAGCACCAGCTACACCCCACCGGCAAATCTGACTCCGGGGCGTTACAGAGTGACCGTCTCAGCAACCAATGGCAGCGGCACATCGACCAGCGTCCCATATCTGTTTGACGTAACGCGGCTGACCCTGACATCTCCCCTGGTTGCAACTTTCGACCCGACTCCGATCTTTAGGTGGGCTGACGTCCCAGGTTCGTCGCGTTACGACATCTGGGTGAACAGGACTCAGACTACGTTTAAGGACCAGGTGATTCGAAACCAGTTCGTGACGACCAATAGTTACGAGCCGCAGGTATCACTGGGTTCAGGCACGTTCACCTGGTGGGTACGCGCCTTCGACGCAGACGGTGTCGCGGGTGACTGGAGCATATCGAGAACGTTCACCATTGGTCGCCCGGCTTTTACCGCACCGGCGCGGGTGACAATGAATACGAAACCGACGTTTACCTGGACCAATATGGGCGCACCTCGCTACGAGTTGTGGGTGAATCAGGTTGGCGGCACGAATAAAATCATTTACCAGCCCGCGTTGACCACGAATTCCTTCACACCGACGACCGCACTTCCCAACGGAAAGTTCGATGTGTGGGTACGTGCGATTGCTGCCGACGGCGAAGCGGGGTTGTGGAGCTTTGTCTATCAATTCCAGATGGACTATCGCGTTGGACCGGAAACGGTTTCACCGGTCGGCGTGACAACGGACACGACGCCAACGTTCACATGGAAGGTGATCGATGGCGCCGCAAACTACGACCTGTGGGTCGATAATATTACCTCGGGAACGCGTCAGGTGATTCGCCGGATGATACCGACCGTGAATGGTGCCGCTCAGATCACTTACACGCCGGCAACACCGATGGCAGCCGGCAACTACCGCTGGTGGGTTCAGGCCGTGACCGCCGCCGGAGCCCGTGGTGCGTGGAGTGTTGGCAAAGATTTCCAGATTCCGATTCCGAGTATCACCACACCGCGCGGCTCGATCACAACGAGCACGCCGACGTTCCGCTGGAACGGCGTCGCTGAATTTCTGACCTACGAATTGTGGGTAGACAATCTCACGACCGGTGTGACTCAGGTGCTCCGCGTTCAGGGGTTGACCGATAAGTTCTATACCCCGACCTTGCCGTTGGAAAATGGTTCATTCCGAGCCTGGGTGCGTGGTTTTGACAAGGATGGACTGGCATCTCAGTGGAGCGGCATCGCGGACTTCACAATCAATGCGACCATCGGAAACGCTCCAGTCCCGACGTCACCTCGTGGCACGATCAGCAACAATAAGCCGACCTTTACCTGGCAGGGTGTGACCAATGCGGCCAAGTACGAGATCCTGGTGAAGAATATGTCAGACGGCGGTCAACCGGTCGTGCTCAACGTCAACAACATCGCAGGACTCAGTTATACGAGCACCACCACGCTGGCTCCGAATAAAGACTACCGCTGGTGGGTGCGTGCGATCTCGGGAAATAATGTCCCCGGACCATGGAGTCAGCCGCTGGACTTCCGCATTGTCTCGTCAGACCTTCCGCTTCCTTCCGATTCTGACAGCCCGTTCGATTCAGCTCAGCTGGCGTCGGTCGTGTTGACCGCGTATGCTGAAAATGGCATGGATGACGAAGTTCGCAGTATCACGGCGCATCCGGCAGGAACCGTCGTGCAGTTGAGTCCTGAAGCCGCCGCAAGTTTCCTTGCGGAGTCCGATGCAGCGATTGATCATGTTCAACCACTGGCAGAAATTGACGCGGTCATGGAAGAAATGGCTCTGGATTCGTTCTTTATGAGCGACCTCGGTTCGAAAGCCGTTCTCCCGATCACAGCGCTGGCCCCGGCCCCTGTTGTGATCACGCGTGAAACAGCAACCACCGGTAAACAGACGACTCTGGAAGCCGTCACCGCCGGATTGCTGGCCGCCATGGTCATGCCACGAACCGTGCCGACCAGGGACGAAAGACGCAAACCGCAGCGATAGCAGATTCGCACGTCAAAACCTCACCCAACAGGAAGCCCGGCCTTGAACAGCCGGGCTTCCTCGGATTCAGCGATTCGCCTGCGAGCGTTCATTCGGCACCGTTCTGATCTTCATCAGGCGACAATTCGCAGATGATGTGTCGGGCCAGATTTTCCTTGATCTCGCGATGCCGCGGTACGGCTGTGATTTGCCCGTAGTCGGATTGCGATACCAATCATGTTCGCTCCATGTCGGATTAGCACGCACTCAAACTGCCCGGTCCCACAAACCAGATAAACGGGTTTCATGAGATGAACAGATTTTCTACGCGCCGAGCACCAGCAATATTGCCGCTGCTGAATTCCGCGTGAAGATCTTTCAAATGTTCACGCAGATCTTCAAGACTGGCGCCCTGTGGCCAGTAATCCGGGTATTCCTGATGATACCCGATCCAGGCGTCGCCGTCTTGCCAGACTACGATTTTCAGGCTTTGCATTGCAAAATGTCCTGCCAACAAAATTAGTGAATCGATCCAGATTCTGCCGACGGTGATCAAACAGTTCAATGACTGTGCTTTGACCGTGTCAGTGTGGATCACGACAGAAACAACGCACAATCAATTGGAAGACGGCGAGCATGGGCAGGAATTGGACGGGATCAGGCCGTCCCGTGAGAACAGCGGCTTGCAGATCGACAAAACGGTTCATCGACAAATGAAGTGTGCGGTGATATTTGTGCATCAAATGTGTTGGCGCTGATTGGCTCCATTGGTGCTGCGATTGAGCCTGAAAGGCTCGCGCATATCAGCCTGGGGCGTTGCCCCAAGCTGGCTTGCGGAGGCCCGTTGGGCCGAAGAACATTGGTATATCGCCACACGCACGGATCAATGCGCTCGGAGTCCACCATTTCTAAGCCGCGCACTTCATTTGTCGATGAACCATAAAATCGCCCGACTTTGCCGCTCCGGTTCACGGCTTTGTACTGCGACGTTTGGTCTCTAAACGCGGGAGCTTCGCCTGTTTTCGCATACGCAGCAACTCCGATAGCAGGCCTGTACCTGAGAGTTGCTTCTTGGTCTTCGCGTTAAACGTCTCCACTAGTTGTTGAAGTTCCCGGGGCGATTGGCTGAGACGATCTGCCGGTATTCCAAGTTCACGATAGGTTTCCGTCAGCACTTCACGCTCGTCATCGGTAATTGGTTCGAGGTTTCGGCGGATTTGAGTCAAAACTTCATCGAGACGATTGCGAGGGTACACTCGGTAGCTTTTAAGAGCTTCGGGCAGCGGAGAAGATGCTGGCCCATTCAGAAGGACAAAAATTGGTTTATTCCAGGCTATTGCAGCCCCCAATTCAACCATACCCATTGCATCGGGCTTGGAGTCAGGTGACACAATCACGATGAATGCATGACATTCTGCAAGGGCGTCCCAAATAGCGTTGCTGATCTCTTGTCCGACTGGGACGCTTGCGTCGTGAAAGGGTTGAAGGCCTTCAGCTTGCAGTCGGTCTACAACATCCGCTGCAAACTCCCGGTCGCGGGAGCCGTGGGAAACGAAAACGTCGAAAGTTGGAGTTGTTGTAGCCGTCATTTTTTCACCCGACGTTCCAGTTCGGCTAGGTACTTGTCAAAGTCGTTAATGTGAAACGCCTTTTTCCCTTCAATTATATCCGGGATTGCGTCGAATGAGACATGGCAAAGTACAGGAACAATCCGATAATCGATTCTTCGCCCCCAAGCAGCTCCAACTTCGAGCAAAACCCAAGGTCGTTCAATCGAGTCTGGTGTGAGCAAAACGACCAGTTCGCGTGACACTTGGATTTCGGTACGTATCGACTGCGGAATGCTATCGCCGCCATTAATGTCCCGATCGTCGCGAAAAGTCGTTGCACCAGTTGCGTCAATCTTCTCGCAGAAAGTAGTAGCGATCCACTTGTCGGCTGTCGCATGGCTGACAAAGACTTGATAATCAGGCTTTGGTCGCGTTTTTCTTGCCGCCGTTTTCTGCGCCGATTTTCGTTTCGCCATCTTTTTGGGTCTCGATTAACGGCGTGTTTCCGTGAGTCGCAGTACTTAAATACTTATCCCGCCAGTCGCCGGCGATAAATCCCTGATGAGCAGTTTTATCAGCCGCTGGCTTGAGTTTTATCGCCGCGCGGGTTCTTCTGCAAGGGGTGTGGGTGAGACCCTGATAAGACACAAAACGGCCAGATGCCTGCCCTTTCGATCCTTGCCAATGTCTCGTCGAAGGTGGATGCATGAGTGCATGACATCACGTTTTCAAGATCGCTCGACGAAAGGAATTGATCGGGTGATTGTGTATTGAGCGGAGGGGCTTCTGGGTGACGCGAGACGAATGGGGAGCCGCGATCAATGAAAAAGAAAGCGATGACGAGTCATCGCACTCCAGAGTTCGCGGCACCCACTCGGATGGGAAGGCGAGTGGGCTCGACTCGGAGAATCAAGTTACGCGAGTCGCAGACCGACGGGCAGGGATTCGCCGAGGATGAGGCTGGCTTCTTCGCTTTCGAGCGTGCCGCCTTCGGTGATGAGGGCGACCAGGTGCCTGTTGGCACCAGCGGCGGTCAACCGATCGGCGACGCGTTGGCGAAGGGTTTCGTCGACGTCACGGAACCGGTCGTGGGTGCGACGGGTGAGTTGCATGAGCGCGAGTTGAGTGGCGGAGTCGTGGAGGTCGCCGGTGCGGAGCAATACGTCGATCCAGTTGGTGATTGAACCGAGAGGAACGACCAGGTTCAATGGGCCGTAGACGGGGACTCGACCTCCGATCCGACCGAGGCTCCAGATCAAGGCGTTGCGAACTGACTCGAAAGCAGGGCGATTGAACAGGTCAATGATCATGTCGCCCAGTTCGATTCGCACGGGCTGTGCGAGCAGTTCCATTGATCCGAGCATGCGCCAGATTTCTGCGGCTTCGTGATTGCCGGATGCATACGGTGCGGCTTTGCCTCGGCCGGTTTGTACCTGTCGAAATCGCTGCCGGATAGCGGGCAGCACCGTGGATGCAATTTGCGTCTGACGGCCTGCTGCCAGGCCGCCTGAGATACGTCGGCAGAGCGTTCGCAGTTCTGCCAGACTTGCGGGCGTCGAATGCACGAGTCGCCCGTTTGTCGCGCGCCACGTTTCTTCCACGCGCCAGTCGTCAGCCGCCATGCCGAAGCCGGGGCGCAGGCAAAAGCCAGTGAGGTTTAGCCAGCGTGCTTCATGCTGCGGACTCAGTCGACGACCGTCACTGAGTTCCAGTAATTCTGCCCACAACGCCCGGAGCAAAGACGATGGACAGTCCGCGCGTGGCTGACCAATCACTTCGGTCAATTGCTTCATCGCGACTTCGGCTCGAATTGCGCTGTGTGGCCCGAAGACGTTGCGCAGAACGGCGACTGCCGCAGCAATCAAATCCTGATCGACGATGCCGGATTGTTCGGCGGTACCAGTATGCGCTTCGCGATCTGTCTCGGTCGCGGAACGCACGTCAAACTGCAACTGCCAGCGGCGCGATGCGTCAATCTGTTCGCACCATAATTCCAGTGTGCCGATTTCCGTCAGGGTGGCAGAAAGTCGCGCATCGACGGTCGCCATCTCGCCACGTTTTCGAGTTGTCAGCACTGTCCGTATGGGAGGCAACGCGGAGAGTTGTTCCGGATCATACGGAATGATCTGACCCGGTTGATCGGTGAGACGCGTGCCTGAAACAAGGATCGGGAATTCAACAGGTTCCGACGTGCGGACTTTGAACGTCCGATTGATCACGGTCGGTGCCGAGGACGACTCGGTTCCGGCCGCAACGAGGCACAAAGCTGCGCGCTGACCATCCGCCTGTTCGATCCCTATATAATAGGTGCGAGCCAAACCCGCCACGATGCGAATGCCGACTCCGCGCCGCACCATGCCGAAGTATGCGGCGCCCCGTGCCACCGCGAGATCAAGCCGATCGTTGCGAAGAACGGTCGGAGACCAATCCGGATCCTCAGGCCGGAACCAGTTCTCGAGTGATTCGATCAATCGCGCTCGCAGTACCGGCGACGCAAAAAAACCACCATTGAACAGCACGATGTCCGGCCGGGCCCCCTTGACCGTGTCCTGCGAATGCGTCTGCAAAAACGTCGCCAGGTACTTCGTGATTGCCGGATCTGCAGCGTATGGCAGTCCGAACTCCTGAAATCCCGATTGCCGTTTTTGAGGCCGCTCATTCAAACTGACTGTCGGCAGGAATCCTTCGATGAACAGTTTTAGAACCTCGTCGCGGGCGAGTTTCGTCTGTATGGCGCCACCGATCAGGCGTGAGCCGGAACCGGAAAGCACCACGGTGCAGGTTTCCGGCGCATTTGCCCCCAGGAGGATTTCTTTGGCATGACGACAAGCGGGGATGAGAATGCTCCACTGGCGCGGATCGAGCCGTCCGCCGTTCGCAAGTTTCTGCTCGACGACATGTGCCAACGCCAGATCAAGATTATCGCCGCCCAGCAACAGATGATCACCAACTGCCACGCGATGGAACTGCAGGTGGCCGCCTTCACCCGTTCGCACGTGAATCAGGCTGAAGTCCGATGTGCCACCACCGATATCGCATACGAGGATTGTCTGGCCGGGTGAGACGATCTGGTCCCATTCGTCGCGGTGCGCATCCACCCAGGAATAGAACGCGGCCTGCGGTTCTTCCAGCAATACGATTCGCGGCAGCCCGGCAGTTCGCGAGGCGGCTACGGTCAGTTCCCGGGCGACTTCATCGAACGATGCGGGAATCGTGAGTACGACGTCCTGTTCCGCCAGGGGATACTCCGGGTACGAAGCGTCCCATGCGTCTTTCATGTGTCGCAGATAACGGGCAGTCGCTTCGACGGGAGAGAGGCGATCCACATCCGTGGCCCCGTGCCACGGCAACAACGCGGCCTTGCGGTCCACTCCGTTGTGACACAACCATGACTTTGCCGATTCGATCATGCGGCCTGGCAGAGTGCGACCGTGATCGCGCGCGTACACACCGACCGTTCCGGCAGGCGTATCCTTGTGCCAAGGCAAGCGAGTTGCCCCCGACAAACGCTCAGCCGGTAACGCTTCATAATAAAATGACGGAAGAGTCTCGAGCCGTTCGACTTGTCCCTCCGCGACAACTTGAGCAATCGTGAAGGTGTCGATCTTCCAGCGTTCGATTTCTGTATCGACGAAACACATCGCGGAGTTCGTGGTGCCCAGATCAATTCCGACGACGTAACGCGGCCGACGTGGTTCGTCAGTTATTGTGTCGGTGGTAGATCTTAAAGTTGACTTCATTGAGGAGCGGATTCAGGATCGGAGATAATGTAGTCTTCACAACTCCATGCGTTAGGATTCCGCATCGTCACGGACGCTGAATTCCAACTTCCAGCGTCTGTCTTCGGATTCGTGGACGCACCAAAGTTCAAGCACGCCCAGTTCAGTGAGGCGGGAATGGAAGGTGACCGGCACGTAATCATCGTCCGTTGCGGCAGCGCTTCGTTGCGGCAGCGCCTTCCAGAGTGGCTGAGGCTGGCAGAGTGGCTGAGGCTGGCAGAGTGGCTTCGAGCGAATCGGTTTCGCTCAACTCTTCCGGCGACCAACGCGGGAGCAAATCGCCCGGTTGATCGGTTCGGCGATTGGTGGAACTGAAGAAGCGGAATCGAGCCGATTCGCCGACGATCAGTCCGATGGGATCGGACGGCACATCGACTTCCGTTCCTTCTTCCATCCCGTTCGGCACGACGCAGAGCGCCTTCAATGGTCGCCCAGCGCCGGGAATCGCGAGGCCCGCCGTTTCAATCCCGACATAATATGACCGAGCGGTACCACCGCGAATTCGCACACCGCCACGCAGTTTCGTCCAGCCATAAAAGCACGCGCCGCGCGCGACGGAGAAATCGAGATCGTCCGATCCTTCCACAATTTTTGGCGGAGACCGGGGAAACCAGCTTTGCAACTGATCCAGAAGTCGTGTTCGCAGGGCCTTTGCTTTGAAGACACCGCCGTTGAATAAGACATGCGTCAGATTGTTGCCCGAGAGCGACTGATGGAGGAACGCGGCAAGATGCCGAGTGATCCCGGTGTCTGCTTCATAGGGAAGTCCGATTTCGCGAAACCCTGAGGCGCGTGCTCGCGCGGGCCGATCGGACAACAGAGCATCCGGAAAAAAGCCGTTTAGCAACAAGTCCGTTGCCTGGCCTCGTTCCACGTGGATCGAAACCAGACCGCCGATCAGACGACTGCTGCGGCCGGGAACAGAAATTGTGTGCGCCTCAGGCCCGGATTCTGACAGCAATGATTCTTTGGCATTGCGGCAGGAATGCCAGAGCGATATCGATTGCCACGGGTCAAGTGTCAGTCCTTTGCCTTCGAACAACTGCGCAACATAGTGCGCCAGTGCGAGGTCCATGTTGTCGCCGCCGACAAGCAAATGGTTGCCCACTGCCGCGCGTTGCAGTGTGAGTTCTCCACTTTCTTCGGCGACCTCCACGAGCGTCAAATCCGTCGTGCCTCCGCCGATATCGCAGACCAGCATGCGGTCGCCGACCTTGAGCAATCTTCGCCAGTGATCGCCGACGGCGTTCAACCATGCGTAAGTGGCCGCCTGTGGTTCTTCCAGCAGAACGAAGTTATCAGGCAGACCGGCGGCGAGGGCGGCCTCGCGGGTCAGTTCGCGGGCGCTGGCATCGAATGATGCGGGGACGGTCAGCACGACGTTTTGTTCCGCGAATGGCGCATCAGGAAACACCTGCTGCCATGCGGCGACCAGATGTTCCAGATAACGCTGCGACGCAGTCACCGGGGAAATCTTTGCGACATTCTCAGGGGCATGCCAGGGCAAAATCGGTTGATGTCGGTCAATCTTGCTGTGTCCGAGCCACGACTTCGCGGTCCCGATTGTGCGGTCTGGAAATTCTGCCGAAAGTGATCTCGCACCATGGCCGACGGTGAACGTCGCGTCCTCGTTCCATGGGAGCGAAAACGATCTGGTTGCAGATTCATCGTGCGTGCATTGATACAGGAACGACGGCAGCATTGACCGCGATTCGATGGTGTTCGCGGCAACTAACTGAGGAATTGCAAGCAGCTGAACCTGAGGCTGTTCCTCGTTGAGGGCAATGTAAGCCAGCACGCTGTTGGTTGTACCCAGATCGATACCGATCACAAACTGAGCCGACATATTAGCGCTTCCACTTCAGCAGGTGCGACGATCGACGCGGCTGCCGCATCACCGGTCCACACCGGGACATCACTTTTGTAACCAGCCAGCCATGATGCACGAGCATCCCTGAAGCCTGCGTGCCGTCGCCCATATTTCCGGTGAGTTTGATTCGACCGTTTTTCGCGTCAGCTCCGATTGTGACGTTGCTGCCTTCGGCCTGATCGAGCACCGGACGAATTGCAAATTGCCGCTCCAGCATTCCGCCACAGTCGCGATGAATGTCTCTCACAGCCGCACCGACCTGTGCATCCGAATAGGCTTCGATGGGTTCCTTGAGGAAATCAATCAGCCGACCTTCCCGCTGAAAAGCTGCCAGCAAAGTCACCGCTTCGCGTCGGAGCGGCTTTAGCGGCGCTGCGGGTTTGGGTGGTGTCACCGGTTTTTGCGGCGCGGCGGGGGAAACCGGTGCGGCAAGTGCCGGAGCAGCCTCCAGAAGTGTCGTCACTTGAGCGGCAAAGGCACCGCTGGTGAGGACTCGCCATGCAAGTGAAATTCGTCCCATGGATGTGTTGGCCTCAACTGGATTGACGACATTCGCACGACATCACCTGTGCTGTGCGGCCTGCAATTTACGGCAAATGCCGGCGCCGTTCCAGTTTCGGCCTGTTGAACGCCGGTGAATCCCTGACTTCAACAATGTGTCACATCCTTGGCGCAATCCCGATCGCTCGCGCTTTTGCCAACACTCGGCGTAAACGGCGCGGTCGAAAAGTTCGTGAACATGCGCCAAGCGCAGGGAGTGACAAGCAACCTTTGGACTGCGGTGACTCGTCACCGCTTTCTTTTTCAGCGGATTTGACTCTGGGAAATTCAGTTCCTGGAAATCATGGATAGAGTAAAAAGGACAAACAAAACCCCGTGCGGCGAGTCTCTCCTCGTCGGTCGGCAGGATGCACCGCTATAATTGCGTTCTGTTAATCAAGCGTGAGTTTTTTCGTGGGGTAAGCTTCCAGCTTGCCAATGATCAATGAAAACTCATTGCTTTTTGGCAAATCTGACAAACTGGAAGCTTATCGCACCCTAAATCAACAGTCCGTTTGCGGACAGCCGACGAGGCCGCGTTGCTGGGAATCATGACAATGCGCAACAACTCAATCACCCGACGGAGTTTTGCCCGGTACTCAGGTCTGTCGCTGCTTGGCGCGTCGATGTCCGGCTGGATGCCGCGGCTGGCCGCGCAGTTGGCGGAATCCGGTACCAAGCCGCCGCGATCCTGCATTTTGCTTTGGATGTCCGGCGGGCCAAGTCAGATGGAAACATTTGATCCGAAAGAGGGCCAGGCCAATGGCGGTCCGACGAAAGCCATTGATACCATTGTCCCGGGAATTCGCATCGGCGAAAACCTGCCGAAGATTGCCGGCGTGATGGAGCACCTTGCGCCGATTCGATCAATGTCGACCAAAGAAGGCGACCACACCCGTGCGACATACTTCATGAGAACCGGTTATCTGCCTCAGGGGCCGGTTCAGTATCCCTCAATGGGCGCGTTCTGGGCAAGCAGTTGAAGAAGCAGACATGTGATCTGCCATCGTATGTCAGCATCAATCCATTTCGTGCGTTCAGCCCGGCGGCCTACGGACCAGGATTTCTAGGCCCGGCATGGACACCGCTGGTCGTTGCTTCCGAAACGGACAAAGATAAGAACGTGTCATTTCAGGTACGTAACCTGAAACCCTCCGACCGATTGACGAGCACGCAGGTCGATGCCCGACTGAGCCTGCTCAGTACGCTGGAAACGTCGTTCCTTGTCGAGCGGCCGGATGCACCAGGCAGCAGTCATCTGCAGTCGTACGAGCAGGCAGTCCGGATGATGAAGTCGGACGCTGTCAGCGCGTTTCACCTTGACCAGGAAGACGACGTGCTGCGGGACGCGTACGGACGCTCAACCTTTGGCCAGGGCTGCTTGCTCGCGCGGCGCCTGATCGAACGCGGAGTGTCGTTTGTCGAAGTGTCACTCACCGGCGTCGATGGCGCGCCGGGTGCCGGCTGGGATACACATGCCGAAAACTTCACAGCCGTGAAATCGCTCTGTGAAGTTCTGGATCCTGCATGGGCCACGCTGATGTCGGACCTCAAACAGCGGGGTCTGCTTGAAGATACGCTTGTCATCTGGATGGGAGAATTCGGTCGCACGCCGCTGATCAATGAAAACACGGGTCGAGATCACTGGCCGGGTAGCTGGAGCACTGTGCTTGGCGGTGCAGGGATCAAGGGCGGTCAGGTTTACGGCGTCACAAGTGACGATGGCACAGAGATCAAAGAGAATCCTGTCACCGTTCAGAACCTGATGGCAACCATCTGCCGGGCGCTCGTCCTTGACCCTCGCTTGACCAATCTCAGTAACATCGGTCGCCCGATCCCGCTGGCGGATCATGGTGCGACCGCGATTGATGCGCTGCTGGGTTAGCGATTTTTTCGCTTAGCCCTTTGAGTCGAGATTGCCGTTGGATTTTGTTCAGCGACCAACCCGCCCTGAGCTCCTCGGAAGGATCGGTCGGGTGACGCCACACCGCTCGCCAACGCGTGCAATTCCTCGGACAGACGCCACCCAGAGCGTGAAGAATCCCCGGACTCGGTTGAGAGAAGCCTTCTGCGGAATCGCAATTTCAGTCCAGAGTGACTGAACGTTTGCAAGAACAATGCCAAAATCAGATCGACGAGACCGTCAGGATAGAGTAGAGTTGCCAAACGCTGAACGCACGCGTTCGGAAGACAGCAGTGTCCAGCAGTGATTTGCCCGATAAATGCTGGAAAGTAGTTGAATTATCACAACGACTCAGGTTCCTTTCTGATTTTCACAGAATTTTTGATTTTTTAAACTCTCGGTCACAATCATGCATTTGAACATCTCACAGCAAATGAAAATGAGCCAGCAAATGAAGCTGGCTCCGCGGATGATCCAGTCTATGGAAATCCTGCAGCTGAACATGATGGCGCTCAACGAGCGGATCGAGCAGGAGCTGGTTGAAAACGTCACCCTGGAGCGTGTCGAAAAGGACAACGATGTCCCGATTCCAGAGCCGGACGCCACAGACTATTCAGTCCCGTCTGACGATCCTCGCGAAGTTCGCGAGCTGAAAAAGGATGTCGAGAATCGCGAACTGGTCGCCGGCAAGGAAGACAATAACGAATCTGACTTCGAACGGTTGCTTGAGATCTCCGCCGACTGGTCGGAAGACAATGTCGGTTTTGGCGGGTCTCGCCCGTCGTCGAATCAAATGAGCGACGACATGGACCGTCAGAATGACATGATGTCCAATATGGTGGCTCGCCCGCAATCTCTTCAGGAATACCTGCTGGAACAGTTTTCGTTCTTCAGCATCGATCCGGCCAGGCGGGAGTTTGGTGAATACCTCATTCAGCATCTGGACCACAACGGCCGGATGCAGAGCATGCTGCCGGAGATCGCACAGCAATTTAACAGGATGTACGATCAGAGCATTTCCATGGAGGAGGCCGAGGAAGTCCTGAAGCTGATTCAGCATCTGGACCCTCCTGGTGTTGGTGCCCGCGATCATCGTGAAATGTTGTTGCTGCAGGTCGATGAGCATCTGCCTTTTCACGACGTCGTGGAGGTTCTGATTCGTGATCATCTGGAAGACATCGCCTTCAATCGGTTACCTGTAATTCAGAAGGCAACCGGATACTCGATCGACCTGATCAAGGTCGGCATCGAACAAATTCAATCGCTTAATCCGTATCCTGGACGGGGCTTTGAGCAGCGTCATGTCCAGCGCGTGACTCCCGATCTGGCGATCGAAGAAGACGAATCCGGTCGCTACATTGTCAAGCTGCTGGACGAATACGTACCGGAGCTGCGGATCAGTCCTCGGTATCAGAAGATGCTGAAAGAGAACCCGACGCAGGAAACGCGAGATTGGATCAGACGCAAGATCGAGTCCGCGCGCTGGCTGATCGAATCCATCGAACAGCGTTACACCACGCTTCGGAAAGTTGCTCAGGAAATCGTCGATCACCAGCACGAGTTCCTGGACAAGGGCCCGGAGTTTATTCATCCGCTGAAGATGCAGCAGATCGCAGATCGCGTTGGCGTGCATGTCACAACCGTGTCTCGCGCGGTCGATGAGAAATGGATTCAGACGCATCGCGGATTGTTTCCGCTCAAGCGATTCTTCGGCGGCGGGACCCAGACCGCCGACGGCGAAGAAGTTGCATGGGACACGATCCGGATTAAGCTCCAGGAGCTGATCGACGGCGAAGACAAGAAGGACCCACTGAGCGACGACGCTTTAGTGGATGCTCTCGCCGCTGACGGTATCAAGCTGGCTCGCCGCACGATTACAAAATACCGAAAGCAGATGCAGATTCCAAGCTCACGCCAGCGACGCGAATATTGAGCATTTCATAAGACGCTTTGCGACAAGCATGCGTGCATGGCCATTGGCCAGTCGCACTCGTATCGAGTGAGATGGGTGTGTTTCGCTCCGCTTCACACGCCCGTTCATCATTCGACACGATGCACTTCCAGTGTCTGCATCATTGCTTCCGGATGTTCCCTGAGCCACCTGGGATCGAACATATCCAGCAGCGTCACCTGACTCGGAGCATATTCCATTGTCGCCACCGGACGGAAGTGGTCCGCGCGCTGCATCAGTTGTTCCCAGAATCCAGGTGTCCGTTTGGCGTTTGGACCGAACACAACGAACGTTGGAATGGTCGGCGGCAAATTGCCAGGGTCACGAAGATTGAGGTGACTCACGGGTGATACGATGACCCCGGTCTGATTGAGATGAAACATCAGCGCTGGTTCACCGTAGACATAGACGATCATTTTCGTGCGGCTGCGCTGATCTGGTGTCAGCGATGCAACTGGGTTCGCAGCGGCGTTTTTCGATTCGGCGTCAACAGCCTGTTGGGCCGCCGCGAGCAGTGCTTTGGGGGTGATCGAGTTCAGATCGATGTTCAATGGTCGGGCGTCACGTGGAACATCCATGTCGGCGGCGTCTCTAACACATGCATCGGCAATGTCGTCTGCAGCGGCCACAATCGAGAGCCGATCGCCGAAGAGCGACGTGCTGAGCAGTTCGGCCTTTGTAAGAAACTTCAAATCTCTGTTTTCATCGAATCGAAAGAAAGATGAGACGAACGCCGCCGCCAGCATCGTTGACACCAGCTGTTGTCCCCAGGTGCGTTTCGGAGCTGTCTCGCCGGTTCCCGCGATCCGTCGCGCGACACTGAGATTCGATTCCAGCCACCACGCGACGCCGCCTGCCGCCGCCAGCCAGATGGCAGCAAGCAGGGGTAGAAACAGCCGGCTGAAGGGCGAATACATCGGCGTGGAAATCAACATGCCGACAAACCATGTCAGTGTCGTGCAAAACCCCAGCCGCTGGATCAATCGTGAGCGCACATTCCAGATCCGTTGCGGTGAGCGGCAGGGCTTCGGGCGAGGTTGGCGACAGATCATGCAGTTCGCGACGCTGCCATGCACGCCGCAGCACAGGCCACAGATACATGCCGCTCAATCCTCCGACCGCAATGCAGATGAGCATCAAAGGCGTCTTGATTCGAACTGAGATGACGGACAGGGCAATCGCGGCGGCCGTGAATCGAAACATCAAACTCAATGGCGGTAATGTTATGGCAGCTGTGGAATCCAGACGGCCCGGTGCCGCGTTCCATGTGGAACGCCCTGCCGTCCAGCGCACCAGACCAGCAAGGCCGAGACCAAGTCCCAGCGATAGTTGTCCTGTGAACCCGTCAAAGAGAAACTGATCGCTAAGTTGCTGCGCGAGATTCTTTGTCCAAAACGACCATCCGGTGACGTACGACGCATGCGTCGTCGCGACGGCCTGGTAGCCGCCGACATCTCGCAGTTGCCACCACCACGGTGCAAAGGTTGCGAGGGCGACGACGACAATCGTTCCCAGGATTCCGGTGAACCGTCTGAGAGTGATCACATTGCGGCCAGGCCACATCCACCAGAGTCCGCAGCCGCTGCACAGGATGGCGAGCGGCAACCAGCCTGTGTACTTGGTCCACCATGCGAGGCCGCAAACAAACCCGGCAGCGACAGCGGTACGAACGCACGACTGAGAGACAGCTCGTGTTCCAAGTCCGACCGAGGCAACGATCCAGAACAGGCAGGCGACATCGGTCAGTGCCATTCGGGAATAAAGGATATGGAAGTCACTCATGGAGACTACGGCGGCAATGAATAGCCCCGCTGGTTTTCCAAACCAACTCCGAGCGAGCCACCATATTGCCAGAATCGTCGCGATCCCAAAAAAGACCGATGGCAGGAACGGAGCACACCGAGCGAGTCCCGGAATCCAACTGACGAATTCAATCAAGGCGGAAATCAGTGGTGGCGCATACAAATGCCGCGCTGGATAAGGTTCGTTAAACTGTCCGTCATACCAAAGGACTGAGGCGTAAATGCCTTCGTCGAAGTGTTCGACGGCTTCGCGTTCCAGAAGTGCAGTTCGCAGCCACACGCCCAGGATGAAGAATCCCGCGACAGCGGAGGATTCAATAAACGTTGGACGGAGTTTCATGGAGCCGCTTTCATGTGTCTTGCCGTTGCCTGGCGATGCGATTGCCGGGGGCATGATAGTGCGATCGGTGCTGAATTTCATCCAACGGATCCGCCCGATCAGATCGATCCGTTTGATGAAACGCAATTCAGCGTTCCACGGGGAACAGGATTGACCCGATTGCCGGGAACAAACACGTCATCATTTGTCGCCGGGCCGTGATCGTCTACCATACGGGGAGTGAACCAATTTCATTCCGTGATCCTGAAAACTGAACGAGTTCCCTATGTCTGAAACCAATCCCGAAAAACTCTATGATGCCGCTCGCAAGCTCAAGGACCAGGGCGACCTTGATGGCTGCGTCGAAGCATTGCAGCATATTCTGAGCATCGATCCCAGCCATGTGCAGACACATCTGGCATTGGGTGTCCATCTGCAGAAACTCGGACGCCTGGAAGAAGCAATCGCACACGCAAAGAAAGTGGCAGAGCTTAGCCCCGACGATGCGTTTTCGTTCACGCAGTTGTCGGTCATCTACCAGCGCTGCGGGAAGATCTTTGAGGCTGAAGAAGCGATGGCTCGGGCTCGGGAAATCCAGGGAACGCCGCACAAGCATTAGTGGCAGCGGCAGACTCCGGACAGATTAGACCGAGCGGACTCACAAATCGCACTGATCAGACCGATCTGTCGGATCCACGTTTTTGTTCATCGCGATTCGAAATTCCTGAACACGAACTTTGCTGATGGTCGCGGTTCGGTCGCCGTGCTCACAGACGGCACCTCGCACAGCAATGATGTCCGGCTGAATTCTGAGAAGCAACGGCAAGTCGGATTGAGAGACGCTTCCGGCAAGTGCCAGTTTGAGGCCATGTTCCCTGGTTTGCCGACGAATGATCTGGAGGGCGTCCATGGACAAATGGTCGAGCAATGACGTGCCATTCTTGGTGTGGGTGTCGATCAGCAGAATTCGGCAATTACCTTCAATCGCAGCCTGCAGGATGCGGTCAACGGATGGCGAACGTGCCTTGATACCATCCGCATACGCGACGGCAACCCACTCGTGAGTGCCGATGATCGTTGTTCGAACTCGCTCCCATTCGACGATCCACGATGCGGTGCCTTGCGCCGTGCAGGACTCGGCCAGGCCGAGTTTCAGAAACTGCGGCGCGGCTGACTGAATCGCATTTCGCAGTGTCGTCAGGTCGCTGGACTTCCATTCCTGCAGCTCACCCAACGCTAAACTCAGTGGCGGCTTCGAGCCCTGAATGCGGCTGATCGCGTCGGCAATTGCCAGAATCACTTCAGGTGCCGCACAACCCAGAGAACCGCGGTGCGGATCCTTGACGTCGATAATGTCCGCGCCGCCCTCGATCGCAGCAATGGCCTCGTCCACGTTTCTCGCTGAGACCAGGAGTTGCGTCATATAGCAAACCATGCGTCATGCGAGACAGCGAAACGGAGACGAAGCGACAGGTGGGACGCGGGGCGACTTTGACCAGTCACGCGATGGACTGATCAGACCTCAGGGCTGGCCTCTTCGGCTTCAGCTTCAGCTTCTTCGGCTTCCTCCTCATCGCCTTCAAGGTCGGCGTCGAGATCAACGTCGTCGGCCGCTTCGGCATCGACTTCGATCTTGACTTCTTCATCCTCAACGTCATCACCGGCGACCGCAGAACCTGACTGAACGACCGGGCTGCCATCGGGGTTGAGCGCTTCTTTCATAGGCTGCATGAAGTAACGCCTCTTGCCGCGGCCCAGAAGTGTGGCAAGCAATTCGTCTGCCTTATCCTTTTCATGATACAGGAAGCGACCTTCTTCTCGCATTGTACTGCTGTACACGACCCAAATGAGCCGACGCCGCTGCATGGCTTCTTTGGCTCGCTTGGTGCGAGGCTTTGCCGCTTTGCGTTTTTTGGGAGCAGCCGGGTCTGTGTCGCCCTTTTTAGCACGTTTTTTGGTTGTGCCTTCGGCCTTTTCACCAGCAGTTTTTCGGGTGGCTTTCTTCTTGGCCGTTCCGGCTTCAGCGGCTTCAGCAGCTTCCACTTCACGACGCATTGACAGACGACTCTTAGCCATGTTTCCTACCAGACAGCAAATGTTGAGGGTACCCGCACCGGCCACCGACCGGACATCCGGAGCGTACCCGCAGAATTCTTGGACCGGGAGAATAGCATGGTTGGCGTTACGTTTCCAGCGAGGGGAGAAAACGTGGGAATTTTCCGGGTTGATGAACAGGCTTTTGGCTTCGGCATTTGGCGTCCCGGACTACCGCGCCCTGGCCAGTACGCGATCCACCACAATCTGGGTGGCTTCGACCATCCGTTCGCGATTGATGTCATGGACATCAATGGGATGACCGATGGCGGCGAGCATTGTAATGGTAAGTTGTCCACCGAGGTGCTGACGGAATTCTTCCAGGCCGTTGAACAATTCATCAGTCCGCCGCAGGATCGAATGATCGCAGAGCAGTCCAAGTCGTTCCAGAACCAGCAGCACGAGGTCGGCATCGTCACTGGGAAATCCATGAACCAGGCTCGAGTACACAGTATCCACCGCGACACCGATCGCGACGGCTTCGCCGTGCCGCAATTCAAAGTTGCTCATCGACTCCAGTTTGTGCGCCGACCAATGACCGAAGTCCAGTGGTCGAGCTGCAAGCATCTCAAAGGGATCTCCACCTCCCGTAATGTGCCGCAGATGCCATTGAGCGGATTCTGCGATGACTGGCCAGCATGCTGCGCCTCTCGCGGCAATGGCATCTGCGTCGCGCAGAATGCGATGGAAGAAGTTCGCATCTTTGAGCAGCGACACTTTCACCGCTTCGGAAAAGCCGCAGCGGAAGTCGCGGTCGCTGAGGGTCTCCAGCAATGCGCGATCGTTGATCACGCCCCAAGGCACCGCGAAAGCGCCAAGCCAGTTCTTTTTCTGAAACAGGTTGACACCGTTTTTCACGCCGATGCCGGAATCGGCCTGAGCCAGCGTCGTCGTCGGGATGCGAATCAGTCGCAGGCCGCGATGGGCGATGGCTGTCGCAAAGCCAACCGCATCCAGGACTGCACCACCACCGATGACAACGACATAGCTGCGACGATCCATATCAGCTTCATTCAGCACCTTGAGCATCCGCTCCAGAACATGCACGTCATTCTTTACCGCCTCACCACCGGGCACGATCTGCGGATTGCCGACGACCAGGAATCGTTGATTGTATCTGCGGGCGAACGAATGAAGTCGCTGCCGAAGATCCGGGTGTGCAATAGCGACATGTTCGTCGAGCCAGAACTGGACTCGCGGAGTGCGGGAGTCGGAAGATTCGAGCAAATCCGCAAGGACGTCAGAATCGGCACCAAGCACATCATTGGTAAATCTCAGGCGATGTGTGAAGGCGACGTTGAAATCGACGTCGACGGAACTGCGCGATGCCGTCGCTGGGTTATTGAGTGGGCGCGTCATGTGAGATGGGCAATTCGTAGCACGGGGGTCAAACGTCCGTCGGGATTCTTTGCAGGTGCCTGCGACTTTCCGTATCGCAGTCCACTGCGGCCTGCCGTTATCCGGGAAAGCAATGTCTGTCACATCGTAGTCTGATTTCCTGCGGCTTGTGTTGTCCGGTTCTCACACTGACGAACACACACCACACAGTCAAGAGGATACTCCGTTGAAGTGCAACTTGGCAACTGACTGCATGGAGATGCTTCCTGTCTCATCTCAGGTTGGTCAGAAATCCGGCTCACATTCACAATCACTACGATCGATAAATTTGGCACCTGTCAAAAAACATACCGGCAAACATTGCGGTTCGACTCCACCAGTGGAGCGATTCAGTCCGAAAACAATTGCGGTGGTCCCCGCGAGTCACAAGTCAGATCACTGACAAAACAAGAATGCTGCGTGTGCATTCGAAGTGGTCCAGGCGGTAACTCAAAGAACGATGTCCAGGAGATTTTCTATGAAGGCGTTTACACTCACAGCTGCTCTGGTCGTATTCTCGATCGCGAGCAGCGTACAGGCTGGCCTGTTCCACAAGCACAGCGGATGCGGATGTGCTCCGGAGCCAAGCTGTTGTGCACCAGCTGACGCCAGCTGCTGTGCTCCAGCAGGCTGTGGTACAGCGACAGATCCAAGCTGCTGTGCTCCAGCAGGCTGTGGCAATGGCAATGGCAATGGCTGTGGCAATGGCAATGGTTGTGGCGTAGTTGCAGACCCAAGCTGCTGTGCTCCAGTTGAAGCAACCTGCTGTGCACCAGCAGGCTGCGGAAACAGCTGCGGCGACAGCTGTGGACACAGCTGCTTCAAAATGCCAAAGTTCCGTTGCCCAAAGATCCGCTGCCCAAAGCTGCGTTGCCCAAAGATCCGTCTGCCTAAATGCAACTTCGGTTGCGGCAGCGGATGCGGTTCATCATGCGGTTCATCATGCGGTTCATCATGCGGATCAGCTTGCGAACCAAGCTGCTGTGCTCCAGTTCAGGCTTCATGTGCTTGCCCTTGCAACTGATATCGAATCGGCGAAAGGGTAAGGTGATTGCCCGAAGTGATCACAGATGTTGACGGTAAAACAGAGAGTGGATGTCGTGATTCACTCTCTGACCGCCTCTGACAATTCGATCAGTGCGGATTGGAGAACTCAGCAGGCTCCCGTCAGACATGCGTGTCGAACGGGTAAGAGTCGATCCTTCCGCCCAGAACTGCTGAATAAAACGTATCTGTTCAGCGACGAACAGAATCATATGGGGAACACGCCCGAGGGATTCGTCCCGAACTGCGGTTCCACCAAATGGATCAGCAAACGGGTGGAATCGTAGGTGAAAATCAGAACGGCGATGGGGTCTGCTTCCTGGCGGCTCATCGCCGTGTCTGGTTTGATGCAGTTAATGTCGCACTAGGACTCGTATTCCCGCGGCCCCCTTCGCAGGTACAACGCCGCGTCAAGGTCGCTCTGCATCCGCCGGAACAAATTCAGCGACGCTGTGACAGGGGAATCCCTGTCGGCGAAGCGACCTGGCAAAGTGAAGTGCCCGAGATCGATATCACGACATCATCAGATTCTACTATCATGCTGAGAATCTGCTCAAAGCCCGCCAAACGAGTTGCCTCGCAGGGATTTTCTGCCAAAATTCCGCCAGACTCATCATTTCACCAAGGTTCTGTGCGAGTTCACTACCACTAAAGCGAGCCCCCCCCACATGTTGCTCATGATACTGCGGGTAGCCTACCTGCTGATCTGCGCAGGCGCTATTCTTGCGTATATTACTTCCGACGTCGATCAATCCGATTCTGGTATGGCCCCTATGAACATCAACGGCCAGACCGTTATGATCCGCAAGGCCACAGTTGGCGGCGCGGCCATGCCCACCGTGATCCGCAACAACAAAGCGACAGCGTTTTTCATCCTGTTGGCAATTTCACAGGTTTTCACGGTGGTGGATCTCGTGATCCGCAAGAAACGGATCGACGTGATTTCCGGCATCTACTTTGGCGTGCTGGTCGGAATCCTTCTGGCGTATCTGTTCATCCAGGCTCTGACGCCCGTGATTCCGCAATCGCATCCATACCACACGGCGGTGGTGCTGATTACGTTGTTGGCATTCCCTTACATCTGTGTGTCACTCCTGCTGCAGACTAAGGACGATTTCCGGTTTGTGATTCCTTACGTCGAATTCCAGCGCGACCTGAAGAGCGGTCGTCCGCTCGTCGTTGACAGCAGTTCGCTCATTGATGGCCGCATCGCAGATGTGGTTGAGACGCAGATCATCGAATCCCAGCTCATCGTCCCGGACTTCATTCTGGCGGAAGTTCAGGACGTTGCCGACAGCAGCGACAAGAACCGCCGCATTCGAGGTCGTCGCGGGCTGGAAGTGCTGGCGAAGATGCAGCAGAGCGTTCACGTTGACGTCAAAGTGATGGAAACAAACCGCGCAGACTACAAGAGCATGACGGTGGATCAGAAAGTTGTGGCTCTGGCAAAGCAGATTCGTGGCGGCGTGATCACCAATGACTTCAATCTGAACAAAGTTGCGAGCGTCCAGGGGATTCCTGTCATCAATCTGAACGACGTGTCGAACGCTCTGCGGCCGCGCTACATTCCCGGCGAACGTCTGCAGATCAAAATCATCAAAGAAGGGGAAGGACCTGGCCAGGGCGTTGGCTATCTGGACGACGGCACGATGGTTGTCTGCGAGAATACAGCTCATCTGGCGGGCAAGGACGTCAGTGTGATCGTGACCAGCGTGCTGCAAAGCAGCGCGGGGCGGATGATCTTTGGAAAGATGGTGTATCAGTCGGGTAGCTAGCGGTTTTCTGTAAAAATGGGTCAGGATCCAATATCCTGATGGCCCAGAGGGTGCTCCGCACTATTGGTTCCTGACCCCTTTTAAATTTTCAGAGGGTGCTCCGCACTATTGGTTCCTGACCCCTTTTAAATTTTAAACATTTGACAGGTTCATCCAGGGCAATTGTTCGCCTGCCACCCTCGCCACTGTGTCCGCAGGATGACGAATCACCAGACTCCCCCGCAGAGTTGAACACCATTGACGAAAGACGCCACCCACGGAGAGATGCGTTGTCACGGGAAGAAAAGTATTCAGATGCTCAATTGGCTGCATTTGGCATCGAACGCGCCGCAATTCCGCGGCATGTCGCGATCATTATGGACGGCAACGGGCGCTGGGCTCAGAAGCATGGCTGGCCGCGAATCGAAGGGCATCGACGTGGCGTCACGTCAGTCCGCTGTATCGTTGAAGAAGCGTCACGGCTGGGAATGGAACAGCTGACACTGTATTGCTTTTCCAGCGAAAACTGGAAACGCCCGCCGAAAGAACTAACGCTCCTGATGCACCTGCTCAAGCAATACCTTGTCGAAGAACGTCGCGAAATTCAGCGACAAGGACTGAGATTCAAAGTCATCGGCAGGACCGCTGAGCTCGATTCCATGATTCAGTCGGAGATGCAGAAGACCATTGAGGCGTCTGCAGGCAACGAGGGGATGACGCTGTGCCTTGCAATCAACTACGGTGCGCGAATGGAGATTACTGAGGCCGTGCAGAAGATTGCGGAATTGGTGAAGAACGGACAGCTTCACCCTGAAGACATTTCGGAAAAAATGGTTGGCGATCATTTAATGACTGCCGGCATGCCGGACCCGGATCTGCTCATCCGCACGGCAAGCGAATACCGCATCAGCAATTTTTTGCTCTGGCAAATCAGTTACTCAGAGATTTGGGTCTCTGACAAGCACTGGCCGGAATTTCGCGAAGACGACCTGCGTGAAGCGATTCGCGATTTTGCGCGGCGAGATCGACGGTATGGCGGGCTGTCACCCGTAACGTCATGATGAGAAATCTGAGTTTTGAGGTCTGGGACTTCCATTCCTGGGGTTGATGCGGCCCGAATTGCCGTCGAAATAAGGACATTGAGACAAATGCTTGCCTGGCGATTTGGGATGTCTGCGATTCTGGTGCCAGCCATCGTCGCCTTGTTCTGGCTGGATCAGAAGCTGGGTGCATCCGCGTACATTCTGCTTGCGTTTTGCCTGTTTGTTGCCGTTCGCAATGCATACGAGGTGACAGACCTGCTGAAGGTTCGCAACCTTCGGCCGCATTTTATGGCGACCGCTGGTTTAAGCTGCCTGGTGACGCTTGCGGGTTGGGGACATGTGTTTTTCCCAAAGGGCATTGAAGACTCGACGACTTCACTCTTGATCTCGCTGGGCTGGATCGGAGCGGCACTTACGTTTTCTTTCGTTGCTCTGCTGGCGTTCGAAGCCTGGCGTTATCATGCCCCGGGCCTTTCCATGGAATCTCTCGGCGGAAACCTGCTCACCGTTTTCTACGCTGGCGGACTCATTGCCGCCACCGCTCAGCTGAGATGGTTTCCAAATTCGCAGACAGGCTATTTTGCGATCGCATCTATGATCATTTGTGTCAAATGCGGTGACACGTTCGCCTACACCTTCGGCAGATTGTGGGGCAAGAGAAAACTTGCGCCGATCCTGAGTCCTGGCAAGACGCGAATGGGACTTGCAGGAGCGATCTTCGGCAGCACACTCGGTGGTTGGTTGTGGCTGACGTATGCCGGTCGTCTGTTTGATTTTTCGATCACGCCTGGTTCCGTTTGGAATATTCTCGTGTATTCCGCGGTGATTGGACTGATCGGGCTGGTGGGTGATCTTTGTGAGTCGCTCATCAAGCGAGATGTGCAGAAAAAAGATTCTGCCATCCTGATGCCCGGCTTCGGCGGTCTCCTGGATCTGCTCGACAGTCCACTCTTCGCCGGGCCCTTTGCTCTTGCATGGTGGACACTGTTTCCTCCCGTTACGTAAGCTGCAAGTTCGCTATCGCCACCCCACTCGTTGCGGGCGGAAACTACCGCATCTGGATCCGCGATCAGCACCACCGGCGAGGTCGGCAAATGGAGCAACACGCTCGACTTCTCCAACGCTCAATCGAACTCAACTGCATTCAACGACGCACAATCCACGGACTTCGCGTCGCTGGAGATGCTTGACAACCTGATTGGTGAACTGCTCCAAAGCCTAGCTCAACCAGCCAACGTCACGGCAGCTCATCAATGCAGTATGCGGATCGATGTCTCGGACAGATCATGGATCGAATGGAAGTGATTGACGAATTTCATCGGTCGCTGCTCCTTGTCGTCGCTGATCATGGCATGGCATTTGTTCCTGGACAGGAAAGAAGAAGGCCAACGAATGAAACACTAGCCGAACTGATCTCGGTGCCATTGTTCATTAAACGCCTGACCAGGTGACAGGCGAGATATCCGACCGGAACGTCGAGACAATCGATGTTCTTCCGACGATCGCAGACATTATTCAATTGCCACTTCCCGGACGGATTGACGGCACGTCATTGCTGAAGAAAGACGCCAGGGAACGTCCTCGCAAGACGATCCTGAATGACAGTGACCTTGTGACTGTGATGAATCCTGCCTTTCCTGAGAGGTTCGCCTATGTCAATCGCATGGTCAAACTCTTCGGCACAGGCGGCAGCGATGATCGATTGTGGACATTGGATACGATTCCTGAACTTGTTGGAGTCCAACTCGCCGAGTCGAAGTTTGGCGTGGTGTCGCGATGGAATTGCCAACTGGTTCATGGCGGAGAAAAAATGGACCCGGATTATCCTGACTCCGTGCCGTGCTATCTCTTAGGAACGCTGGTCGGTCCCAAAGTCACGCAGCCTGTGCAGATCGCAATTGCCCTCAATGGGCGCATTGAATGCACGACTCGCACCAGCGTCGATCCGGGGACACTTCGTGAGTGGACAGCCCTGTTGCGGGATGATTTGTTCCGGACAGATACGAATAGAGTGCAGTTTTACGAAGTGGAGCAGACGTCAGACAGCTTCGTGCTGCATCATATCGCGTACTGAGCGGCTCGAAGATCGATAGCCTGTCAGTTCCAACTTCGCCATTCAGCCAGTATTCTAATCGGACAGCGCCACTTTTGGCGCAAACGGAGCGTTTTTGTAACCCGAAGCGTGAGCGAGGGATTGTACCTAACT
>JBBJME010000459.1:0-2980 GCA_037719765.1 Planctomycetaceae bacterium
AAGGATGGTCCAGTGTCACTGAAACAGAAATCCGCAGGCGCCAGCGCAGTGGGGGTGGCCGCGCTCGTTGGGATTCAATCGGCAACGCCAAAGGCCGATCAGTTTGAATTTGTCCGCTACGACGATGTCGTTCCCGCTGCTGCGCACGATGAGCACATTACTGTGGACGCTGGTGGAGTCGAAGTTCTCGACGCTCCAGGTGATGTGTTCGAAGCGCCAGGCGAAGCCTTTGCCGCTCCTGGCGAGGTCTTCGAACCACCAGTTGCTGGCGATGCCGCGGTAGAGGCCAGTTCGGCGGGTACAGACAATCCTGCTGCTCAAGAGTCTGCGAAGCCGGACGATCCCAAGCCAGGGGACAAACAACCATCCGTTGCTACAACTCTGCTTTTGATTTCACCGCCTCGACTGCTGCATCTGACTCACCTGCTGCTCCTGACTACGCCGCAACCCGAGGATGAAGTCGCAAAATCGACGGACGTGAAAAAAGTCGAAGAAACAGAGGTGCCATCGGCAACTCCGGGTGATGTCTCGGAGAAAGAATCTGATGGTGATCAGACAGGTGCCGCCGCAACTTCCGATTCAACAACACCTGAAGCTGCCGAAAAATCTGCTGCGGTAGAGCCAGCGGCTGTGGAGCCGAAGCCTTCGGAACGACGATTACTGACATTTGCTGGCCGCCGATTTACGCTCGACATCAAGCAATGGCCGTTACTCGGAAGAACTGACGCAAAGTACGTGTTTGTGGAAATGTTTGACTACACCTGTCCGCACTGCCGTAATACGCACCACGCAATCTCCGGTGCGCAGAAAGAGTTCGGCAAAGACCTCGCGATTTTCGCGCTTCCGGTCCCTTTGGAAAATGCGTGCAATCCTGCAGTCCAGGGCGGTGGACAACCAGGTGCCTGTGAAATGGCGAAGATTGCGATTGCTGTGTGGCGACTTGATCCGGCGAAATTTCAGACATTTCATGACTGGATGTTCCAGGGCCAGCGGACAGTCTCTTCTGCCAGGGCGTTTGCCGAGACGCTGATCGACAAGGAACGGCTGAAAGCGGAACTTAGTTCCAATGTGCCGAGCCAGTACATCAGCCGCCACGTGAGTCTGTATCAGCGTGTTGGCTCAGGACAGGTGCCAAAACTGATCTTCCCAAAGACCACGATGCAGGGTGAGGTCAACTCCACGACCACACTCTGTAATGCAATTAGAAACGAATTGAAGTAGGCCACGAATGGCCCGCATCTGCGTCTTCTGTGGTTCACGGTCGGGAAATCTTACGGAGTTCACTGCCGCGGCTGAACTGCTGGGTTTATTCCTCGCAGAGTCGGGCCACACGCTGGTTTACGGCGGCGGCAGTACGGGCATCATGGGGATTCTTGCGGACTCCGTACTGCATAATGGCGGCAGCATCATCGGAGTGATTCCCAGACATCTGGCCCGCCCGGAACTCATGCATGACGGTGTCGCCGATATGCGAATCACGATCGACATGCACGAACGGAAAGCGCTAATGCACAGCCTTGCCGATGCCTACATCGCACTGCCCGGCGGTTATGGCACACTGGAAGAACTCTTCGAAGCCGTCACCTGGGCGCAACTGGAAATTCATACACGCCAGGTCGCGGTGCTGAACATCGGAGGCCTGTTCAATGGCCTTGTCACGATGCTGGACGAGATGACCGAACGCGGATTTCTGTCAAAGGAGTGCAGACGACATCTGCAGGTCTTTTCGAACACTGCACACATGTTTGAGTGGATGGCTTCGCTGGCAACATCTTTATGAGCGGCAGTGACACGTCCCGTTGCACAATTGTCTTACGCACTCGCTCGACGTGTTGTCGAAGATTCGCCAGGCATTGCATTGCGAAGCTCGGTCAGCCGCTCGGCGACGCTCTGCAGGGCAGTCGTCATGATCTGCTGCTGTGAGACGATCTGTTCGAGCACATGACAGACATCGCCAAGGCGGGATTCCTGCTGCTTGACCTTCACAACGATTTCCTGAAGCTGCTCACGGTCGGCGGCCAGGAACCGCTCGTCCATTCCGACAACTCGCAACGATGGAGCGGCCAGTTTGATGGAGGCACCATCAATGGACTTGCGAGCCGCATTCAACAGCCGATCCATCGTGTCAGCACTTGAGGAATGCAGATCATAAAGTAACTGAAACTCAAGTTCCAGCCCCGTCACCAGTTCCGGTGCCGACAATTCTTCGAGTGACTCCGCATCCGGCTCAGCGATCGCTTCATCCTGAGCAGACTGCAACGTTCTCATATGTTCGGGAACTGAGTTTTCCGTCACAAAGCGAAAAACAAGCCGCACGTCCCCGATCTCCACAATGTCGCCGTCGTGCAAAATGGCGCGAGGGACAGATTCGCCGTTGATGAACAGTTCCGGACGTTCGGCCATCAGTGTGATCGATGCCGACGACCGCGTGACGCGCAGGATCGAATGCAGCGCAGGAACCTGATGGTCTCCTAATCGAAGATCACAGGCTGTTCCGTGTCCGATGAGGAAGGAGCCCTCAGAAACCGGACGAATCGGAAACCGCGCGTCGCTGTCTGCTACTCGCAGAAACGCGACGGCATCGCGGGGTAGAAATTTGATGATATTTTCCACGGCCATCCTCGCCGTCCGCACTAAAGTCATCCTTAACCAGTTCATCGATGATGAATCGACGACCGAGTGATATTTGCTTATTCTGTTCGATCGTCGATCTGACGGCGTTCCGTGAGACTGGTCAGTCGAATATGACAAGTTCTGAAGACTTCAGGCCTCAATGCTGGCACAGATTCGCGCGGCAGATTCTGCCGATGTCTGTACGACGCTCCTCTGGAGATCATGGAGCTTAATCGCGGGAATTCCCGATCTGACTGACGAAGGCAGGCACACGGACGCGCGTCAACGCTGTTGTTTGATACAATCGGAATTCAATCAAGGGTCGCCGGGGTTTGACTGCCGTACCCGCGACTAACCGCTCTCCGCG
>JBBJME010000205.1:0-12720 GCA_037719765.1 Planctomycetaceae bacterium
CGGCGTACCGTCGCCTGCAAATCAGTCTCTGTTGAAAGCTCCACGGCAGCCTGAACTGCAAACGTTGCGTTCAACGCTGCCGATGGAAGTCCCGGAATTCCGCGAGATCGTTGCCGCGTTCGCCAACGGACTGCGCGAAACTCTGGCAAGACTTCGTCATTCACAAACCTGCATGGATTATCAGGAGATCCGGGAACTTGCGCACCGCCTGAAAGGTACTGGCGGAACGGTTGGCTTTGCTGACTTCACCGAACCATCCGGCAGACTACAAAATGCCGCCGAAATTCACGACGACGACACCATTGAAGCGATGATCAGTGAACTCGAACAAATCGCCTCCCGCCTCGAAATCACCGAATCGGCATTGATCTGATCCTGGCGAGTGTCCGGCGACAGGAATCACTCGAACGGTTCCCCGCTTGGGCCATTAACGCAACCGATCTGTCACATCCCGAGCGACCGCAAAGATGATGTGGTCTCTGGGCACCGATTTCGCCGTCCATTCAAGCCAGCGCCAGCTCCCGTCAGAAACTCTGTAACGATTCTGAAACTGGACAACCGGTTGGCCGAGCTGCAATTGTGACATCACATCCAGCGTTTGAATCCGGTCCTCAGGATGCACGAATTCCATAAACGGACGCGAAAGCAGTTCTTTTTCCGAATACCCCATCATTCGGGGAAAATTGGAGTTTACCCGGCGAAAATAGCCGTCAAGGCCCGCGATGCAGAACAAATCGAGACTGAGTTCGAAAAAACGCTCCAGATCACTTTCCGCTCGTCGCATCAAGGATTCCAGATACAGCGTCAGTTCACTTGCGACAATCCCTGCATCTGCCGGCCGCGCGTCCGGTTCGGCCGAAAGACATTTCATTGCCAGCCGTACAAGTACGTCATCCGCTCCGCTGTCCATAAGTTTCGAATAGGTATCGCTCAGGTCCGCCTGTGCGGCCTTGAAACACAGGTCAAAGAGATCTTTCCCGCGATACGGCGCAAACCCGATCAGAATCTCGCAGAAAATGCCGCCGAGTCCGAACACATCCGATCGCACATCAGCACAATGTCCGCGCGCCTGCTCGGGCGACATGTAAGGGGGCGTTCCCCAGAGCGCCCCGACGGGAGCATTGACAGCCAGGTCATGGGACGAAATACCAGGCAGCTTCCTGGCTGCCCTGGTGTCCGGCAGGAATTTTTCATAGACATCCGGAAGGCTCGCGGGTACACAGGGGTCGGCGGAAGCTCTTGCAAGTCCCCAGTCCATCAGATGAACTTCTCCAAAGGCACCGACCATCACGTTGGCCGGTTTGATGTCCAGGTGGATGACACCGCAGGAATGCGCATACGAAAGCGTCTGACAGACATGTTCGAAGATATTCAGGAAACGAGGAAGATCATCCTGAGGTGATCGCCGAGCGGTCAGAAGGTTTGCCAATGTCATCCCATTGACCAGCTTCATCGCAAAATAAGGTCGGTCATCAAATGTCCTGCCGGTTTCGTAAATAGGGATGATCCCCGGATGCTGCAATCGACCGGTGATGCGCGCCTCGTTGATGAACTGCTGGTGAATGTGAGGTTTGCACTGATGCTCCCTGAGCAGTAGTTTGATGGCGACTTTCCGATCCAGGTCGATGTCACGGGCTTCGAGGATTATCCCCATTCCGCCGCGAGCAATTTGACGCTCCAGGTGAAACCGTCCCAGAAAGATGCCTTCCAGGTCTGCCGCAGACTCCGGTTCTGACACGCCCTGATCCAGAAAGGGAACAGTCCTGCTCTGGTCCGCCCTCTCGTCATCGTCATCGCCGTCCAGCTTGATCCGCACCTGTTCGTCCGGACCGATCCCATTAATGAAATGGACATCGCCTGTCTGTGCTGATTCGTTCGCCTCACAGGATTGGGGCGAAGTTGACGTCGCATGCATTCGGACATGCCTCCCCTGTGGCAAGTCATCATATCTCATGGCGGCTCACTTTCAGGTACCGCCAGGATGTTCAATCGCTCGAGTGTTGCAGGTCCGTGTTAAATGAACACCCTGCGCTGAAGGATCGGGAATCCGCACTCAACCTGCCGATAATTAAAGCATTCACACATTGAAATTTCAAGAAGGTGCTGATTTAAAGTTGCAACACTCCAGGGTGATTTCGATTCTCTCCCGCAATATGTTGCTGCCTTCTGTGACAAGTCCGAAGATTTCTCAACAGACTTTCACCTGTGCACCACCTATCGTCTCAACGCCGATTGCGACTCCTTGACATCGATTATTTTGCCTTCACGATCTGCAACAGCACACTTTGACCATCACGACCTGGGGTTGGCCATTCAGCGATCGACTGCAGTTTCAAACGGTTCAAAAGACCTTCGGATTCAGCTTCTTCGAATTCTTCCGTCCACCGTGGACCTTTGATGAGCAGCATTTGTCCGACGGATTTCCACACCTGCGCGAACCACGTCAGGAGCTTACTGATCGATCCGACAGCGCGCACGGTGACGACCTGAAAACGATGCTTCTTAAGAATTGTTTCGGCTCGATCCGCATGCACCACAACCGGCAGGCGCAACGCCTTGACAATTGCCTGCAACGCGATCGCCTTTTTGCCGATCGACTCGCAGAGTGCGACCTTCAGATCCGGACGCAGGATCGCCAGCACAATGCCCGGAACTCCACCTCCGGAACCCACATCCATCACCGTGGAATCTTTGGGAACATGCCGCGACAGTTCAATCGTGTCCAGCAGGTCGCGAGTGACAAACAAGTCCCAGTCCGTATGACGTGTCAGATTCAGTCGGGTGTTCCAGTCCCACAACAGTCGGCAGTAGTGCGCCAGCCGCGCAGCCTGCTCATCAGTCACTGACAACTGATGTGCAGCGACGGCTCTTAGCAACTGCTGTACGTCTTCAGGCGATGCAGAAGTGGCTGCAGGCGGAATAAAATAAGGTGTGCCAGCAGTTTCGAGCGATGAATCAGACAAGACCGAACACCATATCCATTTCTTCGCCGATGTGTTTGAGTTCCGCAGCGTCGCCGCCATCCACTTCTGCTGCGACCCAACCATAGAAATTGATCTCACGCAGCGCCTTTCGAACATCCGCATAGTCGATGTCGCCCTCAGAGATACGCGTAAACTTGTTGTCGGCTCGCGAAAATCCTTTAATATCCAGCTTCATCACGCGCTTGCCAAGCTGACGAATCCAGTCTCCCATACTGCCGTATTTCCAGTGATTGCCGATATCAAATTGCATACCAACCCATGGTGAATTCAATTCATCCACATAGCTGACAAACTTTGCGGCGGTCTGAGTATGATCGCCATCGTGATTGTACAAAAACTGATTCCAGACGTTTTCGATCACGATTTGCACGCCCAACTGAGCAGCGAGCGGCACGGCCAGCGAGATATTTTCGATCGAACGTTTCCAGATTTCCGCTTCTGGTCCATCGGCTCCTTTTCCGACCACAAGCAGGACAGAATGGCCACCGACGGCGTGCGTATCGCGAATGGCTGACTGCAGAGATTCCAACGCTTGCGCTCGAACTGCCACGTCTGCATTTGTGTGACGAATATCCCAGTGTGTCGAGTTCACCGTTCCGTCTACCGGCAATCCGCTTTCTGCGATGGCCTGCTTTGTCTCGTCCACATTCATTCCGGGAGCATTCATTTCAATCCCGTCGAAGCCTGCGTCCTTCACAGCTTTGAACTTTTCAGTCAACGTACCGGGAACCTTGACCATCCCAATCTTCAGCGTCTTCCACAATCGCCCTTTCAGACCGTCGCCCTCCCGAGCCAGTGTCGTCGTCGCAGCCAATGCCGAATTCCCCCCGACGAACACCGAACCTGCCAGCGCCGTCGAATGCAGGAATCCTCTGCGTGAAAAATGATCAAACGTCATGGCAAACTTCTCCGGCCTCTCCACGCTTCAGGATCACAACAATCCGTATGGAGGGAAGTCTACCGGCGAAGTGAACGCGATTCAATCTGCCAGGCTTTTAGCGGCGAATCAGCACCTCAGAACCAACGGTCAGAAGCGCAAACACTTCTTCAATGTTCTGATCGTCCAGATGAATGCAGCCGCGTGAGATGGCCTGGCCAATGGAATGCGGGTCAATTGTGCCGTGGATTCCGATGTGGTCTCCGAGACCGAGCCAGAATTCTCCGAGCGGGTTTTCCGGATCATCGGCATCCACAACGCCTCCCTCGGGATTGTACCAGGCAGGATTCTCCAACTTCTCTTCGATCGTAAATTTGCCCGTTGGAGTCCCGTTTTCTGCGCCTGTGCCGACAGGATATTGATGCACGTACCAGCCGTGAGCGTGAACGGTCAGGCAGAAATTCTCCAGATCCACAACCGCTCCGAACGGGCCCCGCACCACTTTCAGCTGTTGCCCTGCCTGAAGTTCATCCGGATCGATCCGATTCAAACGAGCGAGATACTGCCACGGCACATCATATTTTTTTGCGATCGACCCCAGTGTCTCTCCGTAGTCGACAAAATGCGGTTCGGCAAACTGACGCTCCGGTGTGGTGAAGATGATTGCCGCCGTTTCATCGATCTGCTTCTGAATGACGTGTCGATGCTCAGGGTGTTTCCAGTAAATGTCGGACATTTCCTGATGAGCTTCAAGAACCTGATCTGCTTCAATGAATTCTTCGATGCGTCGCAGTCGTGCTGCAATATCGGCCGTCAGCACGGCAGCTTGCGGCGGCGGTAAAGGATTCGCATCGGATCCGTGCGGTGCATCCGCTTCAAACGACACCTGAGCAACCTGCGAGTCTTGGCGAGCATTTGATGATTTTCGATTGATTCGATTTGCGTCTCGTGAATCAGACTCTGCGGCGACCTGCAGGTCGCGACGTTTGTTTTCCGCGAGGGCATGAACAAGGGGGTCTGCACTGTCCACGACTTCGCTGTCCATTTCTACAGACGCTTCATCACGAATGTCGCCCCAGTCGTCCTCCAGAAATGAATCGGTCTCTGTGGGTGATTTCTGCATCGACTTTGCCACCGTACCTGTCGCGGCGGAACGCACACGCGGAATGAGGTCCAGTTGCCAGACCAGAAACGCGGCGGCGACACCACTGATAATCCACCAATGCAGTTTTGAATGTCGTGCAGACTTTGTTGCGAACGGTTCCATGTTCGGCGTTACCTCAAGATCCTTTTGAAGTGTCCCTCGAATTCTAGCGGGATTGTCGCAAACCACCGAATTTGCGGCTACCCCAGGTCTGAATTCCGCTGATTCAACCGACGAATCGACGATTTACCGCCGGATGCTACGCCGCCACTGGAATTGAAACAGCTCGTGTTGCATCCGGCAGTTGAACCAGTTTGTGGACCGAACCGAAAACCGGCACACTGACTGGCAGACTGTCGCCAGGCAGCAGCGTGGCCGGGATCGAACGGGTTGGGCCGAGCATTGTGGAGATGACGTGTCCGTTAATGGTACTCATGGGCTGGATCTGGAAGGTGAATCGCTTGAGCATGATCGTCAGCGCGGTGCGAATTTCGGCCATCGCCAGGGGGGCACCGATGCACATTCTCGGGCCTGCTCCGAACGGCAGATACTCGTATGCCGACGGCGTGATCGCCGCCCAGCGTTCCGGCACAAAGCGGTCGGCATCCACGTACAGATCCGGGCGGTGATGTGTGATGAACTGACTGAAAATTACGGGAGTTCCGGGATTCATTCGAACGGGGCCAAGTGATGTCGGCTGCACGGCGATTCGCTGGGAATACGACGAAGCCGGCAGGACACGCATGCTTTCCTTGATCACTGCGTCAAGATATGGCAGGCATTCGAGTTCTTCGAGCGTTGGGATCTCTGCGGACACTCGGGTGCTCAATTCCGTTTGCAGTTTCTGCAACACGTCCGGATGCTGCGACAACAGAAACAACGTCCAGCTGAAAGTATGTGCCGTCGTCAAATGCGCGGCGGCGAACAGTAACGTCGCATGCCCCGTCAATTGATTGTCGGTCAGTTGCCCCTGCGACTGTTGAGCCTGAAACAGCAGGCTCAGAATGTTCAGTCGGTCATGCTGCGTGCTGCGATGCGACTGGAACATTTCGCGAACCGATTGTTCCAGTTCTTCGGCCTGTTGCAGAAGATCGTCATAGCCCTCCGCAAACTGCGGCGACGACACTAACGCTCCCATGCCGATTTCGTGGTTTCGATGAACCCAGCGATCGATCAATGCGCCCAGACGATATGCGAACGCTGCATCATCCACACCAAACAAAAGGGCGGCGGTCATTTTGAGCATGAACTGAACCATTTCGGAGTTCAGATCACAAGCTTCTCCCGCATTCCAGTTGTCTGTCAGATCACAGGCGATTGGCAAATCGTCTCGTGATATCCCGGAAGGATTTTCTTCGCAAAGACATCCTTCATCATTCGTCGAGCGTCACGATGTTCGGTGCCGTTCTGGCTCAGCAAACCCGACGTCACTACGCTGGGCGGAATTCCGATTCCGCGGACGGCGAAAAAACGAGACTCAAAACCTGTGTGTCGAAAGGACTTCGCGATTGAGTTCGGCGAAAAGACAAACACCAGTCGTTGATCGTTTTCTTCCAGAACGGCCAGATCACCGTGATCGTGATGGAGCTGTCTCATGCAGGCTATCGGATCATCGGCAAACTGCATCAATCGCCCGCGTGTGAGCGGAACTTCTGGATCGTGCAGCATCAGTTTTTGCAGATCGGACATCGCAGGTCTTCCATGACTGTTTACCGAAGCCAGCAGACTTTCCTTGTCTGCCTCGGCACCTGGCCGTTTTCCGAGCCCGGCATGTTGTGAGTTGTAGCAACTGCGATCAACGAAGGCGAACCGGATTTCCGGTTTGAGAAGCAAATTCGTGTCACCTCGAATCTGCAGGCCGACGTCTGCCGATCAGGAAGCGCGGTTCTTTGCTGCGTGCGGATGGGCTTTTTCGTAAGTCTCCCGTAGTCGACGGGTACTCACATGGGTGTAAATCTGTGTCGTCGTCAGACTCTTGTGCCCCAATAACTCCTGAACGCTTCGCAAATCGGCACCGCCATCCAGTAAGTGAGTCGCAAAACTGTGCCGCAGAGTGTGGGGTGTCGTTTGCTGCGACAATCCAGCTGTCAAAATATGCGTTTCCAGCATGCGACCTATACTCCGGGTGGTAAGCCGCCGCCCGAATCTGTTGAGAAAGATTGCCGATCGCTGCTTTTCTGGAGCTTTCGCATCAGGACTGCGAACCTCCAGCCATCGATCCAGCGCTTTGGTCGCGTAACTTCCAACCGGAGAAATTCGCTCTTTGCGCCCTTTACCCAGAACTCGCAGAATTCCTGCAGAGCGATCCCAGTCTTTCACATCGATTCCGACAACTTCTGAAACGCGAAGTCCTGCAGAGTACATGGTTTCGAGGATTGCTCGATCTCGCAGTCCCGCATCGGAATTTGCCGGCGGCGCGATGAGCAGAGCTCCGACCTGATCGGTGGTCAAAAAATGCGGCAGTTTGCGACCGCTCCGAGGTGTCCGCAATGGCTTCGCGGGATTGGTTTCGCAAATGCCTTCACGATTGCAGTACCGGAAAAAACTGCGAAGGCACGCCAGACGTCGGGCAACGGTGGTTCGGGCATAGCCGCATTCGTGCAGGTAAGAGACGTACGACCTCAGGATGGCAACTTCGATGTGGCGCGGGTCTGGAACCGAGCCGGTCTGTTCCTGCAGGAATTCAATGGTATGCGAGAGGTCATCGGCGTACGATTTGATTGTCAACTCGGAGGAATTGCGCTCAATTTTGAGATAGTTAAGAAACGCCTGAATGGCTGCATGCATGGGATGGTTCCGAAACAGATCTTCAGCGTGCCAATCCGCACAAGCTAAAAAAAGGTCGGGAAATCCTCGGTTTCCACATCAACCTCTTCACGCTGCAGATCCCGGACGCGTTGAGACAATGTTGCCGCATCGTACCATGTGAAGTCAAGGTCCGGGTCACCGGCAAATTCAGCAAGTTGAGACAGAACCTGCTGGACGCTGTTGTCGTCGTAAAGGAAAATGTATCTCTGGCCATCCCGTACAAGTGCCAATACGTTAACCGCTCGACTCATTTCAGGCTCTCTCCATCCAAGCCGCTGCAAGAGGATTTTGTACTGCCATTTGTATCGGACGTCGGGGCTATGAGTGTCGAAACATTCAAAGACAGTGTAAAAGTCAACGATGACAGGTTGAGATCAGCCGTCACGAACACCGTAAACCGAACTGTCTCCGGCAGTTCATGCCCGTCTGCCACAGTAAGGGTGTCGCTGGTCAGTATTCTGCTGTCGATCGCGAAATGAGGAATTTCATGAGCCCTGCTGAGGTGGATCGCCCTTCGCGTAAACCATACCCGGAAACACCTTCCGGAATCATGCGGCTGCCAGCCAGCTTCAAAGCTGCCGCGGCCGCAGCCCGCTACTTTGATCCGACGAGTCGCGAAGCGCAGGCGGAATCGATCACCGTTCGAATTCGCTGGTTTGGTTTGTGTGTCGGATATCTGTACGTCAATCTGGTTGAGCGCGACAGCGGACGTCCGGAGCTGAACGGCATGTTGACGCTGGGCGCTGTTTACGCGCTGGTCGATACGCTCGCCAGCTGGAAAGGCAGAGTGCTGCTGAAGGAATACCGCATTGGCATTTCGTTAATGGAAGCGCTGTTCATCGGACTGCTTTGTAATTTTGACCAGGGTGTCGGCAGTCCATTTCGGTTTTACTACTTTCTCTCGCTGTTGGTCTGCGCGATTCGCCATTCACCGAGACTGACGTTTGCCACGTTTGGCCTGCATGCACTCAGCTACATTGTCCTCGGCCTGTATGCGGCTCCGCAACAGGACTCTGATATCGTGACCGTGATCCTGACGCTCGTTTTCCTTGGCTGGGCCGCATGGGCCATTATCTCGTTGACAGGACTGCTCAGATCCGCCGGACAGAAGCTGGTGATCCTGAATGAAGAGCTGCAGTCCAATCAGCAACTCCTGGAACGCCGAATCGCTGTCAGGACGAAGGAGTTACAGGAATCGCAGGCCATGCTCGTCCAGCAGGAGAAGCAGGCGGCGTTTGGATTGCTGGCTGCCGGGATCGCCCATGAAGTCGGCAATCCGCTGGCATCGATCAGTTCCATCATCCAGATGCTCAGTCGGAAAAACTCCGATGAATACGTGAAACAACGGCTGGATCTTGTTGATGGGCAACTTACCAGAATCCAGCGGACACTGCGTGAGTTGACAGGATTCAGCCGCCCGACCAATCAGCAACAGTCCACCGTCGATGTCCATGCTGCCATCAACGATGCACTCAACATTGCGAAGTATTACAAACGCTGGAAAGGCAAGACCATCATTTCCAGCTTTGCAGCCGACCTGCCACACATCCGGACCGTCTATGACCAGCTTGTCCAGGTAATGCTCAACCTGATTCTCAATGCTTTGGACGCCACGAATGAAGGTGCCGCCATGGAGATCACAACAGAGCTCATTCCGGAAACGGATTCAGTGCCCGCTCGAATTGGTATTCGGATTCGTGATGAAGGCCACGGGATTCCGAAGGAAGCACTGGAACAGATTTTTCAGCCCTACTACACCACCAAGGACCACGGCACGGGGTTGGGCCTCTTCGTATGCCGCCAGCTCACGCGACACGCGCTCGGCGGGGAGATTACCCTCGTCAAATCGACTGCCCAGGGTACTGAATTCTTTGTGACACTGCCCGCCGTCGCAGACGATGCATCTGAAAACAGTTCGCGCTCTTCCATGGTTCATGCGGGTGATTCCAGAGCCCGTTGACGTCGCCGCACGGCTCTCACAAAAAGCTCAGTAGGGATCATTGTTTCGAAATAGATTCATCCAGATTCATTATGACGCTCATCACCGCCGACCATGCCGCCAGATCAACCGGGTTGAGTGATGTGTCACGCGGCGAATTCCCGATGCTCAGGAACTCTGCCGCACCTGTCGGTGTCGTTGTGAAGTGGGCGCGAGCTTCCGCGAGGATTTTCTGCAGCGTCGCTTGTTCTGAATTGCCGGGCAACCGCGCAAGCACGATCCTGAATGCGAGTACGATGCGAGCGTCGTCGTTATCGGATGCCAGCATCACGCGTTCAGCCAGCTTGCGGGCAGACTCGACGTAGGTGGGGTCATTGAGCAGCACGAGAGCCTGCAGCGGTGTATTCGTGCGAGCCCGACGGACAACGCAGGTTTCGCGATCAGGTGCGTCGAACGTCGCCATGCCGGGTGGGGGGCAAGTACGTTTCCAGAAGGTGTACATGCTGCGTCGATAAAGTCCGTCGTCCGTGTCTGCGACATACTTGTCACGACGTTCCACACTGACGTCTTCCCAAAGTCCGTCGGGTTGATACGGTTTGACACTGGGGCCACCGATCTTTTCCTTCAGCAGGCTGCTGACGAACAATGCGTTGTCACGGACAGTTTTGCTGGCAATCGATAACGCGGCCCGCGACCGAGCAACAAATCGCGGTGATCGAGGGTGCCTGCGCGTGACATGGGATGATTGTCGATAGGTGGCCGACATCAAAATCTGTTTCAAAATGGCCCGCTGATCCCAGCCTTGCTTCAGCAGTTCGGTCGACAGCCAGTCCAGCAGTTCCGGATGACTCGGCAGGGCACCCTGGATGCCGAAGTCTTCCGCGGTCTCCACGATTCCAGTCCCGAACAACATTTCCCAAAGACGATTGACGGCAACTCGAGCGGTCAGCGGATGAGCCGGATCGGTCAGCCAGCGAGCCAGCTGCAATCGATCAGGAATCTCCGGGACGGTGGCGACGACCGCACTTTCGTGTGACACCAGTGCGTTCGGAAACGCGGCCGTCACCTGTTCGCCAGGCTGATCGTATTGACCTCGCTTCAGAACAAAGATCGGGCGAGGTTCAGCAGGTTCGGCCATCACCATGGTGGCAGGAATTTCTGCATCCAGCTTTGTGCGCTGTTCGGTGAGCGACGTTTTTTCAGCCAGCAGGGCGGTCGTATCGGCAGCAGCGTCCCCCGACAGTTTTGCCAGTTCCTTCAATGTCCTTCAGTCGCCCTTCGATACGATCCATTTCCGTCTGCTGTTCGGGCGTCAGCAGCCTGAGCAGAGGTTCCGCCATCCGTGCTTTGTTGTAAGAGACAACCTTATCCGGCACGTTGTTGAAGAACGCGGCGAACTGATAATACTCCTTCTGAGTCAACGGGTCGTACTTGTGATCATGACACCTTGCGCACTGCAAAGACATCGCAAGAAACACGGTGGCTGTCGTGTGGACGCGGTCAGCCACGTATTCCACGTGATATTCTTCTTCAAAGATTCCGCCTTCGGTCGTCAGCACATGGTTGCGGCTGAATCCGGTCGCAACCTTTTGCGACACCGATGCCCCCGACAGCAGATCTCCTGCAAGCTGTTCCGTCAGAAACTGATCGTACGGCATTCCGTCGGTGAAGGCTCGAATGACCCAGTCTCGCCAGGGCCACATCGTGCGAGTTTCGTCGTTGTTGTAGCCGTTCGTGTCGGCGTAGCGAGCGGCATCCAGCCACTGCATCGCCATCCGCTCGCCATAACGCGGTGATTTCAGCAGACGATCGATGACTTCCGCGTAGACATCTTCCTTGACAGCCGTCTTGAGACGATCTTCGAATGCGATGAGCTCATCCAGGGACGGAGGAAGTCCCGTCAGGTCAAAGGTGACTCGTCGCAGCCAGACATGCGGAGCAGCTTCCTCCGACGGCTGCAGTTGTGCATCCTCCAGGCGTTTCAGTACGAACGCATCAATTTCATTTTTCGGCCACGAGGCGCTTTTCACTGCCGGAATCTCTGGTCGCACAGGTGCCGTATACGCCCAGTGTGAAGTGAACTCGGCACCTTGCTCGATCCACTGCTGCAGCACGAGTTTCTGTTGATCCGTGATGGGCTTCTTTGCCGCCGCGGGCGGCATCTGCGTATCGGTATCGTGTGCATTGATGCGTGCGATGAGTTCGCTTTCCGCGGGTTTCCCAGGCACGACTGCGATTCGGCCACTGTCCGCTGGTGCGGTTGCTGAATCCTGGCGATCGAGGCGAAGTCCGGCCTGGCGCGCGACTTCATCCGGTCCATGGCAGCTCCAGCAATGATTCGACAGAATCGGACGCACGTCGTGATCAAACCGCACGCGATGCTGCGCTTGAGCGGACTGTGGAGTCCGTCCTGCAGTGATCACGAGCAACAGCAGGACAGCGGACATCTGGGATTTCATATCGGTGATTCCGGTGGGAGTGATCGAAGCCCCATGATTGTAAGAAGTGACGCGCTTTGACGCCATCACTGTGCAACCAAAACTGCCGTTCAACAGGGCCGCCACGGTTCAGCGGCGGAAAACCGCGCGGGCATCGCCCCGCGCTCCAGGCTTCAATGGGGCCGCCGCTGATCAGCGGCGGAAACGCCCGCCTCCCAAACCCATTTGCTGGGCTTGCTTTGCGAACGGGATTGCGAGAGGTGTACGTTCTGGAACAAAAATACCGCTACGATTCATGATGTCTCAATTCTAATCAGTTGTCAAAGAACGATTCATGACTGCGAGGGGTCACGGCAGTTTTTACGTCACATCACCGCTCGAAACGAGAATTCGGCAAAAAAAATACTAAAGCACGATCGGTAACTGCCGAATCCGGAGTTCAACGTTCTTATGCACCAACCCCGAAGTCATTCCATGAAACCATCCGCCGTAGGTCATGTGACAGACCGGGATGCCGCGCGTCGTGAGTT
>JBBJME010000206.1:0-12704 GCA_037719765.1 Planctomycetaceae bacterium
GAAAGGCAAAGCGGCGACAAGTCGCCGCACTCCAAATGCCTGTCGCTTGTTTCAGCACTAGTGTGATTGACCTCACCGAAACCTTGACCATTATGGACGCCTGACTTTTCCAAACGTCCAGATTCAACAAAAACACTCAACCTGAGCTTCGAATGCCCCGCGATTTTCTGAAAGGCGCCAAGAAATCCTACGATGTGGTCGTCATCGGCAGCGGACTGGCCGGTCTCACGTCGGCCAATATCCTCGCGCGGCAGGGATTGAATGTGCTGCTGCTCGAGCATCACTATCAGCTGGGCGGCATGGCGACCTGGTTCAAACGTGCGGGTGGACACATTTTTGATATTTCGCTGCACGGCTTTCCGTACGGCATGATCAAGAGCTGTCGCAAGTACTGGTCACCGGAAATTGCTGAATCGATCGTGCCGCTGAAGGGCATCCGTTTTGAGAACCCTCAGTTCTCACTCCGCACGACATTTACCCGCGAAGACTTTACGAGGATCATCGTCGAACGCTTTGGGATCTCCCCGGAAACCGTGCAGCAGTTTTTTGACACTGCCCGCAGCATGAATTTCTTTGACGAACAATCAAAGACGACTCGCGAACTTTTCGAACAGTTTTTCCCTGGGCGTGATGACGTCGTGCGGCTGTTGATGGACCAATCACATATGCGAACGGTTCGACGCTGGACGACCCGGCGATCACATACGGCATTGTGTTTTCCAACTTCATGCAGAAAGGCGTCTATACGTTTGAAGGAGGTACCGACGCGCTGGTGAACCGAATGCGCGAAGAACTCATTCGCAACGGCGTGGATATTCGGATTCGATGTCTGGTCGAGAAAATCGAAGTGTCGCCGGATCGCAAAGTCACAGGCGTCATCGTGAATGGAAAACACATCGGATGCAAAGCGGTCGTGTCGAATGCGAACATCCGATCAACGATCTTTCATCTGGTCGGACAGCAGCACTTTGATGCCAAATTCATCACTGATGCGAAAGCAGTGCGTTTGAACAACAGCTCGTGCCAGGTCTACATGGCATTGAAGCCGGGTGAAAGTTTTGACGAAAGCTGCGGTGATCTGCTGTTCCATTCCGAGCACACGGGCTTTGACATTGATGCCATGCTCAGTCGCGACGTGAGCAGCCGTACTTTTAGTTTCTACTATCCGTCGACTCGCCCGGGCAGCAATCGGTGGCTCATTGTCTCATCAACGAATGCGAACTACAGCGACTGGGCGAACCTTCCTGAAGCAGAATACGAAGCCTCCAAGAAGGAACTGGTGGAATCCACGCTGGACTGCCTGGAAACGTACGTTCCGGACGTGCGGCAAAAACTCGATCACGCCGAAGCCGCGACGCCGCGGACGTTTGAACACTACACGCGGCACCTTGCCGGATCATCGTTTGGGACAAAGTTTGAAGGGTTGCAGGTCAGCCGCGATCTCCCGCAGCAGGTGGCAGGTCTGTTTCACGCCGGCAGCGTTGGCATCATCATGTCCGGCTGGCTCGGCGCGGTCAATTACGGTGTCATCGTGAGCAATGATGTGGATAAGTTTCTCACACCATCGCAATAGTCGTCTGCACAGCACCCTATCGGGCATCGAGTATGCCCATTTCCTGGCCGTTGACGGGATCGAGTCGTGTGACTTCGACAAGTTTCCATTCTGAACCGACATGTTTCCACACTGTTTGCCAGCGTGTGAACACACGGCTGATCATGTCGCCATGATTTACTTTCAGCGTTCCGTTCGCACGCAGATGAGCGTCTGCTGTCTGGCCATCAACCCGGACCGTGACTTCCAGATCCTTGATGTGAAAATCTTTGGTGAGCGTGACCATTTCGATTCCCTCTGCCGCCGTTTCACGCAACCTGGGCGAATCTTCGGCGATGCAGTCATTGATGGCATTCTGATTCCGATCCCGAAACGCATCCAGCATCGTCTGCAGCTGAGCTTCGACTTCTTCACCGGGAGTCACAACCGCCGACTCGATCAGATACAATCCCGCCGCCGCCAGCAGGCATACGACAGACACAGAACGTCCTTTCGTCGCTCCTGAAATCAATGCGACCACTCCTGTTCCGGCAAGAAGCAGCAGCAAAGGCCATGGGTTTTCGGTGAGCCAGGACATACACAACCTCCTTATTTCAGAACTCGTTGTCGTCTGATATAAGAAACGAGTTCGTGTTCCATTTCGTCTGGCAATTTCCCAAAAGCCGTCAGGAATTCCTGAGCTCGTTCTTCGGCAGTCAGGCCAACCATCGGCTTTCGCTGCTTTAGGACATGCAGAAACTTTTGCATCCCGGTCTTTTCTTCGCGTACAAGGTAGTGAGTCAACGCCCAGGCTTTGGCATACGCGGCGGGCGTCTCTGCGGCATTTAGAAAGGCGGAGTCTGATTCAATCAGGGTGTTCAGGGCTCCGGAAACCTGATTGGCCTCAACGAGTTTCATGAATGCAGGCTGATGGCGAGGATTGACCAGACCGGGGCGATTCCAGAGCAACGAGGATCGCGACGATGTGGTTTCAAAGTACATCGCCAAACCTTCGGAAAGCCAAAGCGGATTGTCGGCCATCCGCACCTGCAGTCCGGAATTGAACGCCAGCTGATGAATCGCTTCATGCACTACCGTTGCGACCTGCAGCGGTTTTTCCGCAAGGCTTCTGCGAATCGTCACGGCCGACCGGATCGATCGATCGCCTGTCAGATCCAGCAGCAATGTCTGGTTTACCGTGACGGAGTAGTAGCCAGGCGTGTCTGCAAACGAGATTTCAGGATGTTGTCTGGCTGCAAAAGTCTGAAACTCCGCTGTACCGGCAAAGATCACGATCGGCAACCTGCGTGTCGGCTGCGTCACCTCGATCTTCTGTTCAGCCATAAAGCGAAAATACTGATCGAACACAACCTCCAGCAGCTTGCCGCAGAACTCAACATATTCCGTGGCGGAATTCGAACAGAGAACGTAGTGCTCGGTCTCTGTGACTTCAAATCCCGCAGGAACCTGCAGTAACAGATCCGCGGCAAGTTCTGACGACGAAAGGGGTACGAAGAGTTGTTCAGCGTCCTCGCGCGATTGTATCTGTCGCGCAGGGACCTGATGCAGTTGTCCATTGGGTTCTTCCAGCAGCACGGCGCTGTTGGGAATCTCCGCGACGATGCGACCTGTCAGGACGGTCGATTTCGGCTCTCCCAGGGTGATCTTCCATGTGGATTCGTCACCAGCAATGCACGGGCGCAGATCGATTGTCAAAGAACAAAGGACTGCGATGATGGAGAGTCGAAGCATCATGGCGCGGAGTCCAGAGGTCCTGAATCTAAGGGGGCGGTGAGGCAGTGAGTTTTCAGGACCCGAAGTCCAGAATTCTCTGCTGATCAGAATCCACCAGGGTGATATTTCGCAACCTTCGTGGCATTTCAGGCACTTCATTGTGAGATTAAAACACTTAGCAAGATTGTCACCGGATCGCTCTGTAGGAAACATCGCGCCGCCTGGCGTGAAATGCGAGGGCGGGATAGACATCGACTTGCAACAGGTCTGATTTCAGAACAGCGGAATGAAATGAAATTGCGAGCGGCATGAATACTTCCGCTCGGCAACCGTGAGGACGTGTGCAGGGAGATGTGCGAATCAGAACGTTTGTCACACTACTGTGACTTGATGAGTGCATGCCTCTGAGAAAGGATCTAATCTTTGCCCTGCCGATACTGCTTACTGGCCTGAGCCAGGATTTTCCTTTCGCGCGAGGTCAGACTCGCTTCGCCTTCACGGCTGATTTTTTCCAGGATGTCATCGACTTGTGAATTCAGATTCGATTCCGGCTCAGACGCTTCCGTGAAGACGCGCAGCTTTCCGCGTCGCCGACGTGTCGCAATTCGCCCGGCAAACTGATCCCACCAGCGCGTGATTCGCATGTTCCAGCGGAAGTACAGGAAGCCAAAAATCAGTCCGCCGATGTGCGCCGAATTTGCAACCTGAGAAACTGTCTGTCGATTCTGAAACGCCTCCGCCACCTGTCTGATCATCGGCAAGGTATCAATCGCCACAAATGCCGCCAGCAACCAGCGGAACTCAATGGGGATGATTCCCATCAGCAGAACCTTCTGTCGCGGATAGTGCAAGGCAACCAGACAGAAGACCCCCATCGTAGCGCCGGACGCACCGATGATCTCAGCGTTAATGCCAACCAGGCGATAGAACACCAGCGAGCAGATTCCCGCGAAGACAGCGGCGACCAGGTAGAACCACAGGAACTCACGATCACCAAGCAGTTGACGCAGGACGCCACCTATGGAATAGAGCACCATCATGTTAAACACGATGTGCAGTAAATTGCTCTGGTCGTGACAAAAGGCGTACGTCAACAGTCGCCAGATCTGCCCGCGAGTCATCACGTCTTCAAAGCTGAGTGCCAGCCATTCCTGAACGAGAGACGTCGAAGCCCCCGGCAGACCATTGGAGCGACTGGTCATGAGCTGCAGTACAAAGACTGCCACCGTGACGACCACCAGAATTACCGTCATTGATTTTGACGATGGTCTGCGAAACGATCCCGCAGCACCGTCATATTCGTCGCGCAGATATTCTCTGTTTTCAATGCCCATCGGTACGACTTTTAATCCCTGTCTGCATCCATTGCCACAAACTGTCTCGTGAAGCTGTGGCGTTGTTCAGTGTTACTGAAGCCCAGCTTCAAACACAGTCTAACCCCTGTTCCTGAAACCGTCGACTTGAGTTTTTCTGTCTCGCATGATGGATCCAGACGTCTGCACGTGCCTTGAAACGGCATGCGATTGCTATTCAGGCCACGCGTCGCCGTTCCATTCCTTCATCGTCAGTTTGGCGGCATTCAGCTCAAAATGCCGTACTTTTTGCCGTTTCCAGGTGTATGTGATGTGGACATTCCCGCCCGCCGCCTGAATCACAGCGGGATAGGAAAACTCGGCCCGGGCTTCGCGATCGAGGGTCAATGCTGGTTTCCAGTCGATGCCATTCTCACTTACGGCGACGTTGAGCATTTCCCGTCCGCGTGGCATTCCCTTGTTGCGATGCGTGTGATTGTAGACCAGCAGGTGACGGCCATCCTGAAGCGTTACGGCATCGATCCCGCTGTTGGGATTGGGCAAATTGATCGGTTTGAGATCGCTCCAGGTAAGCCCCTGATCCGAGGACGTTGTCGAAAGAATTTGACCATCGCCGTCACGGTTACGACACAGTGCCTGAATCAATCCATCCGGATGCCGCAACAGAGTTGGCTGAATCGCACCGATCTTTTTCCCATCATGGACCGCAGGAGTTCTCTGCCATGTTCGGCCATGATCCGGCGTGCGTTCAAAGTGGACTCGCCACCCATCGAATTCTGTACTGCTGCCACAAAGTAACGTACCATCTTTCAGCCGAATTGGTTTGTTACGGACAGGTCCGTCAATATGTTCAGGCAGTCGCCGAGCTATCGACCATGTCGCGCCGTGGTCGGCTGACTCACTCATCATGCCCCACCAGTTGTCAGGCGCTGGGCCACATTTCCAGAACAAGACCAAAGGGCCGTCAGGATATTGAAACAGCACGGGGTTCCATGTCGGATGCCGATGCACGGTTCCGTCCGTCACAGAATACTGAATTCCGTTGGCGACTTCGACAGATGGCGACCATGTGCCGTTGATGTGGCGAGACAGCCAGATGCCGACATCCGGATGTCGTTCTTCTGTTCCGCCAAACCAGGCAGCGACCATTCCTGCAGGAGTTTCAACAATCGTCGAAGCATGGCATTCCGGATAAGGTGCCGTTTCGTAGATGAATTCCTGTCGCACGATCACAGGATCATCGGTAGCGCATGTCGTCCATGAGTTCAGCATTACGCAGGCAAGTGACAGGGCAAACAACTTTTGATGGAACACGTCTTCGTCTTTCTATAGCCGGACTGTTCGCTTAACAAGCTGCCACGTAAGTCCCAGACGTGTTATAGGTCGCCTGAAGGATTCACTATCCCACTGCTTCGACTTCAAAGCCCGACCGATAACTTTTCGTCAGCATCGCTGCGGCACTGTCGTGCCCTGTGAGTGCCATCGTCTCCGTATTCCACTCCAGTTTCGTGCCGGGCAATCGCGCAGCGATATTGCCGAGCTGCACGGTTTCAGAAAGTGGCCCGGCGTATTCGAAACCATCAGTTGTCTTCTGTCCCGCGATCACCGCATCAACCCAGTCGTGCCAGTGATTCGTTCCCTTAACATCCGGCATCTTAAAGTCGGCATACTTCGGCTGCGGATACAACTGCGGTGCAGCAACATGGGGCAGCAGCATCACGCCGCCTTCACCGATAAACAGCGACCCTGCACTCGGCAGCTCAGCCCCGTCCGACAAGCTGGCCAGTTCTGCCGGCGGCTTGAGCCCACCGTCGCGCCAAATGACTTTGATGGTGCCTCCAACCGTAAATTTCGTACCGGGAAATTCAAACGTTAAGGTCTCGGGGCCCGGCCAGACTTCAGAAGTTGTTCCGTCATTCTCTGCTTCGATCGAAATTGGTGCACGAATTCCCAGTGCGGTGAATACCGGATCGAGGATGTGGCAACCGAAATCTCCAAGTGCTCCGGATCCAAAGTCCTGCCAGTCGCGCCATTTGAATGGATGATAGACATCTGCCGCATACGAACGTTCGGGAGCCGCACCCAGCCACAGGTTCCAGTCCACGCCCTCCGGAACCGGAGCGTCTGCAGGTCGATCCGTGCGATTGCAGTATTGTCGCCCCTGAACCCCGACCCACGAATGCACTTCACGGACTTTTCCAATCGCTCCGTCCTGAATGAGTTTGACGCCCAGACGGTATTCGGCGTTTGAATGAATCTGATTTCCCATCTGAGTCGTTAATTTTTTCTGTTCGGCCAGCAGCCGCATTTGACGTGATTCCCACACGGTATGCGTGAGCGGTTTTTGACAGTACACATGCTTTCCAAGTTTCATGGCCGCCATGGCAATCGGAGCGTGCATGTGGTCCGGCGTCGAAACAATCACAGCATCCACATTATCGCCGAGATCGGCCAGCAATCGGCGATAATCTGCAAAGTGCGGCACGCCCGCAAACGCTGCGTCGGCCTTGTCAAATCGAGCCACATCAATGTCACAGAAACCGACGAATTTCACGCTGGTATGGGATCCGACGCTGGATAAGTCCGCCCATCCCATTCCATTGACGCCAATTGCTGCGACATGTAACTCCTGCCGCAGAGTGGCAGCGCGAACGACAGCCGGCATGGCAATCAGAGCTGATGCCGCAACGGCGGATTGAGTCAAAAACTGACGTCGTGGAAGTCTGGGCTGGGTCATGCGTGGATCCTTGCTGTTGATGTTTTCGAGTCGTGTTGTTGATGATGGAGCCTTTGTTTCCCCTGGAAGTCATGGGTCAACAAGCAGTGGAGCCCAGGTGCCTGGCTGTAGGTCAGGAATTTTTCCGTCAGGTGGAAGCGTAGATGCCACCGCGTCCTTTAAGGCGACCGACAGTTCATCCATTGTCGCCTTATGTTCGTCATTTCCAGCAACGTTTGTCAACTCGCGCGGGTCATTGTCGTGATCATAAAGTTCCCGACCGGCATCCCCGCCGTCCCATTCTGTGTAGCGCCAACGTGTTGTGCGAAGCGAATAGCCAAAGTACGGACCGTCCGCTTCGGTGCCATTTTTCGCATTGCGACGCCTGCCTCCGCGTGTTACCTGCGTCAGAGCCCAGCCGCGTCCGGCGTGTGACGCGTCTTTGAGCATGGGAACCAGACTCTGCCCCGAAAGATTGTCCGGCGGTTTGACATCGCAAAGTTCTGCCAGCGTCGGAAACAAATCGATGTGCGACACAGGAGTCTCGGAGATCATTCCTGTGGACATGCCGGGTGCCACGATCAGCATCGGCACGCGGGAACTCTCTTCAAACAGACTCATTTTTTGCCACAGTCCATGTTCGCCCATGTGATAACCGTGGTCACTGGTAAACACGATGACGGTATTGTCCGCAAGACCGTGACGTTCAAGCGAATCCACAACGACTCCAACCTGCGTGTCCATAAAGCTGATACTGGCATAATACGCCTGACGGCATTGTCGGCGCAGCTCATCGGTCAATTGTTCCTGCTCCTTTTTCTGACTGGCAAGTCCTGCAGCCGGAATGTCCGCTCGATCTTCTTCAATCCCCTGCACCACGGGCATCTCAGAAACTTTGTACATGTCGAAGTACGGCGACTTTGGAGCGACGTACGGTGTGTGCGGACGAAAGAAGCCAACCGCCAGAAAGAACGGACGTTGTTTCTCGCGGGCACATCGTTCCAGCACCCAGTCCGCATCGTTCGCCATCATGGCATCGGTATGATGCTCAGCGCTCTTCGGCGACGCGTACCAGCTGAGAGTTCCGCCGAACTGGTTTTTTATCAGACTGAAAATGTGCGGATGTTCTTCGAGGCGATCGACGCCTGCGGGATTGAGCTCCATCTCCCACGATCCCGGATCATCGTGTCCGTTGGTGCCGATCGAATTCGGAACGTTGTAGTGATAAAGCTTTCCGATTCGTGCCGCAAAGTAGCCCTGCTGGCGAAACGCCTGCGGCATACTCAGTTGTTTGGGAATGGTCTGCCGAAAGACCTGACCATTTGCGTGAATGCCGGTGCTGTTGGGATACAAGCCCGTGAGTAACGAATTCCGGCTGGGCCCGCAGAGTGGAAACGAGCAATATGCTTTGTTGAAGAGAACTCCGCGCGCTGCCAGACGATCGATATTCGGCGTCTTCACCTGCGGGTCACCGTAACAGCCGAGCATGTTGTTGAGGTCATCCGAGATGATGAACAGCACATTCCGGCGAGCGTCCTCCGTAAACGCCGAGGTACAACTGAGCGCCGCCAGACAAAAGCACATGAACCATTTCTGCATCAAAGCGGCCTCACTTGAAATCGGTGGAAACAGTCGTTGCATGTTACCGTCAAAAAATCCAATTGGCTACGCTGTGGTGCAGCACGAATCCTTTCCGGCAGATCAGGGCTGCTCACCAGGATCGGCTAAATCTCCGGCAATGTCTCGTTCCACCACTTTGGCGCACGAAGACATTTTCGACGGGCATGGTAACCGGGAAGGAGGTCGCCGACTTCCAGAGTCTGCCACTTGCCCAGCGACAAGGTGTGGCTGGAGCGGCGAATGACCTGGACTTCTTTCTTGAACGGGTCAGGCACCCACACGCATTCGACGCCGCATTTCAAATACGCCGTTGTTCGCAGTCGCATATCAGAACGGCGATCATTCGACGAAGCCACATCGATCACGATCTGAGGGATTTCCGTCGCGATCACGTTGTCAAACTGGCCGAACGGCTTACCCTCCCGGAAAATGCTCATCGCCGGAACATAGACCGTGTCCGGTTCCGAATGCACATGCAGACCCAGATCGTGACATGCATAGCCTCGCGTCTGGTGTGGCTGTTTCTTAAACCACTCCGCGAGCGCGCGGGACAGATTGAGCACAATCGTGCCGTGTACGTCATCGGGAGCCGACAGCATCACGGTTTGACCATCGTGCAGTTCATGCCAGCGACCCGCTTCGGGCAGGGAATACTTGAGATCCGCAAAGTCCTGAGCGGAAAGAACAGACGGGCTCAGCATGGGATGGGACTCAGCATCACGGAAGAGTGTGTCATGCAAGGATTCCGTTAACGAGTTCGCCATGCACGTCGGTCAGTCTGAAATCACGTCCCTGCGACCGGTAAGTCAGCCGTTTATGATCCAGTCCCAGCAGGTGCAGAATGGTGGCATGAAGATCATGGACATGGACGCGGTTTTCCACAGGGCCGAAACCCATTTCATCCGTCGCCCCGAAAATGTGGCCTCGCTTCACGCCGCCACCCGCGAGCCACATCGTGAACGCATCAACGTGATGATCGCGACCGGTGGATTCCCGCGGTTCGCCCATCGGCGTCCGTCCAAATTCACCGCCCCAGATGACGAGTGTGTCGTCGAGCAAGCCTCGAGCTTTCAGGTCCAGTACCAAAGCTGAAGATGCCTGATCAACTTCGCGGCAGACACCATCCAGTGCCACATCCAGATCCGCTCCTTTTCCTCCGTGATGATCCATCGGTATGATAACTGCGAATCGACGCCGCGTTCCACAAGTGCCGAGCGAGCAGGCAGTTATTGGCAAACGAGCCCTTTCCAGCCACCGCGTACATGTCGAGTGTCGATTTGGATTCGGCTTCCAGCTGAGTCAGTTCAGAGCCGCCATCTGCATGGAAAATGCTGTTTCGTATGCGCTGATGCAGTTTCAATTTCCGGATCTCCGACTTCGGCCAGGCGCAGGCGTTGAATTTGTCCACCGTGTCTGTGAAATCGCGCGGGCTTCCCATATCCCTGGCGGGTTGGAAGATTCAGAATGGGATTCCCTTTACTCGAGGAACACCCTGAGACTGGTCGGCAGAAAACCGCTCGACCACAGTGTGTTGCCCGCGCGGTGCGCGGACCGGATACAGAACGACAAATCCTGGCAACTGTTTGATTCGCTGCCGAGTCCGTAAGTCACCCATGAGCCGAGACTTGGTCGCCCGGGCGCCTGAAAGCCGCAGTTCATAAACAGTTTCGCCGGGCCGTGATTGAACACGTCCGTGGCGACGCTGCGGACCCAGCACACGTCATCGACGATGGCCCGATGGTGAGGCAGCAGTTCGCTCAAATCCATGCCGCAGTCGCCCCAGCGGCCAAAATGACGATTCGATCCCAGCAGTTTGGCATCGGCCGGCAGGAAGGCGAACCGACGACCTTCAGTCATGCTGGCTGGTGGCGCTTGCCCGTGATACTGATTGAGTACTGGCTTCGGCGTAAATAATTCGAGCTGACTGGGGCCGCCCGCCATGAACAGAAAGATGACATTCTTCGCACGCGGCGCAAAATGCGAATCACGCAGCGCCATCGCTCGTTCGTCGGCCGCAGATTCGGAATTGAGCAGCGTCGACAGGGCGACGCCACCCAGCCCGAGCGCGGAATTCCGCAGAAACGTCCGCCGGGCATGATGATCACTGGCGACTGGTAAAACTTGCTTCATGCGGGCCGGGTCCATATTGAATCCTCAAGCGGGATAGTTCACCGTCAGTGGCCGACGATGAGGGTTTGACCAGCATACGCGATTCGCCGTTCAGAGCGAAGTGAAAACTTGCCTCAGCCAAAATTCATTGCTTGTTGAAACTTGTCGCCCTGGTTCCTTTTCGAATCGCAAGTGAATTCATTAAGCTCCGCAGTGAACCGGTTGAACCCACCCACGCTTATCACCAATACCACAAGGATGATACAATGCGCCACACTGTCTGCTTGATTCTTGGGGGCGGTAAGGGAACGCGACTGTTGCCGCTAACCGAATATCGGTCCAAACCCGCCGTGCCACTGGGCGGAAAGTATCGACTCATCGACGTGCCTATTTCCAACTGCATCAACAGCAACCTCAACCGGATGTACGTGCTGACGCAGTTCAATTCGGTCAGTTTGCATCGGCATATTCGCCAGACGTACAACTTTGACCTGTTCCACAATGGCTTTGTGGAAATCCTTGCGGCTCAGCAGACTCTGGACGGTACCGACTGGTATCAGGGCACTGCCGATGCCGTCCGTAAACAAGTGCGATTTCTGAAGGAGTATGGCATCAGGCACGTACTCATTCTTTCCGGCGATCAGCTCTACCGCATGAATTTCAATGAGATGCTGGCGACGCATATCAACGCCAAGGCGGATGTGACGATTTCCACAGTACCGGTCCATGCCGATGCCGCACGAGGTTTTGGGATCATGCAGCTGAACGATTCCGGCAGAGTGGTCGACTTTGTTGAGAAACCGAAAGACGATGCGTCACTCGAAAAAGTTCGTACACCCGCCGCATGGATTGAAAGCAAAGGGATTGAAGCAAAAGGTCGCGAGTATCTGGCCAGCATGGGCATTTATCTGTGGAACCGGGATTTGCTTGTCGATCTGCTGGAATCCACCAGCCATGACGACTTCGGTGCGCACATTTTTCCAATGGCGATTCGAAATCACCATGTCCAGACGCATCTGTTTGATGGCTATTGGGAAGACATTGGCACGATCAAAGCCTTTTACGACTGCAATCTGGCGTTGACTGACGAGAATCCTCCGTTCTTGTTTGCAGATCGTCGAGCACCTATTTTCACTCGACCTCGTTTCTTGCCATCGACACGAATGGCATCCTGCACCGTGCGTGACAGCTTAATCGCAGACGGTTGTTTTATTGGCACCAGCACCATCATCGAAAAATCCGTCATCGGGATGCGGACGCACATTGGCAAGGACGTAACGCTGAAGAATTCGGTGCTCATGGGTGCCGATTTCTATCCGACCACGGACGACCATTTGTACTCTTTCGGTGACTCAACAGCCGTCTGGGGCATCGGTGACGGGGCCTATATCGATGGTGCAATGCTGGACAAGAACGTCTGCATCGGTCGCAACGCCAGAATCGTCGCCAGTGAAGCACCATCGTCGGATTGCGACTTCGGAGAAGTCCTCGTGCGTGACGGAATCCCCTGCGTGCGCAAGCACGCCCGTGTTCCGGACGGTTGGCGATTTCCAGCAAAGTGACGGCGATTTATCGCGCACCTTTTTTCGCTTCGGTTCAAGTTCGAACGGAGCCAGCCAGCCCGCTTTCTCATCTTGTTTAATCCGCATATCATTCGCATCCGCTGTGGAAACTTCTCCCG
>JBBJME010000460.1:0-2962 GCA_037719765.1 Planctomycetaceae bacterium
CCCTCAAATTCCTCGTGCGCCGACTCAGAGATCTGACGGCTATACCACGTGTCGCACCATTCAAACACGTTGCCCGGCATCTCCATCAATTCCCACCGATTCGCATGCTGTGGGCTTGCTGGTGTTGTCTGTCGCGTCCTGAACGTGCATTTCTGCTCGTCCATCTCGTCACCCCACCAATATCTGGAGGTCGTGCCAGCGCGGCAGGCGAATTCCCATTCTCTCTCGCGGGGCAAGCGGCCCCCACACCAAACGGCAAAGCACCAGGCGTCATACCACGTGACAAAAATGACCGGGCAGTTCCTGTCTGGACTAGATCGCGCCAGATCCTCAGCGAATGCTGTGTCGTGCTCATGCGCCGGATCGTACAGCCAATATTGCTCTTTGGTGACAGGAGCATTCGCCATGAGAAACGACTTTGCCGTCATCTCGACCTGCGGTTTCTCGTTATTACGCGCATCCTTGTCCGTCGCAGGTGATCCGATCAGGAAGGTGCGGCTGTCGTGATCGGGATTCGGTGGGCATAGTCGAAAACTATCTTCAATCTGTCGGGCGATGGGGTTGTTAGCAGCCAACAGATCACGGTACTCGTTCTGAAACGTGTTCAGCACCTCACAGCCTTCCGGAGTGGCTTCCAAAACCTTCCAGCTTCGGTAAATCAGTTCATTCGGGCGTCGTCCCGACTGTGGACGTTCAAATAGATGACTTAGCGCGGCAGTTCGAACCGCCGCTTCAGCAACGGTGTCCGGCATTTCAATCGCAAATCGCCACGCCCAATGCCAATCCGAGACCGATGCGACTCGACGAGCGTCGCTGAGACACTTTCCAGTGGCATAGCGAGCCATGTGTAACCCGGCGTAGAACTCCATCATGCCGCGATGCTGCCAGCTCAGCATGGTCTGGCTGTGGCCTTCCAGAATGCAGTGGTTGGTCAGGTGGGTTACCTCTCGGACCAACGTCCATTCACGATCGGTGATTCCATTCGTACAGCGAAGCGACGCGGCTCGTTCGATGCGATCCACCGAATCAGCACCCCGCGAGGCGTACGAATACAATTCCTGCGTCATCATTTCGAAAGCGACAGCCGCCAGAATTTGTTCGATCCGTCGCGTCTTTCTGTCATCGAATTCCGGATCAATCAGTTTGCCAGCCCGCAGGATGAGTTGGTAACTGGCCTGAAGATACAGCTCACCCCGTGTCCGGAAACTTTCGATACGTTTGTCCTGTTCCAGCAACTCGCGGATAATTCTTAGCACGCTCGGAATCCGCAGCAGATCCTGAACATCACCTCGTTGTGGAAACAGTTGATCCACATTAAATCCGACCAGGTACGCGGCAATTTGCTCGTCGTTGAAGCCCTCAATCCGAGCGAATCGCCACTCATCGCTGCGAAACAACCCGTAACGATTCGCATCAATCCGGTTCGTGCGACCAGTGACAATGGCCCGACACTTCCTGCCGTCGCCATTCAGGAAAGCGGCCACTCCCCGGACCACCTGAGGATCACTGACCTGATCCAGACCATCGAGGATCACCAGCATCCGCCCATGTCGCAGGGCCCAGTCCACGAGATCTTCGGGCGACACGGAAGCACCGTTTGAATCGCAGTCATCGGCGATGGCATTCGCCAACGCTCGCCGGAAATCGGATGGCCAGTCATTTTCCCACTGTTCCCAACGGACAACCAAGCCTGGATGTCCGTCGAACAGCACCAATTGTCCCTGCTGACTGCAGGCAAACGCAAGGGCGCGCCGCGTGAACACCGACTTTCCGGCTCCGGCATCTTCCGCGAGACATAATCGAGATGAAACGGTCAGCAGTTTTGAAAGCTCAGTCTCTGCATCGTCGCCATCGGCAGCTACGGGGTCATAGGCGCGATGGCCGTCGCCGTCGTCCTGTGCGGGAGAAGGTTTTTCACGACCAAACCGGTCGCCTGCGAGAGCTGTCTGAGCCTCCGGCTTCATGAGCGAATAGTGTGGTTCGACGTAATGGTCGAGACGATCCTGCCGATCGTGTCCGCCTTCCAGGCAGGTATTCCAGATTTCAATCTGACGGTCGCAGTAGGTTTGCAGTGCAGCCTCAAACTGTGCGATCCTGGAACGGCCCGAGTTGCTCCCGCGCGACAAGTCGGTCGATGTGAACAGCAGCGCCCGGACGATCAATCGCTGCAGTTCGTCAGCGGTCTTGAAGAACTGGCACACCAGACCGTTGCCATCGAGGTTCAGGACTTCCTGACGAAACGCCTCCTGCTGTTTACCGTATTCGCCATCACGAAACATGGTGCCTGGTAATCCAATCGCCTCTTCATGCAGCAGAAAAAGCAGGAGTGTCTTGCCGGCCTCCTTCGCCGTACGGAATTCATGCTGCGTGTAGGAAACATAGCGCTGATCACGCACCGGCATCCCGTAGCGAAACCCAAGGATGCCAATGTAGATGCGACAATCCAGCAGCAACCTTGTATCGAGTTCCTGCGGCGACATGGAGGCCGCCGGGAAGTCCTGCATATCCGCAGCGATCATGCGTGCCTCACGAACAGCATCGAGTGCCGCCTGAACAAAGCTCTTTTCTTTGGGGTGCTCTGCCATTTCGCTGGTATGGCTGAGAAACACTTTGGTGGCAGGGGCTGGCTGAGACATATGCGAAGTGAGTTATTTGTATTGGAGCAAAAAACATGACCGGGCCGGACGTTCGAACCTTGAGGTGCGACCGCCTTGGCACGAAGTAGATTTCGTTGCCCCGCTGCAGAAGAGTTTATGGCCCAACAGCCGGTTCCACAAACGCGACATACGCAAATCAGCCGCCACGCGCTAGCGTCCGGTTGTTGACACGACGCACGTGGCGGAGATGGGGTGTTGCGGTCCACACAAATCAGCCAGCACGCGCCAGCGTCTGGTTCACGGTTTGTCCGTGCATTTTCCTGTCACAGGCAGCCTTTGGTCAATTGCCGAAACTAATCAACCGA
>JBBJME010000207.1:0-12645 GCA_037719765.1 Planctomycetaceae bacterium
AGAAGCCATCCTGGTGCAGCGCTTCGGAAAGTAAAAGCCAGGCAGCAACCGCCAAGTGCTGTTGCTCGTCGTCCTTCGCTGACAATAGATGCTTCTGGAAGAACCATTCAAGGTTCTTGACGCCCGTGATCACAATCACGTGCTCGCCAACCACTGCGCAGACGTTGCTCGGCTGTAAACCGGCGGGCGCCTCGAAGGCCACCGGCCACTGGCGGAACTGCAACAGGCGAAAGGTCGTCTTGGGAAATACTTTGGCAAGGACGTCGTCCTCCAGCGGCGTCAGCCGGTCGTTGGTGAGCGATCCGGGGTGCTTCTTCTCGAGGAACGCCCCGATCGCCTGGTCCGTTTCGTCCGCCAGCTCCTGCTCTCGCTCCTGGCGTTTCGCTTCCTCGGCCAGCTCGCGCAGCGGCTTGGATACGTCAGACCGCACCGCCTTGCCGATGATGGGGCCCTCCACTTGCCCGAAGGCGGCGGACCAACTCAGAGCGAATGCAAAAAGCAAGATGGGCATCCAAGCGTGTCGCTGGCGCATCGTCGTCTCCACGGCTGGAGGAATGGTGTCTGTTCTGGCATTCCGGGAGTCTGTCCTGATACATGCCATCAATCGCCGATAGATCGAGTTGAGAAAAAAAGATTTCGGCCTGCGGATTGCAGTTGAGCCGCTGACATGAAGTCGCCAGCGGGAAATGAATTTTGGGCTCGTCAAAGGTCGTTTTTCGGGTGGGAATCGCCCTCAGGGGCTCTTTTCAGTTTGTTACAAACACACCACTCCGGAATAAGATTTCGTAATACCAGATACTGCGGAAGCCGAATTTAAGAATGCATTGAAAGGAGGGTGACAACACTGAGTGTCGTTGCCACCACTCCGCTATTTCCGTTCTCGCGACTCACGAACGAAGTCCCGAAATTTCCGACATTGCCGCAGTCTAGCGTTTGAGTTCGCGACGAATTTCCCGACGCTGCCCCGGTGTCAGGCCATAATACTTATAGGTATCAACTCGGTACTGCGGCGCATGAAAAACAGGATACTGCTCAACCGAGTACGTGGGAACTGTTTTGAAGTGTTCTTGAGTGATGTTCACGGTGGCCATTCGTTTTTCGAAATTGAACTTTGTTGCTTCCCACGGAACAGTCACTAACTTATTTTCGTTTGATACGATTAGGTATTCAACGTAGCCTTCGTCCGAAAAGACAATATCATCGACCTTTCCGATCGATACCTCGCCTTCGATCATCACTTTGGATCCCAGTACCGACTTCGCCCGATACGACTGGCCTTCTTCCTGCACCTCTTCCTCTTTTGCGACCGCCACTTCCTCCGTTTTCACCTTCTTTTCGTCGTCCACATTCCCTGCATTGATACCTGCCGCAGTCGTCACCATCACAGCGAGCGACATCCAAGTTGTTGTTTGACTGATCATAACGAGACTCCAAAAGTTAAGTTCCTGCACTGACAAAGGATAATCAAGTCACAAGGCGCTTGTGCTGCAAGAACCATTGAGACCTGCCACCCGGCATGCCTGCAGTTTCTATACCGCGCACATCAGTTCGGCGGAAAGTATTTCCGCACGGTGATCTGTAGAGATCGCTGTAATGAAAGCCAGATCCCTCTAGTGATTGCTGGATTCCAATCAGCCACTGTGAATGCCCATCGATCAAAAGCGGCATTATCTCATCCGCAGAAGCACTGTTGCCGCTGTACGCATCAACCCCACTGTTCAGAGATTGTCAATCACTTCGCCGCTCACCAGCCCAGAGATGACGTAATCGACCGCGGAAATACCGGTCGACGGCCGCAGCGACCGAGGTCACTCCCGCGATCAGAATGTCCTCTTCGTTGCCTCCAAACAGCGAATCGATTCCGAGGCCGCGGTCAGAATGTCCTGCGTAAGAAGCCCAAGGTGATCGCGCCACACTGGGTAATCTGCGATACTTTGTGAAGCAGTCAGTGAGACTGGATTTAAGGTTGTCAAATCAGATCTAAGACGCTGCTAAGGCGAGCGGCAGGAAATGAATTATCTGCCGCGAGGGATTGTTGGTCGGATAAGGATATCGTATTTGGCGAGAGTTTCTGAGCGTTCGAGTCATTTGTTGAGTTCGATCATTTCCTTCTTTGGAACGATGACTCCAATCGGGTAATCACCGTCGAGCTGCATGACGGTGGGATGCTGTCCTTTTCATGTCATGCGTTGGGCGCAGGCTTTGACGACGTCCCAGCATGTCAGCAGCACACCGTTATCCAGATAAATCGTCAGCCGTCGCACGTTCGGAAACTGATCCTTGTCGCTGCGTCGGATTCGTCGTTTCCAGCTACGCAGTACGCTTCTTCAACTGTTGATTCTCAGTTCGCAAAGCCGCCAACTCCACTTGCAACTGCGATACAAGTGCCGCCAATTCTGAGTAACTCGGTTGGCTTGGGGTTCCGTCCATGAAACCATATCACGGCAAGCAGCGAAGTCCTCCTCGGCAAGGAGGACGTGCCGAAACCTGCGACTAACACCCGTCCAAGGGATAATTTCACCGGAAGTTTGACTTTGCGACATTACACGCGAACATTCACAAAATCTGCAGTTGTAATCGTGCGGCGGGCAATCAGGGATCTTGACAAAGGGCCGTTATTTCGATGTTTGATGAGTTTGAACAGTTTCAGAGATTCCGATCGACCTGGAATGCGGTGCGCATTGAACGCGCAGTCGAATTGGGGTTGTTCACTTTTGGCGATTCTGATCTGCCGTATTATCTGGTGACGTCTTCTTCCGGCAAAGGTGTGGCGGCCAACTCGGCGATGGTCAAAGTGCGTCGCGGCAACGTCACCGTGTCCAGAGCACGAATCATTACACCGGACACGATGCATCCGGAACTGCGCAATTTTTTCGAAGAACATGAAGAGACCGGTCTGATTGAATTCCTGATGTCCCGCACTTACCGCGTTTTCCAATCTGAAGCTGAGTAACGAATCCGGGCCGGAAAAAATTGTCACCGACACCGTCGAAGAAGCCGTGACTCGATTGAATCGTCAACTGGACGATGAAGAAGAAGACCGCGTCGCCATCCTGTCCGCCCCCGCTGCACTCGCCGGGTTCGCCGTGTTTCGATACGCCTCAGAACGAATTCTCTCAAGTGCTCCCGGCAATATTCAGGAACTCCGCGAACGCGGCCTGCTGCCATAAGCGGACATCATTCACTCGATCAGAATCCCGGCAACACAGGCTGTCATGCAGCACGCGAGAGTTCCACCCAGCATGGCCCGCATTCCCAGCTGAGTCAAATCCGTGCGGCGCTCCGGTGCGATAGCTCCAATGCCGCCGATCTGAATGCCGATCGATGCAAAGTTGGAAAATCCGCACAGAGCGTATGTTGAAATAATGATGGCACGCCTTGAAAGGACCGGAGCGACGCCCGTCCTGAGATCGCCGTTCAACACATCCAGCTGTGCATATGCAACCAGTTCCGTGGCCACCATTTTGACACCCAGTAACTGTCCGACGGATGAACATTCTTTCCACTCAACTCCCATAAGCCATGCGACCGGCGAGAATATGACTCCGAGAATTCCCGACATTGTCAGCGGTTGCCAGTTCTCATGTCCAAGTAACTGAAACGCCCATGCCGATCCGTGAGTCAGGCCGTAATCCAGCATCGCGATGAGCCCAAAGAATGCCAGCAGCATCGCTCCGACATTGAGGGCCAGTTTAAGACCGTCGGCAGCTCCAGTGGTCGCTGCTTCAATCAGGTTGGATGTTTCTCGCGGCATGGCGCGCTTTGAAACACCCAGCGTTTCCGGCGTGTCCACTTCCGGCTGCAGAACTTTGGCGATCAGCAGTCCGGCGGGCGCGGAAATCACGGACGCCGTCATCAGATGTCCGGCATCAATGCCCCAGCCCACATAGAGCGCCATGACGCCGCCCGCCACCGTTGCGAAGCCGCCTACCATGACGGCCATGAGTTCGGAACGCGTCATGCGTGCGACGTACGGTCGTACAACGAGGGGTGCTTCCGTCTGTCCGACAAAGATATTGGCAGATGCCGAAAGGCTTTCTGCTCCCGACGTTCCCAGCGTCACCTGCATCACATAGCCCAGAATGCGGACCACGAACTGCATCACTCCCAGGTGGTACAACACCGACATCAGCGCCGAGAAAAAGATGATTGTGGGCAGAACTTTGAAGGCGAAATAATGATCGCGAAAATTGTCGCCAAAGACTCTGACGTTCCCCTCATCAACAAAATCCATCAGCGTATTGAAACACGCACCGGCTTTTTCGAAGAACAGTCGCCCCGGTTTCGTCTTGATCGTGAGCCACGCGAACGTGACTTGCAGCACCGTTCCTCCCAGCACGACTCGCCACGGAAAAATCCCCTTGTGGGAACTCATCAGCCACGCCAGAAAAATCATGACGAAGTAACCAAACGCCGCGATGTACTGATGCATGAAAAAGTGCTTTGAATCAGAGGCCCGGAATGTGCAGAATACTGCTCGTGCGTTGGCAGGCTTAAAAAAAGGGGTCAGGAACCAATAGTGCGGAGCACCCTCTGGGCAATTTTGCTATTGGTTCCTGACCCCCTTTTTTAAAGCCTATCTTCGCAGAGTGGCGATGTTTTATCACGTGACGTGTGTCGAATACCAACAGGGAATGACATTGTGTCCGATCAGCTCTTTTCTGTCTCAGGCCAGCATGTCCTGATCACCGGTGGAAGTCGCGGAATTGGGCGCGCGATTGCGGAAGGATTTGCCACACGAGGGGCGAGAGTTTTGATCTGCAGCCGCAGTCAGGAATCCGTCGATACGGCCGTGAAGGAAATGCAGGCGGCCGGGATGTCTGTGACAGGGCAGACCTGTGACGTCAGTGATCCGGAACAGATCAAGTCCACGGTCGCGACTGCGATCGACCAGCTCGAATATATCGATACGCTGATCAATGTCGCCGGAGTCAATCGCCGGCAGCGAGCGGAGACATTCACGGCTGCCGATTATGACTTTGTGCTCGACACGAATCTGCGCGGTGCCTTTCTGATGTCGCTGGAAGTGGGGCGACACATGATCGAACGTCGGTCGGGCACACAAATCAATATCGAATCGCTCAATACATGGATGCCCCTCAAAGGGGTGCTGCCCTATGCGATGAGCAAGTTCGGCATGCAGGGTATGACGCGCGGACTCGCGCTGGAATGGGGGCGCCACGGCATCCGCGTCAACAGCCTTGCACCCGGTTTTGTTCTGACGGATCTGACCAGAAAACTCTGGTCAGATCCCGCCATGCTGGCATGGAACGAGACCAACGCGCCTCTCGGACGACTGGGCCAGCCCGAGGATATGATCGGCACGTCCATTTTTCTGGCTGCAAAAGCGTCAGCATTCATGACAGGCCAGACACTCTACGTGGACGGCGGTTTCTCAGCAGGCTGGAACTGGCCAATTCCACTTTCTTGAAAGTGTCAAATCCGGACGTGCAGGGAATCCTGAATTCTACCACAATGCCGCTCGTAAAGCATTTTGACTGAAGGACCGACACGATAGCAATTGGGCTGGCAGCAGCAGTAAACGTAACAGCGAGCCGGGGGGTGTCAACCCGCGGATTGTTCCTGGATGCAGCATCAGGGGACTTACGTTCCCCGCTCGCCTTGAAGGAGTCACGAGACAATGGACTGGGCAAAAACAGCAGCGGTGGATTGGATTCAGAAATCAACCACCGCGAAAGACGTGCGGGAGCTCACACAGTTTCTTGAACAACAGGGGACATTTCTGTTCCCGACGCTGCCGAATGCCCTCTTCTCCGCCGCTGCAGGTGAGGGCGGCGATTATGAGCTGTCGGGATACCACAATGTCTGGGTCCGCGACAATATGCAGATCGCGTGGGCGCATCTGGCCGTGCTGAACGACGCTGAAATTCCTCGCGCGTGCATTCAGTCGCTGACTGCGTTTTTTGCAAAATACCGCCATCGATTCACGGACATCATTGACGGAAAAACTGATCCGTCGGATCCCATGAATCGTCCTCATATTCGATTCGATGGCACGCATCTGACCGAGAACACCGAAAAATGGGCACACGCTCAGAACGACGCACTGGGATATTTCCTGTGGCTTTCATGTCAACTGATCATTCGCGGTGATCTGGGGCCTGATGCCGTTGACTGGGCGTTGCTGGCTCAGATGGTGCGATTCTGGCAAGCGGTCGAAGTCTGGCAGGATGAAGACAGTGGTCATTGGGAAGAAGTTCGCAAAGTTGCCGCTTCCAGCATTGGATGCGTCGTGGCAGGACTGTCGTCACTCCGAGAACTGATGAAGCAGCCTGCTGTGACCGAACATCTGGCAAATGGAAGTCATCCCATCGCGATCAGGGATGTCGATGTCCTGTTGGCAAAGTGTCGCAAGGCGCTGCTTGAAATCCTTCCTGCAGAATGTATTCAGTCAGATCCCCTGCAGAAACGCCGTTATGATGCGGCGTTGCTGTTTCTGATTTATCCGCTCAACGTCCTGCGTGATCGAGGCCTTGAAGACACGATCCTCGCCGAAGTAAAGACGCATTTGCAGGGACCGTACGGCATACGTCGCTATCCGGGGGATTCCTATTGGTGTGCAGACTATCGAACATTGCTGACTGCGGAAGCGCGGACAGCAGATTTCAGCGATGACCTGGGCTCACGGGACAAACTGCTGCAGCCCGGCATGGAAGCTCAATGGTGCATCTTCGACCCGATCATCGCCTGCATCCACGGACAACGTTTTCTTGCCGACGGTGATCCCGCGTCGCTGCAACGACAGATTGAAGCAACACGTCGAACGCTGTCACAGTTGACACCTGCCGGAAATCGGTTTCCGCAGTACCGCTGCCCGGAATCATACTTCTGCGAAAAAGGCGAATGGATTCCAAATGACATTACGCCACTGCTGTGGACTCAGGCCAATCTCTGGCAGGCGTTGATGATGCTGCAACATTCACTTGAAAAGTGAAAAGAATCGAAAAAAGGGATATCCTACTTAAGTGGACAGGTAGAATGTCACCTTAGTGTATTCGATACGTCCATTGACGGACCGGCGACTCGATTCTCCCTCGGAAAGTTGCGTCTCCGCAGAGCTTCCATCCCCGACCTCGGGGGAGAAGGGACAGACACATCGTTGCTTTTGAAAGCGACTCAATCCGCATCGCGTGACGTACAGTCTGTGTGACCCATCGAGTTTGTGCCATCACAGAATGTCAAACTTTAAACCAACGCTCCAGAGTCCTGTGTATTGCTCTCCGCTTTCGGCTCGGACAGCACGAACCCAAGCCTGATAATGGCCTTTTGAAAGAGTGCTGGGAAGTGTGTAGGACGTTTGCAATGTGTTTGGCTGATAGACAATCTTCGGTTTGACTGGTGTGCCTAGGTAGTTGACCCACAGTTCGTAATGAGTCGCTCCGTTGATCGAATTCCAATGCAGAATTCCGTTAACAAAAGTCACCACCGGAGCCGGGCCAATGACCAGTCGCTGAATCGCACTCAGATCACTGCGCGAACCATCGGCGAAGATGCCTCGGACCTGGATTTGATATGTCCCGGGACTTAAGATTCTGTCAACACGATGGCTTGTACCGACGATGCCCAGTCGGTCATAGACGGGAGCCGCATAACGGTCCTGAGTCACAACAACTTCGTACGTTACCGCTCCTGCGACGGCAGCCCAGGAAATAGTTGGCGTTCCATCCACCGTCGATGCGCTGGAAGAGGTAATTGAAACAGTCGCAGGCTGGAAGATTTCGTGTGACAGCGACGTCCATTGGGACGCACTTCCGAAGAAACTGGCGTAGACGCGCAACGTGTATTGACCTGGTCTCAAAGGTGCCGGAGGAGTAAATATGGTGCTGACTTGCGTTTTCGAATAAAGAACAGCCTGTGTCAAAGAATTGCGCAGTTCATAGGTGTATGAACCAGCGGTCGGTACGGCATCCCATGCGAATCCGGTATCGGTCGATCGCAGGTTGGCTGGCGGAAGCAAAATTCGAACGGTCTGCCCGGTACCCCATGCCGAAATCGGATGATTTCCTTTCACAGCATGGACGCGAACGGTGTAATTGCCACCTGCCAAATCGATCGTCGGCACATGCCAAAGGCTCTTCAGATCGTTTGCTTCGTAGATAACTGTTGACGTTCCCGCCAGCACGAGCTGAAGATCGTAGCCAGTCGCGCCGTTCACAAGTGGCCATGTGAAGGTAGGTCGGCTGGTTCGCTGAATTCCGATGCCACCCGTTACCGAAATCGCTGGCAGCACCACATCGAACTCATTCACGGCCGACCAGTTTGTCATCGTGCCGTTGGCACGTGTGCCACGTACCCAGACGGCATATCGGGCAGGAGTCAGTCTTGGATCAACACGAAACGAAGTCAAAGTCAGCCCACTGCGGTAAAGAACTCGCGTCTTCGTGTCCCGATTCGTAAGCCAGATTTCGTAGCTAACAACATCCGATGGACCGACCCACTTGAAGGTGGGATGTGTGTCGGTTGTCGCCGACGGAATAGAAATCAGCACCGGATCACGACCGACAGTAAAGTCTTTCGCAACACTCCACGCCGACGGATTGCCCAGCACCGGCAAACTCCGCACCCAGAAACGATACGCACCATTTGGAAGATCGCTGCTGACAAGATACTGCGGATCATTGACCCGCATCTTCACCGGCGCTACCGACGGATTGCTGAGACTATTAATCCACACATCGTACTGAATCGCTCCGACGACATCCGGCCACGCGACCTGAGTGCCCGAAGCTGCGTTGCTGACTGCAAACCCCGTCGGTGCGGTCACCGGAATCGTCGTGTCGATGCGGAAAAGTTCGTAGCCAGTTTCAGTTGTCGCAGCACGGAATGCTATTCCACCGTCAAATGGGACGAACGATACGCCGTAATCGATAATCAGATTCTTTGCTATAGGCAGGGTTCCCGATTCGGTGCCGTCAGACATCCAGACATCAGAGTATCCGGATACTCGATTAACGGCAGTGAAGAACAATTTCCCTTGAACTACGCTGAGGCTACGGGTGTCGTAGAAACTCGGGTACGTTGGAATCTGAGCAACGATTGACATACTGTGATTGGTAGTATTCGCTTTCCAAAGGCTGACGGTTTCCGAATTCGGCACGAAATAATAGATCTCGTTTCCAATCACCTGAATGAGTTCTGATATAACATATCCTGGAGAAGACGTTGCTACTTGGCGCGTAGTACTCGGTGTTCCCTCCGTCCGCCAAATCTCTGACGAGTTTCTCACAAGAATGACAGCGTTCGACGTCGCATCGACTGCCGTGCTCCAATGGCTGTATGTGGCAGGAGGATCGTATAGGCTCACGACTTCATTTGTTACGGCGTTCAATCCCAGTAATCCTCCATCTGTCGTTTGGACGAGGAGGATGTCGTCAAACGCACCAGCAATGTGGTTCACGCTATCCAGCAGCGGTCCCGAAAGTGGTGTTGTTCCTGCCGTTGTGCCATCGGTTCTCCAGACCTGAAAACCCGTCGGGGTATACACTTCAAAGAAAAGGAAATCGCCTGCCTGCTGAAATTGGCTTACAGTGAATTGGAATGTAGCGATTTTTTCTAGCGGAGTCCCATCAGCATCTACCGACCACAGCTCATTCTGAGATCCATTTTCGTCCATTGCGAAAATAGAAACAATTTTCAATCCGTGCGCGGAAGATGTTGGAAGAATCGGATAGACACTGTTGGGAAACGTCGCAATGATCGATTCCGTCTGACCGTCCCATTCGAGAACACGGGTCGATGTGGTTGAACCATTCCATTCAGATTTGGAATACTGAGCACTTTACCTTTGTCCTGACGCCGCTCAATGGCTCCTGACAGAATCGCTGAATTCACAACTGAGATGGTGCCAGCTCCATTTATCTCAAGGATCATGCGGCCGGATGTGTTCGATGCCGTGAATGCGAGATTCCCATTGTGGTTAAGCAGATCCGCTGGAGATGAGCTTGCGGTTGCTGTTTCGGCATCAAGCACGAGAGCCGTGCCTCCGATAGTTCCGTCTGAAAACCAGATCTCCATGCCTGTCACGCCATCGTCCGCAATGAAGATGACTCCATTGGACACTGAACCGAGAAAAGTTCCGAAAAGTGAAAAGCTTCGACCGTGGATTATCGAGTTCCCGTCCCAATAGCTCAGGTCACTTCCGTAAAAATACAACCCACCGTTGTCTCCGAGCATTGGCAGCGGATACACATTGTACGCGAATCCTCCATCGCCAAGTGGAGTCGCCTCGGAACCGTTGAGTTCTCGAATCCCAAGATCCGTGCGAACAAAAACTCCGTCACTTGATGCAAACTGAGTAGGATTAGATGACGCTGGTCCCGGTGCGATGTCAATCACTTGCGGCTGCGATCCCATATCCCGGACATACCAAACTTCTCTTCCAAAAGCGGGTGAAGTTGCTTCGAAGTAAAAAGAGTTCCCGTCTAACTGCAGCCTGGATAGATAAGAATCATCGGCCCCAGGATTGATGTCCATCCACAGTTGAGTAGTTTCCGCAGTTCCATCGGAATACCAAAGCTCCGTGCCGTGGACAGCGTCCTTGTTTGAGAATACCAGCCTCCCATCCGGCATTACAGATAATAATTCAATGTTTCCAGCATCCGACAGCAAGACAGTACTGGTCATCGACGCAACATCGTACCGAAGCAATTCCCGTCGTGTAGAAATCAAATTGTACGCGACCAGGAACGCAGTCTCAGCACCCGTACTTTGAACGCTGAAGATCATGCGTTCGATGTAGGAATTTTGAGAAGTCAAAGAAATAAAAGAAGAAGTTCCATTAGATGTTCCATCCGTTAGTTGGACCTCGGAATTTCTAAGCACTGCGACTCGGGTGTCGTCGAATCTTTCTATCTCAGAAATGCTCGATAGGCCCGTTTCCCATTGCAAAGGTGCCACAGCATGAGTGCCAGAAACCGTCCCATCGGTGATCCACAACGATTGGTTTCCATCAAGCGCTAAAAAATAGATTTCACTGCCAACCTTTGCGAACTGCGTAAAGTATGAGTCTTTGGGGCCTGGAGCAACATCAGTCAGCCGAAATGTTCCTTCTGTTGTTCCGTCTGATCGCCAAAGTTCTTTCCCATACGCCAGCGTAGACATCGTGAAAAGCACTACGTTGTCATCCAACTGGATCGGCTGATCGTAATTCAACACGCCTCCGGAGTCAGTCGCATAGTCCACAACAGGCCCGACCACGGCTGACAGCAAACACCGAGTTTCAAGTTGCTCTGGTGAGACGCTCTGTGCTCGTCGGCGACGTTGGCTGGTTCGGTGCGAGGTTAGTACTCGGAATTGATTCTGAATCGTTTCGATCAGGGTGTTCATCATCGGAATGAGTGCCTTAGAACTGTAAGATATCGAAGATCGGGTGCAGGATGCCGTTTCTACTCTACTCGGAAACCTGGCAAATGATGACAGGCGTACTTGGGAGATGCAATCAGTGATGTCGAAAAGCAGCGAAATCGTACGTTGACGCGCGCTTGTTTTTGATTTGCCGCTGCGCCCGACTCCGCACGGTGCTGCCCGATAATCACGCGAATGGTGCGAATAAGCACACAACCATAAGTATCTTCGTCTTATTGGAGTGTCGAAGGCGTCTTCGGGGCCATCCAATAATTTGGACACGTGCGACAAAAGTCCTTGGTAAAACTGGCAAAATGCGTTGTGTTGACCTGGCGCGACGAGTGACGCGGCGCTATCGTTCCTGTGCTTTTTGCGGAAGGAGCGACGCCGTGCCGTATCCGGAAGATCCTCGACAAAGTGAACTGTTTGATGTCTTTGCCGACATTCTTGCTCCGGTCGCTTACCGGCGACTCACAAGTGGCTGGCAGCATGTCTTTCGGCAGGCCATTCTGAAGTTGATGCCAGCAGGAAAGCTGGCCGAACACTTCGATCCTGAGATGGGGCGGCCTACGAAAGAGCTCTATTCCATGGCTGGCCTCTGTTCATCATGGAGTTCCGCAACTGGACTCACGAGGAAGCCGCCGATGCGTACATGTTCAACATCGACGCGCAGTATGCGTTGAATCTACAGCCGGAAAAGCAAAGCTTGTGCCGCCGCACAATTGAGCGATACAATCCTCACGTGTGTGCCGCGTGTCCGCTGCTGCAGAAGTGCCCCGTTCGATTTGCGTCAGGCTGGAATCAGGTGACGATTGAAGCGAAGGAGGTGCGGCTGATCAATCGTCGGCGCAAAAAAAAACGACGGAGATTCGAGATGAATCCCGACTGCGCAGCGGCATTGAGGCGACCAACAGTCTTCTGAAACGAGTGACGGGGTCGACCGTCTTCGAGTCCGTGGTCGTCCGGCGGTGTTTTCAAGCATCCTGCTGAAAGTCGCGGCTGGAATCTCCTGCGAGCCGCGAGCGTGCGCTCACTCATCGCCAAACTGACGAAAGGTGGTCAGGCAGGGCAGTCTGCGCTGAGTTTTTCGACGTCAAATCGCCGTCTGGTGACTTTCAACACGCTCCTGGTCGCCTGAGAAGTCCGCCAACCACGCTGCACCAAAAAAATCTACGTCGGTCACCAAAACCGAATTCAAACCAACGGACTTTTGTCGCACGTGTCCGTTCCAAACGTCGAGCACGCCGGGCTCAAGCCGCAACTGCCTGAGTCAGAACTGCA
>JBBJME010000208.1:0-12619 GCA_037719765.1 Planctomycetaceae bacterium
GAAATTTCAGCATCGGCTTTCACGGCGCTTGCGAATCGGGAAGCGACGCGTTTGAGTTCAATGTGCGTGTCCGTGATCCGGTCACAGGTCGCATCCTGCGCCACAGCCTGCGGAGGACGAATACGTCGATGACGATGGACGTTACTAACCACAGTGCGACCGTCGCGCCCACCACGATGGGCCCAGCTGCGGGATGGACAACGTGGCATGTCAGCATGCACCCGAGAAGCAGCAGGAAATTCAGCAGGATAGTCGGAAAGCAAACGGCGTCCAGAAACGCTAAGCCGAAACCTGTGATGCGACCTGCTGAGCGTCGAATGTCGCTCAGCGCCATCCAGCCCAATAGCGGCGTGGCAACGGGAGCGGGCAGGACCAACAGTCCGATCATCAGTTCCTGCAATCCAAACCCGTAGTGCGAGGTCGAATGCGAGTCAATCCGCATTTTCATCACAATCATCAGCACGATGCCAGGAACGATCAGCAGCAAAAATCCGCCCGCCCAGACGGCTCCGACGATGGCCTTGCGAGACGTTCGCGGCAAGCAGTCTGTGCCTGTTGCCGACTGAGTCGCGCGTGTTCGATGAATCCTCGGCGGATCAATGGTTCATTCAGCTTACGGTTTGCATAGATCCCGGCAAACAAAGTGATCAAAAACGCCGGACCGGATGGAACGCAGGCCGCGACTGCGCCGATCCGCGCCCAGCCGAGGGACGAGAGTCTGCGGAAATGAATGCCGCCAAATACCATCAGTAGCCCGGCCACGATTCCGAAGATCAGCATTAGTGCAGTTATTCTAAGGTCAGAACTTATGTCGACCTGAAACACGAGGCCGATGGTCACCGAATGACTGATCACCAGCAGTCCGCCGCAGACGATCAGTGCCAGCGACGGTCCATCGACTTCAGCCTGAACGGCGAATTCATCGCTCTCGGCACGCTGGCCGCTGGCCAACATCGTTGAAGCGAACGGAGACGAACCGTCGAACGCCGGTGAGACATTCTGCCTCACCGCACCAACTTCTCGCGCGGCCTTTGCTGCATCAATGACGGAACTCAATGGTTGGGCCGGACCGCCTCGTGGGCGTGGCGTGGCCAGCCACGGAGGTTTCGGCGATGAACTCCGCCGGACAGCGCTGCCATCGGCTCTGCCTGTCTCTTTGCTGTGCAGCCAGCGGCGCAGATCCCATGCTCCCGTCAGCAGCATGGCGACGGTCAGACACAGGGTGGTGAGGAACCAAAGCTGGGCGGTCTGGATTCCGATCGAATAATGATAGCGTCCATTGATCTCGTCGAATGCTTTAACCAAGCACCCCGTTTCGATGGCGGCGGCCAGTAAAATCAACAGCGGTCGCCAGCCACGAAATCGCAGGGAACCGCCCACTGCGAACAGCAGGACGATGATCCCAAGGCCGCTCAGCACGGCCACTGACGCCGGAACCTCCAGTTGTGTCAGCGCCGTCGCCCATTGAGTATCGATCGATGCCTTGACCTGCAACAGCGACAGTATCGTCAATGATCCCGCAATAATGTGGCCCACTGCCAGCACCACGGCCATAATCGCCGGACTGTTCGGGCGAGTCAGCCACTTCAACACGCGCCCGTCGCGGACTCGATCCACGGCTCCGCCAATGGCGTTGTCCAGAATCGTTGACGGGCCGGGCCATCGTTGAGGTCCGCCGCCGTGGACGCTCATCGACGACGCCAGCGTTGGGGCCGCTTCGTACAACTCACGAGCAAATTCGCTGACCTGTTGGTACCGCCGCTGCGGATCCGATGCCAGGGCCTTCAGGACGACTCGATCAAGCATCGCATTGCCGCCCGTTTTCGCCGACGGAGGATCGAACGACCCCAGCGGCAGTGTGCCCGTCAGCATTTCGTAAAACACGACGCCCAGCGAATAAATGTCGGCTCGATGATCCACATTGCGCGAACCGGCCATCTGTTCGGGAGCCATATAACGCGGCGTGCCCATCACCTGATGTGTGCCGGTCAGAGTAAAATCTTCGGTCGATCCAGCCACCAGTCGAGCCAGTCCGAAGTCGGCTATTTTCACTCGCCCGCGGCGATCGAGCAGAATATTCTCCGGTTTGATATCCCGATGCACGACGCCTTCGTCATGAGCTTATTGCAGAGCTTCACACACCTGGCCAACGATCATCGTGGCCTGCTCGACCGAAACTCCATCACGGTGCAACACTTCCCGCAGGTTGGCTCCGTCCACGAATTCCATCACGAAATAGAACAGCGGCGATCCCTCAGTCTGGACTTCGCCAAAATCATGCACGGCGACGATGTTCGGGTGATTCATGCGGGCGAGCGCGCGTGCTTCCCGATTGAATCGTTCGGCAAATGCCGGATCGTCCGCCTGTTCGGGCCGAATGATTTTCAACGCCACCGATCGGTCAAGTTTCGTCTGCCGGGCTCGGTAGACGGCTCCCATTCCGCCCTGACCCAGCAGGTCGTGGATTTCGAGGTTCGCGAACAAAGAGCCCAGTTCCGTCGCCGATGGCGGGGTAAATCGATGCCCGCCGGACGCCGGGGTCGTGAGTGCCAAAGCGGGATCGATCGCGGCGTCACCAGCAGCTGACTCATCGTCCGCCAGCAACCCGCCGGCGAGCAGGCAATCGGGGCATAACTCGCCGGGAGCATCCGGCGGAACGCTGTTTCCGCAACGAGGACAGCGAGGAAATTTAGTCATGGGTGGCCCAAAAAAAAGTTGTAGCGGATCGGCAATTCTTTCTACCGGGTTTCTCTTTCATTTTTCTGATGATCCGTTACCGTTTTTTTCGATATTTTCCCCAACAGCCTCAGAAACTCACGGGCGCACGGCCAGTCTGAGCCGTCTCAGTTCATCGTCCACGGTCTGTTTGTCGTCTACGGTGCCGGCAATTTCCAACCGCAGCAGATCCCTGTAGCGGTCTCGCATCCGATGCACGGCCACGCGGATCGCTCCATCGTTCATCCCGAGCTTGCCCGCTACCATTGCATACTGTGTCGACATTTCCTGTCCCGTCAGCCATGGGCAACAGGCCTTGAACAGTTCCTCGCGTCCTTTTCCTTCGTACTCAGTTTTCAGTTTCTGCAGGACCACCTCCAGCAACATCAGTGCCCAGCGTCGTTCGAACAGCTTCTCGGCCGACCATTCGTCAATCGGTTCGAGGCTGTAGCGACGTTCGCCATCGTCAAAATTCAGACTCAACATCTTGCGCCCGCCGCCACGTTTCAGTGCCTGATCCCGATGCTGCCGCTGACCGATAAAGCGTTTAAAAGCTGTCAGCAGAAATGAGCGGAAGCGCCCACGTTCCGGATCCGCCGATCGCAGAAACTCATTCTCCAGAAGGCGACCGAAAAATTCCTGAGTCATATCGGCAGCATCATCCGCAGAAAGTCCCTGGCGACGAGCAAACGCATACAGCGGATACCAATAGGCTTGACAGAGGCTTTCCAGAGCGGCCCTGGCCGCTGCCGATTCATCCGTCCCTCCCGCAGCCACGACGATGCTCCAGCGAGTCGTCGCAAACTGCTGTCGAAGTTTCCCATCGACTGGGCTGGCTGGTGGCGGATCGTTCTTAGACATGCCGAAATTCTAACGATCGTCGGCTCCGAAAGCCTCTTTGTTCCGAGATTTTCTGTTGCTCCAATGCGCGGGCATTTGGAACCTGCACCGAGGCACGTGTTGGGCGACGCACGCCCAGAAAACACTGATAGGGTCCCACGGGAAACTGAAGCCGATGGCTGCGTCTGGCCCCTCTTTCCGGCAGACGTTCCCTGATCGTCTTTCGCTCTCATCGCTCTGTCGACTGCTTTGACGGTGCGGTGGCGTTCGTTTCATCGGCGACGGATCACGGGCGTTTCCGCACTCCAGGCCAGCCTTTCACAGCCACGATCAAACCTGTTACCACACCGATCGCGGCGCAGGCGATGATAAGGCCAAAACAGACAATCATCTGGAGGTAGCCTTCCGCCCAGGATTGGATCGGGTCGAGTCCGCGCCGGTTACGAGCCGGAGGTTCAAGCCAATTACTGAGCAACTCCCATGACATGTAGAGCAGGAATCCAACCGCAGCGCCCGCAGCTGTTCCTGTCAACATGAATGCAAAGCCACGAACCAGACGACGTCGGACCGGTGCAAACCGCGTCCAGACCGTTCCAGCGTCAGGCTCATCGTCGGAACTTCCACCCTGAGCTTCAGCGTCCGTCAGTGTTTCCGCTTGCTCGTCGCCAAACGGAACGGGTGCCGCGTAGGGATTCTGCGGACTTGCAGTTGCGGGAACATCTGAATTGATGACTTCACTCCCGGTTCGGGGGTTGGACGTTCCGTGTTTGTGAGCACGCCGGAACAAACGAGTCAAAATAACTGCCGCGGCGGCAGCGACTGCAAACGGTGGCATGAACGGGCCGGGCCCCTGAATACTGTTGGGAGGATACACCTTTGGTTTCGGTTCGTTGTCGATATTCGTACCCATTTTCATCAATACTCTACAAACTCGACGTGGGCAGGGTCTGCTTCATCGCATGCCTGCCCTCAAATGTAATCGCCGTTCCACGAATTCGCACTTTGGTGAGGTGATCCAGTTTGCTTAGTATGCCAGGCCCGCGTTTGTGACGCCGGTTTCGGAAATGCGGAGTTGCTGCAGAGTGCTGATGTTACCCACATGGACCATGCCGTCATCGGTGAGATTCGATTGCGCCAAATCGAGTTCTCGCAAAGCAGACGCTCCGGAAAGTTCCGCCAGCAATGCCTCATCAAAGTTTGAACCTGTCAGAATGAGTGCTTCCAGTCGCGGTAAAGTCGCCAGTTGAGCAGCCGGAAATCGCCATGACAGCCATCTTCTCGGCGATCTCCATTTCTAAAGGACGCAGCGAAGATCAGAACAAGACCGCTGGGTATGTCATTTATCACCGCCTGTAAAAGCAGTCGTTGCAACTGTGCCTGGACACTGATAAAACATGTCCAGCCCGCGATAATCCCCCCCGATATCGGTGTATCAGGGGGCAAGTGACGGCATACTTATATCGTTCGTCGGACAAGCCCCAAATAGGATATCGCCTCATGTCAGAAGCTGGACCTCAACAGATCCCGACAATAGTCTGGCTCCTTCAGTCTGGCGGCCTTGCACCCCTCGCATTGGGGATGGTGGTCGCAGTAGTCGGAATCGTATTCGTATTTCGACCAAACCGCACGGCGAGTATGATTCTGGCTTTCTTATCACTTCTTCCAGCGATCATCGGACTGATTGCTGTATACTCTGCAGCGGCTGCCTATGGCGATATGGCTGCATCGCCAACAATGCCGAAGCCTTCTGAATTCGCCGAATTAACAGGTCGGGCAATGTCCAGTAGCTTCTGCGGTCTTCTTGGAACTTTACTTGCCGTATTCTTTGCAGTTCTGGCAATGTCGCGCTCCAACAGGCGTGTGCGCGCTTCGGACGTGGCGACCAATAGTGTTGCGGTGCCACAGTAAATATCATAGAAACCCAAAGTCCGGCGAACAAAAATCGGGATACGCACCCGGATTGTGCCCAAGGCCCTCCCACACCACCTGACAGGCAGTTCCTCGAAGCTGAGCGAGCTCACACCAAGGTGTTTGAGCGGAGCGCGCTCAGCAGCAATCCTGGTGACACGCCGTCACTCAGGGTGGATCATGCGAACCATGTCGCTTCGGGAGTCACATTGATTCCGCACTCCGCACAGCAACTCGGTCCCGCGAAGCGGAAAAGTTCAACGCACGATCTATGCGGTCGGCTCATCGCCAGGCGGGAGTTTCGGAAGATGGGATCAGAAGAACACGAGAAGAATCTCGCTTGGCTGAACGCCTTTCTTTATGCCGCCGCCTATGTTGCGGCATGCATGATGGCAAGCACGATTTTATTTATTCCCTTAATAACTCGTCCTTCGCCTTGGTTTCAGCCCGACCAGACAGTGCCCGTGACATACAAGGCGAAAGCATTGAAAGCGACGTCAACGCCCTCGTCTGAGGCTCAAAACCGCTCAAACGGTTCGCACGATCACGCTGGAAATCCCCCGGCAAAGGATAGGCCATTGACACGGTGGCCTCCATTCCTGGGTATCCTGCTGCTGATCTTGAGCGTTTACGTGGGCGGTCTGCTTGCCGCACAAAGGTCTCGCCATCCACGCCGGATAGGCATCGTGTTCATTATCCTTGTTATTCCCTCATTGTATTTCGCTCTAGTGGCGGCGTCTATCATTGTCTTTTTGACTCATGCAGGCGGCTTTTCAGGAGGCAAGTAGTAAGATAAGCCGATTGCGCCACGCTGGGAAATCTGAGACACATTGTCAAGCAGTTGGCGAGCTTAGATGGTCCCGTGAGGTGCTGCAGCCTCGAGTGAGAAGGTCCTCAGAGAAATCCGGTGCCTATCCCGAGTTTTGCCTGGCGAAAACTTAGTCTGGCAGAATTGGTTTTCCCTTGATGGTCTTCAAGACGCTCCGCTCGATCACGGCGATGCCATAGCCGTAGCCAATGTTTTGAGGATGACGGAGGGTTATCTGGATCTTTAAGTCACCCTGATCCGTGATGCACTTCATGCGCAGCCGCATACATCCGCCGAGGTCCACAATCACCAACTGCTTGTGAAATCAACCTCCGGTCACTTCTCATGGTCCGCCACGCTTCCAGAGCTTCTTCCATGGCTCATCGCTCGTGACGTATCCCTTCGCGGGTGTCATTTCGGTGAGATTTTTTTTCTGAAAAGCTCTCAGTGTCGCGCAAAATGAGCGTCTGGGAATCGCTCTCCGAACGCTCTTTTTCCTCCATCGACGCACCGTCGGGCTGAGTATCCCTCGGCAAGTTCGTGTTTCCACGGAGCTTGGCTTCGTTTCACTAAGTGGAAATCATTTTAACAAACCCTTAATAGCTAATCCATCAAACACTCGCGTCATGCCTCAAAAAATTCAACAGCTCCGGGATGCGAATCCCTGCGGGCAAATCGTGGTAATGAAGTTGCTTACTTCGGAATCAAAGTGACTTGTGAATCGCACGTCGGATGGATGATAAACATTGGGTGGTGGCATGTCACGTGGATTTGGGCGACCGTCTGAATTTCTGGTCGAAACGAGGGCAACACGTCGCTCGGATTTGCAGCCGACTGCGCTAGTAGGATTCGGCAGAAATCAATCTGATCACTCTCATCGAGCAGCACAAAGCGACTCGGCAGGAGTAGCCGGCTGAGGCGGGCAGCGAGTGAGGCCTACATTGTCGCTGGAGTATCAGCCATCGTTGTACCAGTGCGGGCGCTGAGGGCTGTTCATGACAATGGACCAGCCGCGCCGGTTTTGTTCGAGCCGCGACTCGCTACGGGATTTTGCAGGTCCGGCACAGGTGCTCGCGCGGTACTTCGCTCAGCACCGTGTCGGCTGCAGCGACCGGTCCGGATTCATTGGTCGACAGGAGTTCGCGTCATTCCGCGATGTGGAGATCGGCATGCAAATTGGACTCACTTCGGCGCGGAAAACGAACCCACTTGGCAAACGATACGACCCCCGGAAAGCTGCGTGATATTTAAGCACTCTGCGGCTTGAGGCTCTGCAGTTGGCTGCGGGCCGGAAGGACGTTGGTCCTGTCACTATCAGCACCTTTGTGGCTAAGCTTCCTGAACTCGGACAACTCAATCGTCAAGAGATTGCACAACTCGTTGGCGTCGCGTCGTATGACCAAACGGGTCTGTTGCCGTCTGCATTTCACCGAGTGCAGTGTAGGTGGTGGTCCACCTCATGGCTGGCGCTGCCGGCATTACCGTTTTCGACGTGAGTCGATTGCCTGACAGGCTGAAAGCTTATCCCATAGCGAAAACCAGGCTGCAACGACCGGCCCCGTGCCGGTTAGGGCTACTGCGTCGATACGATGTTGTCCAATTCCTCCAACGTTGGTGAACGACCGAGCCATGCGAGATGCGATTGCTGAGGCCAGTTTCGTCAGATACTCAGGATCTCTGCGATTGATGAGAAGCGGACAAAGTTGTCGTCGGCGAAGTCGTCGGTTTTCGCGGTGACAGCGGTTGAAGCCGACGTTGGCAGGCGTGGCGTCACTGGCGTTGTCGGTGTCGTGTCCAGGGTCAGGCTGGTGTCACTTTCGACAGACAAGACTCGGAATGTATTCGTCCCGATATTGATCCGCGAACCTGTGCTGTTGCCCAGGCTGGGCAGATTGCCGTGAAGTTCCGTGAGAAACTTCGTGCCTGTGCCAGTGACCGTGGCGCTGTTGGCTGTTGTGGAAACAGTGCCCGTGAGCGCCCTGGAGGTCGGTGTAAATGGAACTCGCATCGGTACCGTGTTCAATGGACCGTTGGTTGAATCTCCGATTCCCGTAGCCGTCGAAAGGTCTGTCACGGTCAAGGCCGCAATCTTATCGACGACAGTCATTCCGTTCCCAATCACGCGACCGAACACGGTATGTGGCACGGCGTCAAGGGTCGTGGCATTGTTGTTCGTGTTGATAAACCATTCACTGGACCCGCCGTTAATATTGTTGCCCGGCGTTGCCATCGCCAGTGTCCCACGGATGTTCGAGGTCGCGCTGTTGAACTCATTGTTGATGTTCGCGTCCTTTGTGATTTCGGAAAGCTGATTGTCATTGACAGTGTATCGTCCGACCTGAATCACAAAGTTGCTGACCGATCGCTGCACGATCGCGTCCGTATACCGAGCCTGGTAGCCGAGGAAATTCGCCACGGTATTTGGCGTCAGAGTGTTAAACATTTCTACTTCGAAAGTGCCTTCGTTTGAGGTGAACCGCACGATCTTTTCTGTCGCGGGAACAAAGTCCACGTCCACCGCAGAGTCCGCGGTCCCCACACCGGCCACGGTCGAGCGGACTTTGATCTTGTTGAGTCCGTTCAATTGGTCGTTCGCCGCCGTCGCGGTGTTCAGATCTGTTCTCTGCAGCGTAACTGTCATTGCAAAGTGCCCGAGATTGTCCGCTGTCAGTGTGGCGTCGTCAAAACTTCCATCGTTGTCAGTGTCCAGAGTGACGGTGGCTCCCGGCATCGTGTTCCCCGCGACTTCAAAACTGGCATTGCGCGTGATCATCGCACCACCCACGGATGCTTCAGTCGTGTTGGCCGAGTTGTCCAGTGTCACTGTCATGCCAGTCAATTGCGGCGCAGCGGCATCGGCTGCAGTCGCGCGGGCAATCAGTCCGGTTGTGGCCGCATCAATGCGAGCGGTCTGCGTCGGAGCCACCGTAGAGCCTTCGGACTTTCGAACTCGGCGACCGCCGTTGAAAACGGTCGTCGTTCCCAGATCGACTGCGTCCGCGTTTCCGTCCCCGGACTGCACGTTGAAGGCACTGTTGAATGTATTAGTGTTTCGCAGTTGCACGGAATCGCTGGCGCGCCCCATGTTTATCGCGACGGCGCCACCTACCGTGTTGCCGTCCATCAGCAGCATGTCCGAATCCTGCTTTGTGCGGACTCGGAGGGCTCCGTTCAGGGTCGAGTCGCGAATGACCAGATCATCATCGCCGCTTCCGGTATTGATTTTTGTGTGTGAGTTCGTGGTCACGTTATTGAATGAAACGCCGTCGTCACCCTGGTTGCCTTCAATGCGAATCTCACCGTTGGCAGTGAGGTTGGTGAGACTGATCAGGTCGTTGCCGGACTTGCCTTTGATCCGCAGCAAACCTTCTGTCGTGGCATTTTGCACGCTGATGGTATCGTTGCCTGCTCGGCCATAAATACTGACTGTCTGCTGGAATGTGGCACCTGTCACGCTGAGCACATCGTTTCCGACACCGCCGTCGAGCCAGGTGCTGCCCGATACTTTCACATTACGGCTGAAAATAACCGTATCGTTCCCGGCACCTGTCTGAATCGTGATATTCCCAGGTGCCGTATCTGAGTTCGTCGCAATCACGAACAACGCAGCTGATCCGTTGATCGTCGTGTTGCTCAGGCCACGCAGGACCACCTGGTTGTTGACAACAGTGACTTCCAGCGAATTATCGACAGTATCGCCGGTGACCGACAGATGCGCACCGCTCAAACTGGCCAGCACGTTGCCAGCCAGCAAGGCCTTGTCTTCCAGCAGCTGGATACACTCCGCGGTTGTGGCCTGTGGGAGTTGAGATCGATTTTTGGCACGACGGTCTCGCCAGTTCCACATGTTCCTGCCCTTTTTCTCAGTGTTCGAACCAGCCCGAAAAACCGCGGCGCGTGATGCCGCCGCTGGTGACGGAACTGTGTCCTTACTATCGGTACTACTGCTGCAATCGGTATAGCCAAATGCCGCCAATTCGCTAAAGACGATCCAGTTTTTCATAACTCACAGGTTGCGTGTGTGTGAGGCATTGCATTCTGCTAGTGGCATAGGCCAAGTCGTAATGCCTCAACAGGCCAGAAAGCGGCTCAACAAATGTTCTCAGGTGGTTACTCTGATTTCTTCCGAATAATCACGGGATTTTCTCACTCCGACCGTCTCGAATTGCAATCCTGCTCGCGCCGGAGTAGCCTGCGTTCGCTATTCCCGTCCTGTGGCTTCTTTTTTGCAGGAGGGACGAATCCGAGATTGAAAGATGGATGAAATGACTGGTCCGGGCGAAGATTCGCACAAACACAAATCTGAAGACGCTGCCAAGTATCTGGCAGAGTCATTTTTTGGTCTCAACATGAATCCCGCCGATGTCGGCGGTGAAGTGCTGTTTGATGACTACGACGATACGAAGTCGCCGCTCGACGCCGACGATGGCAGCCAGCAACGAGTGGCGGACCGTGCTGAACCGGTCGAGGCTTTTTCTTCAGCAGATTCCGGAATGTCAGGCATGACCTCCGCGCCAAATCGCTTCGAAGAAAACCTCGATGATCTCATCGTCTTTTCAGACGATGACGACGACGATGACGTCGTGGTCGATGATGAAGACGACGAAGATGAAGACGACGAAAACTTCGACTTCGGTGATGAAGATGATGAGGACGACGAGGAAGAAGAGGACGAAGAAGACTTCGATGAAGATGAAGAAGACGACGATGAAGAAGAGGAAGACGAACTGGACGACGCCGAACTGGATTTCGGCGACGAGATAATCGTTCCCACTCCAAAGAAGGCGGTTCCGGCCGCCCGTGAATCTCGGCCAGCACGGGACGAACGCGGAGTTGATTCGCGGACCGGTCCTGGGCGTTCCGGTCGGGCTCCTGCTGAAGCGCGTGATGAGCAGCGTCCAGCTGCAGCGCATCGGGGTGAGCAACGTAATGACCGTCGAGATGAACGCCCCGCGCCTCGGGGTGGTCGTCCGCAGGAGAACAGACCTGCGGCGCGTGCTGAGAGCCGCGGATCCGATCGCCCACCTGCCGCGAAAGCGGTTGATGCAGGTCGCAAGTCACCCTCAGCCGATGATGAACACTGGAATGAATTGGAAGGCTGGGTGTGGGACGACGAAGCGAAGAAAAAACCAGCGGCTGCGGCTGCATCCCGGCCAATGGCCGCAGAAGTCGATGACGAAGACGATGAAGTTGAGGAGATCGTTCCGCCAGCTCCTGCGGCCCGCGCGGACAGCGATGACGAAGATGCGGCACCACGTCGTCGCGGGCGGCGCCGTGGCGGGCGCGGTCGCGGACGCGGGCGGCGCGATGAGACGGAAACGACTGCACCAACCAGTGACGTCTCAGAGTCCACAGGTCGCACTGTGGACTTTGATGATGACTTCAGCGAGATCATGTTTGAAGAAGATCAGGAAGATTTCGTCAGTGTTTCAGCTGGCAGCGTAAAGGCTCAGCGCCGCATCCAGGAGGAACCTCCGTCGCCGGCAGCGCGAAAATCTGAGCCGGACGAAATTGACGATGAAGAAGAAGAGGGCGAAGACGTCGAACGATCGGCAGAGGGCGAAAGTGGTCCTGGCCGTCCGCGACGCGGTCGCCGAGGGCGCCGCGGGCGTGGTCGAGGACGTGAAGAATCCCGCGAACCCGTTCGTGCGGAAGAACGCCCGGCCGCCAGTGCACGCCGTCCGGTGCGCGATGAAGACAACATAGACGATGTCGATGATGATGACGATCTGGCAGTTGACGACGTCGATCTGACCGACTTCGGTGATCTGGAAGACGATGAAGAGCTGCCGCGTCGCCGCGAAGTGGCTCGGAGTGAACCGGCCCGCAGTGAGCGTCCACCTCGCAGTGGTCAGGGTCGAGGCCGCGGACGTGGTCAGGAAGACCGAGCACCTCGTGAAGCAGAATCCACGGAACGTCCGCGTCGTCAGCCAGCGCGGGAACCTCAGCCGGGCCGGGAGCCTCGTCCACCGCGGGAACCTCAGACAGCTCGAGATTCCCAGCCATCGCGGGAGTCCCGGCCAGCTAGAGAACCTCGACCGGCTGCTGCAAGTGACGAGGGTGAAAGCCGTCGCGGCCCGCGGCCTCCGCTCGTCGCCGCTGAATTCCAGGACATTCCAACCTGGGAAGAAGCGATCGGCAGTCTTGCAATTCGGACGCCGTCTGAAGAGCACGCACGTCGCGCTGAAACTCGCGGTCGGCGCGACGGCGGACGACCGCCACAGCGCCGGAACTGATTCTGCAAACGACTCTAAAAATAAAAGCCGCCGGAACAGATTTCACGTTCCTGCGGCTTTTTTTTGTCGGTAAATCACCTGCGGACGTCCCACGAACAGCAGACAGAAGGAA
>JBBJME010000209.1:0-12619 GCA_037719765.1 Planctomycetaceae bacterium
CGGAGCGGAGTTTGCTGCGCAACTTGCGGGGCGCGGGATGCATTTGATTCTTGCGGCTCGGCGCAAAGATAGAATGACTGAACTCGCGACCGAGCTGAATACCCGACACGGGACACGCTGCCACATTGTGGCGATTGACCTGGCGGACCCGGATGCGAGTCGTCGGCTGGTCGAAGAAATCCGGCGTTTGGCGGTGGACGTAGAATTGCTCGTCAACAACGCGGGTATCGGGCTCATCGGTCAGATTGAATCGACGTCGCCTGAAGATGTGCGTCACCTGCTGAACCTGAATCTGCTGACACTCGCCGATCTGACGTATCGCGTGCTGCCGGGAATGCTGTACCGCCGACACGGTGCGATCATCAACGTGTCGTCACAGGCAGCTTTTCAGCCAGTGGCATTTATGGCCACGTACGCGGCAAGCACTTCCTTCACTCTGCATTTCAGCGAGGCGCTGTGGGCGGAGGTTCGCGGTCGTGGTGTGACGGTGATGGCCCTCTGCCCCGGTGTCACGCGGACGGATTTCTTCGATAAGGCCGGTGCTCCGGGCTGGCTTGAGAAACACGCTTCCAGTACGCCCGCAAAGGTCGTCAGAAAAGCACTCAGGGCGATGGAAAAGCGTCGGCAGTATGTGGTACCCGGCTGGAAAAACTACTTGCTGACATTGCTGGTGCGTTTTATGACAAGGCGTACAGCCGTCAATGAATCGAAGCGCTACTTCCGACCCAGGAAAATCCATCGTGAAAACGACGCCGCAAAAAAATCGCACGACACTCGCCACAATTCTGATTAGCCATTCGGTTCTCGACAATTGAGATTATCACCGTTCCCGCGATGCCTGCCAGGAAGGGACCACCGCCGATCGACTTATGTTTCAATTCTTCATGAATCCGTGGCTGTTGATCAGCCTGGCAGGAATCGGTCTGCCGATTGCGGCTCATTTGTTAAGTCGCCGACGTTATGACGTCGTGGAATGGGCGGCGATGCAGTTCCTGAATCCGTCAAAGAAAACTCGACGACGGCTGAAACTGGAAGAACTGCTGCTGTTGCTGCTTCGCATCGGCCTCATCACGCTGATCGTGCTTTCGGTGACGCGTCCGTGGCTGCCTGGCGGCTGGTTGAGCGGTTACTACTCCGCCGGGTCGCGCACGGTCGTCGTTGTGATCGATGGTTCAAATTCCATGTCGCGCACGGATGGCGTGAATTCGATGCACCAAAATGCGATTCGTCGGGCGAGTGAGTTTCTCCGCACGCTGGGAGGGGACGATAACGTCGCACTGATCGATGCACGCGATCAGCCGCGATCGGTCATTGAATCGCCGTTGCGAGATCTGACGTTGGTGGAACAGGAGATCCGACGACTTCCACCACCCGGAGGCTCCTGTGGCATGCTGTCCGCCCTGGAAAAAGCCCTTGCGATCCTCGGTCGTTCCAGCGCATCAGCGAGGGAGGTCGTGGTGTTCACCGACCGACAGGGCAACAGCTGGAAGTCTGAAAACGAAGCCGAATGGCTCAGATTTGATGATTTAATCAAATTTCCGTCGGTGCGACCGCATGTGTGGGTCATTGACGTCGCTCCGCATCTTGGTCCGGTGACACGTAACGTTTCGGTGGGACGCATTGAGTTGTCACGGGAAATGACGGTACCTGATTTTCCCGTGCGGCTGCAGGTCGCCATTCACAATGAATCCAGCGCGGAGGCTCACGTTCCATTGCGACTGCTCCTGGATGGTCAGCCACTGGCGGGAAAGCTTCAGAGTGCCACAGTGCCGGCTTATGGAGAATCAGTAATTGAATTCGATCATGCGCTGCGGGCAGAAGGAACGCATGTGCTGGGTGTCGAAGCGGAGATGTCTGACGATGCCGTTGCGGTGGATAACGTGAGTCATGCGGCCATTCATGTGGCAAAGTCTCTGGACGTGCTGCTGGTGAATGGAACTCCGGCCGCGCAGTTTGCCGATCGTGACAGTTTTTTTGCTCAGTTGGCGTTCGCGCCGCCGGAAGGCAAACCACCGTGGGTGAAGACGCGACTGGTCGAAGCCGCAGATCTGTCACCTGCCGATTTCCAATCGGTCTCCGCAGCCATCTTCTGCAATGTCAGCACGATTTCTCCTGATGCCGCGCTGGCCTTAAAGCAGTTCGTGGCTGCGGGCAACGGATTGATGATTGCGTGTGGCCCAAACACGACGCCGGAATCGTTTCAGGCATGCTTTGGTGACTCCGGGCTCCTGCCACAGATTCAGGTTGTGCGGACGCGGGAAGCTCCGCCGCAGGCCGAGCAGATCATACGCGTGGCTCCGTTGAGTCTTCAGCCCGGCTGGCTGGATCGATTCCGGTCTGACCCGGCCCGCAGTTTTCTGAAGGCGACGTTTGATGCGTGGTGTCTGACAAAAATCGGACCAGGAGCGATGCAGGCCGCAGTCGCTGATCACGTGGCCGATGTCGGCACGAAAACGAAGCAACCGCCTTTGAACGTCAACGCCGCAGAGTTCGGAACTACGAACGCTCAATCAGGATCGGCACCGCTCGCGTTGGCGGCGCTGTCAACAGGTGATCCTCTGCTGCTGGAATCACGCTGCGGAGACGGTTTCGTGCTGGTCATGACCACGACACTGGATCGAACGTGGAACGATCTTCCCACCCGATCCGACTTTGTTCCGTTTCTGCATGAAGCCGTCTTTCACGTTGCTTCGTCGCGCGTCATCGCAACATGGATTTTGGTGAGCCATTGATTGCACACCTCCGGCAAATCATCGTCACAAGCCCCGCACCTGAATCCGCAGGCTCCGCCAACGCGAAGCTTGACCCCGTTGCAGAACCTGCGGATGAGTTTGTGACATTTGAGGCCCCTGGCGGCATGACGACTGAAGTCCGCGTGGCTGCCGAAAACGTACAGTCGGAAGGCAATCAAACGAGCCGCCGCGACGCTTCGACCGTGTTCACAAACACGTTCGCCCCTGGCGTGTATGCCATGACGATGCAAGCCAATGCCGTGTTTGCAGAACAAGTCGATGCATTTGTGGTAAACTACGACCATTTGGAAGACGACCTCACACAGTTAACCGCAGACGATAAGGCAAGACTGGTGACCAATGATCGCGTTCGTTTTTCGTCGTCGCTGGAAGATCTGGCAAAGCGCATGTACGGCGCGGAAAGCATTGCAGAATTATGGCCGGTGCTGCTCACACTGTTCCTGCTGTTTCTTGTCGCGGAACTCTTCCTGACCCGCCGCGCAATCCGCAAAGGCTACGGAAACGACGCCCTCGCTGCATCGTCCTGACCTCTCGACGTCGGGGTATTCACGTTCACGACTTCATTGCGAACAGCCCCCGACATTGCTAGACTTCATCCATCCGGGAATTAGCGCAGTCTGGCTAGCGCGCTTGGCTGGGGGGAATGTGGACTCAAGTCCAAATTCTGATTCCCGATTTGCACTCAAACAGCAGTTTGCCGGATCCAAACGTCGCAAGACTACCGCGATTAAATCCGCGGATGTAGAAGCCGGTCTGACTGTCAACGAATTGGCGTGCAGCGGTATCCCGGAGGGCTTGTGCGGATCTCTGAAGTCATGCAGTGCCACACTGGAAGCGAGTCGCGGCATATCAAATGAACTTACAGAAATTGTGCGTCTTCTCCGTCGCATCGTCCGGCACTTGGAAGGCGGCGGCAGGAAGAACCACACCCCAGCACCCAAGCGACAGAACGACGAATGGGTAGCCTTGGCGGTTGTCGCGATCGCCCGGGGAGCATCGAGTTATCAGGAAATCGCGAATGAGCTGGGGGTTTCACGATGCACTGTGAGCCGCAACCCGGGGATCCGCAGGGCAATGGAGTCTTCAATTCGAGACCGCAGACCAGTGGACAGCGAAGCAGCTGAGGATTTCAGAATGAGCGGTGGTTGATCGCGATGCTGGTGGAATCCCAAGTTTTGGCAACTTTGCCATTTATTGGGTTAGTGTTGCATACGGTGATTGGATTGCGATGCCTTGGCGATTCGCGTGGGGAGCTGTCAACCGTTGACACCTCCCCAGTTGACCAAACACGGGATAGGGCACCGAACCCTAAAAGCCGACAGCCTGGCTCGTGCTGATTACGGTATCTATGATCGCGCTTGTGATTATTGCTGCAGTGAGGCGAGGCAATCGACGATGACATTCAATCCGTACGAACCGCCTGCGAACTACCAACCGCCTGAGACTCGGAAAAGTGCCGAATCCAAACGCCCCCGCATATCATGGCCGATCTTTTGGGCTATGGCCACAACATGTAGTTAGTAGTCTGGGGTGTTGCAGAAGCTGGAAACAGCCGCGAGTTGATGTTTCCAATCCTTACGATGGCCCTGTTTTCAATCTTGATTGTTTCGTCCGTCCGATGGCTGGTGAAACGATGACTGAACCGTCTGACATCCCGCCGCGGTCACTGCAGCGAATCGTTCACGCGATCAGATTCACGATGCGGGGCGATGGTGACACGTCAGTCATTGTCTGGCCACGAGAGACCAGCGAACTTTGTATTCGGCTGATCAATTCGCGCCGGACATGGTTACACGCAACGGCAGGGGATGGTGTGCTGCTGACTCGCGACGGGAATACAGATCGGCAATTCATCGAATCGGTTGATCTGTACCGGGTCAGTCCGGCAGATGACAACGGAACGATCGTTCCATCTGCTCATGCGTGGCTGTATGAATTCGAGGACACGCCATGAATAACAATCTCGAAAAACTGCCGACAGAAAAACTGCGGGCGATGATGCAGCAATGCTGGCAGACCATTAACGCAAACCTCGACCGGCTAAACGATTCACCAGAGATGCAGCCAGGGATTTGGCGACTGATGAATGCTGAGAACATGCGGGCACGGGATGGAATCCCGGTGACGTCCAGTCAATCATCCGATCAAGACTGGTCATCCATGTGGTGAAGTGGATACTCCTCCCTCGATCGTGCCGCCCCATGCCGTCCGCCGACGCCAGACTTCGATGAGTGCATCGGTGATCGCAAGAAGTACGGGTCCGAGGATCACTCCGGATGCGCCAAAGGTCGCAAGTCCGCCGACGATAGAAAAGAAGACGAGCAGCGTGTGAAAGCGAAGCCGCCTTCCGACGAGATAGGGATAGAGAAAATTGTCGATCAATCCGATCGCAATTGCTCCCCACGAAACGAGGATTATTGCGTTCATCCAATGTCCTTGAAGTGCCAGGTAGGCAGCGGTGGGCGCCCAAATTATGAATGTTCCGAGAACCGGTACGACGGCCAGCAGCCCCATGATCGTACCCCAGAGCAGGGGAGAGGGGAGGCTAAGCCACCAGAAAATGAACCCTCCCATCATTCCCTGTATGCACGCGACGGCGACCGAACCGAAGACGGTCGCGTAGATGGTGTCATCTACGCGTTGGAAGATGTCGTCCACTTCATTGCTCGACAATGGCAACAATGAGCGGAGTGTGGCGGTCGCAGCATGTCGATCGCGCAGAATGAAAAAGAGTGACATCAGTGTGATTAACGCCTGCATCCCCATCCAGGCGACACTTCCAATCATGCCGCCGATACGGGGACCGATTGCAGAAACCACTTGCTGCACGGAGCCCTCCGGGATTGGGTCGACTTCATTCGGTTTCGGTGATTCTGACAACCCTCCGTTATTGCCGCCGCTGGGCTTCTTGACATCCTCGGACGTGGTGTTCGGCACGCCAAGTTGAGATTCGATCCAGGGAAGAGCCCGTGTTAGCGAGGGCCAGCGGTCAAAGATGCCTCGCCATTCCCCCGATTGAATGTTCTCCCGAATTGCTTCTGCCGACTTGGTCGCTTCGCGCGCGAGTTGCTGCGTCACAAAAATTACCGGAACGCCGATAACGATCGCTGCCAGAATCGTCATAACGCCAGACGAAATACTTGCACTTTTGATCAATCGCCGGATCCGGTGTTCGACAGGTTGAGCGATAATCGCCAGAGCCAAAGCCCATGCGAGAGCCGGCAGAAATGGACTGACGACGCGATAACAGAGATAGAGCGCAACTCCCGTGACAACGATAAGAGCAAGAGTCATGGAGCGCTCGCGCGTCATCCACTCGGAATTTGCTGAATGAAGCGGAGACACTGAATTTTCATTGGCCATGACGATTGACTCCGAACTTGAGCGCGGGCAGATTTTGCATTATGCCATAATGCAAAATCTGTGCCGAGTCCCAGTGGGAAGCGGCTGGCGGCGTTACACCAAATCGGAGGGCTGAAAACTAGCAGCAAAGGCAGTTTCGCTACGGCGGATCATCAAGCCAGAAAACGAATAAGGGGGCTACTACTGGGAGAATTGACACTGGCAATTCGTTTGACTCCAAGGCTGCCGCAGAACATTTCTTCATCCGTTTCCGATCAAGGAATCTGACTGATGTTGAGGGAATTGACCTGTGGCCGAAGAATTGCGTGAAGACCTGAAACGTCTTTTCCTCCACTATCCAGCTGGGAATCGCATCTATGTGATGGTCGTCGTGGATCGGCATCTATACTTCGACTTCTCGGATTACACGAGTAGCCGCGTTGCGTTGCGGACGGGAGTCGAATATCGCACCCATGCCGGAACAGGTGGCTGATGGTCGCAGCAGCCAGTGTGTTTGAACCCCTGATTTCATTTCGTGGTAGTAAACAGGTGGTTTTACCACGAAATGACCCGTTTACCACCATTCAACGACACAAATTGAGGCAGCGTGATACTTGACGAGAGAGACGAGAAAGCCGATAACACCCATGTGAACGACAGTGTTTTCGCTGAATTGAACACATCCGGGAATTAGCGCAGTCTGGCTAGCGCGCTTGGCTGGGGGCCAAGAGGTCGCAGGTTCAAATCCTGTATTCCCGACTCAAACCGTACCTGAAACCGTACCTAAAAGGGGAATTTCAGGTGCGGTTTCCATTTTTGGCGGGATGCATCCCGAGAGGAAAGAATACTGTGACGCCAAGAGAACATCGCGAAAGAGAACTGATGAAGTTGTCAACTTCTCAACGGCTGGCGCTTTACTGCAAACTTCATTCAATTCCGGACGGACAAAGCCCTGCACCTGGAACACTGCTGATTTCTGGGATACTCGAGAAGGAGTTTCCGGAACAAAAGCAATCGGGTTCCTGAATTGTCAGTTCAAGCAATTTTGCCCCGTCAATCTTGGCAAAAACAGGCAATACCATCGAGTCACAATGCCCGTCCAATCCAAGCGAGACTGGAACACAGATCTGAATGGAAATCCACTTTCCACACTGAAAAGTTCTCCCAACAGTTGGGCCATTCGGGCCACTCACATCCACGATTTCAGTCATGTTTTTTACCAATTCTACTATACAAATAGCTGACTCAAATTGACGTTTTGGCATCCTCATTCAAAACTGAATCGGATCCAGAAGTTGGCGACGGATTGAACCTTGCCCACAATCCGGCCGCAATATCATCTGCCTCAATCCCCACGTAATACTTCATCGTCGTATCAATGCTGGCATGTCGCATCAGCAGTTTCAGTTCCGCCGGCATGACTCGCCGAGCCCATCGCGTACCGAATGACCGGCGGAAATCATGGCAGGTTGCAAACTTGTCAGATCCCGGTTTTACCTGAACTTCAGCCTTTCGACCGATTGAAGAGATGTAGCGGCCAACTTCGGAGCCTGTCAGGGCAGCTCCGGACGTCCCGCGTGGACAGAATACGAGTCCGGCACGTTCAGCCAGGGGGATGGTCCGCAGAAGCCATTCAGCGAAGTCTGGTGTCATCGGCAGATATTGAGACTTGCGGCTCTTTTGAGCCTTCGCAGAGATACGGAACCGCGGGAACAGGCCCGTCATATCAACCCCGAATGCCGCATGTTCGTCCCATGACAGAATCAGAGATTCCTGCCGTCGAAGCCCGGAAAGCCATAGGCCATTTAGATAATGCTTCCAATCGTTCGCCAGTTCTTGACCGACAATATCCGGTACCGCGTTCAGGATCGCCGCAAATTCCACGTCGTTCAACGCCCGGCCCTTCATGTCGTCGATTGATTCCGGAATTCGAATTCGCTTCGACAACTCACCGAGATAGCCCTTTTCAACTGCCCAGAGAATCGCGGTACGAAAGTGCTTCAGGTACGTCCGGACCGTGTTTGTCGAGAGTTTACTTCGGCGTAGACTTAGTTCGAACTTATCAATCACGTCGGGCACATCACGCAGCATTTCAACCCCCGTGATTTCCTCAAACCGTTTGAACGCTGAATGAAAAACGGAAAAGTATCCGGAAGACTTATCGCCGAGCGACTCATCTTCAAATCGATCACGGAATTCCGCCCAAGTCAGATCCTCCGGCGGCTTGAACTTCCCGTTGTTGAGTTCACCCTGCCATCGTTCGGCGGCTCGTTCGGCTTCCTTCGCGTTCTTCGTGCCGGCGGTTTTCCGCTTCTGCCGTCCGGTGATTGGGTCAAGGTAGCGAAGTACGAGGTTCTTTTCACCATCATACTTAACGACATGGACCTTGATCGGTTTCTTCTTTGCCATCTGCCTTCACTCCATCTGGAAAGTGATTCATCTGGATAATTGAAAGGAGCGGGAATGGCCTCACCCCTGGCGGAATGGGATTCGTCTGCCGTCTGTTCCGTCCGGAAATCGAGCTACTCGCACGATAGCTGTAATTCTCGCATGTCATCAGTTGAGAGATTCAGACGATCCGCCGGGCACAGAAACAGCTTGAAGAAATCCTCAGGAGAATCCTCGATCCATTCGGCCTCTTCTGCTGACAATATGCAATCGCTCATCGCAACAATGCTGTCATTCGGCACGCAACGGATAGCGGCCCGGGATTCATAAACAGCGATTTCGAAGAATTCGTCCAGGGACTCGTGGATTCGTTCCGCTTCGACGACTGATAGGCAGGGCTCTGTAGCTGCGATGATTTCACCGGACGAATGGCACCAGAGAGCCACTCGGATATTTCGGTCGAAGTGCAACGGACTGGCACCGATGCCAGGATTCACGCGGTTTGAGGGACTGTCGTTGTCGTTGTTCCAGTTCATGGAGTTTGTTCCTTTTTGAGATATCGCGACGAAGATAAAACGAGATCCATCGACCGTCGCATGTCGCTGAATCGCAGTTTCCGCCAGGGGGAAGAACGTCAGCCCGCGGCTGAATCGCTTGAATCGTCGATCTTCCGCAGTTCGAGCCCGAGGGTTTCACAGAGTTTCTCAACGGCACTCAAACGCAGATCCCGGCCGCCGTCACCGTCACCGGGCACAAACCGAACAAACCGCGACAACTGCGGCTGACTGACTCCGCACTGCTTCGATAACGCCAGAACGCTATCCCCGCGATCCTCAATCGCCTGCAGGATCACTTCGCGGATCTTCTTCCTGGCGGATTTTTTCGCCGCTCGCTTCTTCATCGATCTTGCTTTCTAAATGCTGGATAAATGCTCGACGCCTGCCGGGAGGAAGTTCCGCCAGCAGGCGTTCGAGTTTCTCAAACGCCTGTTTCTGTTCGTCCGTTAAGCCGTCCTCACCAGGATCCGGCGGACTGTGTTTGCTTTCCATGTTTTTCCGACTTCCTTCGTTGGCACATTCTTCTGATTCAGGTCGTCCGCAATTCGCTGGTAGGACAATCCGGATTCGCGAAGTGCTTCGAGTTGTTCAATCACTGCCAGTTCCCGGACATTCAGGACAAGCGTTTTTCCATCTTCCAGCAGATCGCTACCGAATGGGATCTGGCCGACTCGCAGAGATTCAGTTTTCATGTGCTGCATTGCCGTCCGGGTGCGTTCAGAAACCTGATCCCGCTCGAATTCAGCCAGCACCGCCATCATTCTGAAGATCATCTTTCCCGCTGCGGATGTCGTGTCGAGTTTTTCGCTGAGGGAAACCAGATCGGCCCCGGCCTTGTCCAATCTCTCGCCAATGTTGATCGTATCTTTCGTCGATCGAGCCAAACGGCTCAAGCTGTAAACCACCAAGACGCCTTTCGCTTTGCTGACGGCCGTCAGTGCGTTCTGCAATTCCGGACGATTGTCAGCACGCTTTCCGCTGATTCCCGCGTCAATGAAGACTCCAGCCAGTTCAACGTCGTTTGCAAGGCACCAAGCCTGAATCTTCGCCTGCTGTGCTTCGAGTGAAACGCCTTCATTTACCTGAGCTTCAGTTGAAACTCTGATATAGCCAAAAGCTTGCATTGTAACTTCCTTCGTCGGTTTGAACTCACTTGCGTCAATATGCACAGTGACATAGTAATCGACTCCGGAAGTATGTCAACATGAATTCTTTTCTTTTTTTCAAATTGATGATTCTCAGTTGATGACTGCCATCCTGACATAGAGAGAACGGACAAAACCGGATGCGAACGTAACCCACGGAACGGTGGGTTATGAAACTCACTGAACATCCAGCCAGGAAAAAGGAAAGATTCGCCAACCTCAGTTCTTCTCATTCTCGTTTCGCCTCGCCTTGAAGTAATCCCCCGATCGAACCGCTTCGTGCAGCAGGTTGACCAGATCCGATATTCCCTTTGCCTGTCGTGCCGACATCACCAGAGTTGCCCGTTCACCAACTGTGAGTTTTCCCCAGCACACAGGGCACATCGGCATGATTACAAAGTTGTCCGGCTGAAACGGCTTACAACGTGCTTGGCACGCACAACAGATAGATTCGATTCCCGACATGTTCTTTCCTTCCCACGCCATGAGCTTGTTCCTTGATTTTGAAGATGGTTATCGCCTTGTATTCGGACGCCCCCGGTCAGGATTCCCGACGTTTGGCCGGTGAGCAGTTGGACGATATTGACCTACGTTCCGATTCGGAAGCGCAGACGTCAGCGTTTCCCTTCCGGTTGAGAACGCAGCTTCACGCTGGCGACGTCGAAGAATCTGCTGGCCGTGCCGCACAGTCGCTCGCCGCGGTAAATAACTTTGTGCCGCTCGAATCAGATTGTAGGTGAACTGGTGACCGGCAATTGTGCCACGAATTCTCAGTTCATCCCAAACCCATTTGCCTTTCGATCCCACAGCCAGCAGATCATTGAATAGATCCGGATGGCAATTGTCATAGCTGTACGTTGGTCCCGGAACCTTCCCTACGCCGCGGCGGTTGTCCTGCAAATATCGAATGATCAGCTTGCTTTTCAGCGGATAATTGAAATTGAACTCAAAGCCGACCGAATGGACGTTTGACGAATTGACACTGGTCATGATGCCAGACATCGCCGGATGATTCGGATCATATGTCCGCTCAAATCCGGGCCCTCTGACTCGCCACTGTCCACTGGGAAGAACTGTCACATTCCGGTGAGGTGAATCGTCCACCGGTTCTGCATTCGAATATGCTGGTGGCAGGATTCGATTCCGCTGCGTTTCGTCTTGGGTTGGAATGAGTCGCCCGCCGGCTTGTTCCGGAGTCTGATTCCCCATGCCGATTGAATCAGGATCCAGTTGATTCGCCAGTCCGATTGCTTGTTGAACTTGCTGTCGAATTGGCTCAAGGAGCTGCTGACCCTCATAACTCCGGAACCATCTGGCGATTGAATTCCCTTCAACGCCCAGGCTTCTCAGAAAACTCCCGATTGCACCGGCTGGCCGCTCGCTAACACTCTTGGCTAAATCCCGGACGCTGCGAATCATTTCCCGAGCGAAGCCAGATCCGGAACCAACGGCCCGCGTGAGTTCACGGGCTTTGGCTTCAATCTGCGGCAGAGTTTGCTCTGTCGGATTCTTGGCCAGCCGATCGATCTGGTTGAGGAGATCTTTCGCCCGCTGCTGTTGTCGTTCGGCCTGTCGGCGTTTTTCACTGCTTGGAAAAAGTTTGGCGTTGTTCATTTTTGTTCTCGTTGTTGTGGAAGGCATTCAGCCAGGGAAAGGGAATTCATCACGGGCCAGAGATTCAGGAATCTACGAGAACATCCCTCGTCGATTGCCTCGCAAGGGTGGAAGTGGTTCGCGGGGAAGGTCGATCATTTCACGTGGATCGGTGAACGCCATGCCCGGCCATCCGTCCGGTTTGTTTTGAGGGGGAGCAGGAGCAGCGGGAGCGGCTTGAGCAAAACCAAGAGCAGACAGTTGCATTATTACTGCTGTTAATCCGCCACCAGCGCCACCACCGACAAGACCATTCGCAACCGCCATTCCGCCTTGTGCTGCAAATTCGACTGTTTGTTTGGCAATCTCTTCAGCCCCAAGCAACATCCTATCAGTGCGAGATCAGCCATTCGAGCATTTCAATAATCCTCGAAAACACGATGAACTTGACCAGCAGTTGAACGATATCCGTCGCAATTTTCGCCAATAGAGTGATGAACTGAAGCCCCACATTTTGCAGCATGTCCGTCAGCGGTCGGATCGCATCCTCGAGGTCATTCAGAGCCCCCATGAATTTTGAGCCATTGTCGGCCAGGCTCCCGGCTGTTTGAACATCCCTTTTCAGCCGCCCGAATTCCAGTTGAGTTTTCGCGGCGAACAGTGCCCCGTTGTAGTCTGCGACTCGGAGAGCGGTTTCGTATCCCTGTTGTCCGAGGGAGTAGAGGGCTTTTGACACGGCAGACACGGCGGCGATCATCGCGATAATGGCGACGACGACAATGAGCAGTGGACCGAGAAGAAGACCAGCACCCGCAGCACCTGCACCACCTGCACCGCCTCC
>JBBJME010000052.1:0-35332 GCA_037719765.1 Planctomycetaceae bacterium
GTCGTTCTGCCATTTTTCAGTGTCATGCCATCCAAGGTCACGTCACCGGCGGAGCTGGTCATCTCGAAGATTCGTGAGTTCGTTTGTGCATCGATGATTGTACTTTTTGCTCCATTACCGATGATCGTGACGCTCTGACTGATCACCAGTTGGCCCAGCGTCAGATTGAATGGCAGTGCATTTGTGGAAGGGGCAAATCCTATCGTCTCGATGGTCGCAATACTGGCGTTCGCGATTGAAATCGCTTCGCGGAGCGACAGGTCACCGCCGCTGAAGTCGCCATCCAATTCGTCGATGTTCGTACTAACAATGAGAAACGTCCCTTCGTAAGCACCCATATCGACCGTTGTATTGACGATCCGGGGAAAAGAAGTTCCGCGTTGATCAAGAGTCAGCGGCATGTCGTTTACAACATCGACTGCCAAAGCATTATTGCCGTGATCAATCGCCAGGCTGCCTGGTAACAGCGCATGTGTCAACGTCGATCCGCCATTGTTCCGGAGAGCCCCTAACCGCGGATCAATGGCGTTTGCACCTGCACCTCCGATAAAATTCCCATTGGCATCGGGTGTGGTCCCGACGGTGGGTGCAAGGTTGCCTCCGCTGCCTTTGTTCGTCCCGAGCAACGTGTTGGTCAGTTGAGACAGAAACAGATTCGGCTTATTTCCGGAATTCTTGTACAAATCCGGGCCGAAGCCGATGTCGGAGTTTCCGGCAATAATGCTGTTGTGGATCGTGATGCCCGAGTAAGTGCTGATTCCGCCCCCCCCAGAATTTGGAGCTTGATTCCCGGTGATTGTGCTTTGGCTGACGAAGAGATTACCACCGTTAAGGATTGCTCCTCCTCCGCCACGGTCGAAGCTGCCAGTAACCAGATTTCCAGAGAGCGTGCTCTGGCTTACGGAAATCAAGCCCGGCCCACCTCCAGATGCAATAGCTCCGCCACCAGCGCCGCTGGAGTTTCCGGACAGCGTACTCTTGCTGACCGTCAAATCGCCGGTCTCCGTGTAGACCGCACCACCCAGATTCATCGAAGAGTTTCCGGACAACGTGCTTTGGCTCACTCGCACCACCCCGGAAAGCGATGAAATCGCTCCGCCACTGCCCGCTGCCCGATTCCCCGACAGGATGCTCTGATGAATTGCCAATGTTCCAGTCGAGAGAGATCGCACCGCGCCCCCATTGAAAGATATATCAGTACCGCCAATCCGCTGACCGTTCAGCAGAGTGAGACCGTTGAGTGTGACATCGCCTGCAGTATTGGTGATGTCAAAAATTCGTGAAGTTGTTTGAGCATCGATGATCGTGTTGGCGGCACCATTGCCGGTGATGGTCACGGTCTCACTGATCGTCAACTGGCCGAGTGTTAAAGCGATTGTCCCGTTGAGTCCCGGACCAAACGTGATGACATCCGCCCCGCTGCCAGCCACGGAACCATCGACCGAGAGATTCGTATTCGCGGCCTGAATCGCCTCACGCAGGGTGATCTGTCCGTCGACGGTTGTATTGTCCGCCAGACTAGTCACGACGATCGCGGAAAGCATTTCCCGGCTCTCACACGCATCCACCCGAATCGCACAGCGGGAAGCACGGCTTTGACGCCTGGGTTTTCCTCGAAGAATCCCAGTAAACAGGGACGACAGGTATCGATCGAGAGAACGAGCGACACCTCGAGTAGATGGATTGGTCATGTATGCGATTCGGCTGAGAGTTGTATTCGGAAGGCGTTGCTTTCCATTGTAAGGGAGCCCAACACATTTCTACACATAAAAACCCGGAATCCAGTATTGCACATGCCATCGACACCGGTTTTCATAAATAAGATTTCGAATTTTGAACACGTTGAGCTGACACAAGACCACGAAGGCCCGTGCCGATAATAGTTCGATTGGACCTGAATTGAGAACCGTGTATGCTCAAATTCACAGGAATTCTGTGCGAGGTTCGTTACTCATTGAAAGACGAATGCAAATGCCAATCAAGATTCAAACGCTGATTCTGACACTGGTCGTTGCGATGACGTCGCAGTCGGCCCGAGCCGACGTTACGATCACGCCGGATGTCGTTTACGGACACAAGCTGGGTCTGGCGATGACGTGCGACGTGTTCACTCCGACCGAAAACGCGAACGGAGCCGCCGTGCTGTTTATGGTGAGTGGCGGCTGGTACTCAAACTGGACGCCGCCGGACCAATCGCAGTTTGTGTTTAAGGCACTCACCGACAAAGGGTTCACGGTGTTTGCGGTGCGTCACGGCAGCAGTCCGAAGTTCGGAATTGCCGAAGCCGTTTCTGACGTGCGTCGCAGCGTGCGTTTCATTCGGATGAACGCCGAAAAATTCAAAATCGATCCGAACCGGATTGGAGTCTACGGAATGAGCGCCGGTGGTCATTTGTCGCTGATGCTGGGCACTGCGTCGGACAACGGTGATCCGAATGCCAGGGATCCAGTGGACAAGGTGAGCGATCGAGTTAACGCCGTCGTCGCGTATGTGGCTCCTACGGATTTACGAATCATGGCCAAAGATGCTCCGGATCGATTGCCAGCCTACGCGAGATTCCCAGCCCTGGACATTGATGCGAAGACCGCAGAACCTGATTCGCCGTTGCTGCACGTCACCTCCGACGACGCACCGACACTGCTTCTGGCAGGGGATAAAGATGACCTGGTGCCCGTGGAGCACAGCCGGAATATTCAGGCTGCATTTGAGAAGGCAAACGTGAAAAGTCAATTGATTGAATTCAAAGGTGCCGGACATGGATTCCAGGGCGACGACGCAAAGAAATCGACCGAAGACATGGTGGCATGGTTCGTGACGCATCTTGCTGCAGATGCAGCAAAGTGAAAAGACTTTTGGAGTGCGGCGACTCGTCGCCGCTTTGGTTTTCCAATGCCGCATGGTCAAAGTCACTTACCAGGCAGAACAAGGTACGTCCATTGCGTTTGGCGGCGCAGAGCATTTGGATGAAACGAGGTGAAAGGTGGACCAGAGTCACTGAAAAAGAAAGCGATGACAAGTCATCGCACTCCAAAGTGCGTTTGTTTCAATTGCGGGCACGCGGTGCTTCTGCGTCAGCGGGGGGTTCTGACGGTGCCTCGGCTGCGGGTTCTTGCACCAGTTCCAACAGAAGCCTATGAGCGTCCCGATAGCGGGGTGCTTGAGCCAGTGACAGCAGGACGTGGCGACGGGCAGATTCGCGATCCGTGGGTTTCAGAAGGGTGGCGATTCGGAAATGGAGCCGTGCGGAATCGTCTTTTTGAACCTGGAGCAGACTGTTGAGAGCACTCACGGCGACTTCCTTCTGCCCGAGAGATTCGGCTGCGGTTGCCGTGCGCGTCAACGCGGTCGGCTGGAACGGATCGATCGCAAAGACTGTCCTGCCAATTTCAACGACGCGGGCCAGCGGTGCTGCTGTTCGCAGAGTTCCTGCAGTCGCAGCGCGGCTTCAAGGTCGTCGGCGGAATACTGCAGGTGATCGGTTAACGTTTGCATCTCCGGCTCTGGCTGGCTGCGACGCTGATAGACGTCCGCCAGCAAACGTCGAGGACCGTTGGTACTATTGTCCTGCGGCACGAGTTCAATCAGTTTCTTCAATTCCGTTTCCGCTTCATCAAGCTGGCCGGTCTTGATCAGCAGCGACGTATACAGAAGCATGGCCGAAAAATTCTGAGGATGCAGCTCCAGAAAGGCTTTGACCGCATCCGGTTCTGCCGGTGCGGCTTTTGCAAGCTCTTCGGTTTGGAACTCGACCCCGTCAGCATAGGCCATCGCGAGTTCGTTCAGATATGCTGCAAACGATTCTTCCAGCTCATCCAGTCCTTTGGTCTGCCGATTCAGGGCCTCGTTGATCTGGATGCCATCGTTCAGATCTTTCAGAATCGCGTTCAATGCGGGCAGACCATGCACGGCGACAAGATGTTCCACCAGCATTGAAGATTCGTAGTATGCAAAGTTCAGATCCTCACCGCTCTTCGCCGTCAGGAACGCACTGCTGAGTTCGGCGACGGGCGTGACCTTGCCAGCGAGGACTCGGTCACGGAATTCGGGATTCATGTGCTGTCCCCAGCGAGCATCGGTACGCCGCTCTTCGAAGACGGAAATCCCTTCGCTTAACCAGCGGGGCATCCTGTTGCTGGTTTTCTGCAGTGTGATCACATGACAGAACTCATGCCACAGAACAGATTCCCAGCTGCCGGGGTTTTCCTTCCGTGTCGCGGGACTGTTTGCGGTGACCACTTTCCCAAAGCAGACTCCCAGAAATCCCGCGACGTCCGGGACACCGAACGTGCGGACAGCAAAGTCATCAACGCGGGGATAGATTTCGACATAGACGGGAATTTCCGGCGTGAACTCATACCGCGCAGTGAGTTCTGTCCATGCCTGTTCCAGCAATTCCACGACTCGCGGGCCGTACACGCCAGCTTCCTCGGTTTCCATGCGAACCTGAAAATGCTCACTGGTGACGGTCGTGAATCGACCCAGTGAGTCTTTCAACTGCAGAAGGTTAAACAGCGTCGTGTTGTATCCGTCGGCCTTATGAGCCTGTTCCACCTGTAACCAGCCCTCCTCTTCCTGTCCCAGTCGCAGCAGATCCTGAGCCAGTTGAATTCTGGCGTCTACAAACTCCACATCGCCTTCGAGAGCCTTTCGCTGAAACTCAGCGCCTTCGGCGAAGCGATACTTCTGCGACAGTTTACGCCCGATCAGATGATCGACTTCCGGATTGGTGGTCGAGAATTTCAAGGCAGCGGCCCGTGAAGCCTCTGCCGCGGCCGCATCATTGCGCAGATGCCAGATCACGGACTGCAGGGCGTGTGCTTCCGGAAGGTTTGGATTGACTGTCAGTAATTGCTGGATTGTCTTTTCCGCATCGGGATATTCCTCACCATCAATCTGCTGTTCGACAACTCGGAGCAGTGCCGGAGCGAAGTTGGGGTTAAGCACCAGAGACTTCTTCAGCAGGGTTGCCGCTTGTTCGCGGTCGGATGTGCGATAGGCTTCGGAAAGCAGGAACGCAATGTCTGCCTGGTTAGGCATCGTTTTCTCTGCCGTGGCAAGCAGCTCAGCCGCGAAGGCCACATCGCCCTTCCTGAGTGCCAGGCGACCGGCCGCCAGAAAACCATCAGGGCGATTCGCATAGTTTCTCCTCGCGCGTTCGAAGAATCCTTCCTGCACGGCCTTCGCATCTGCGCCCAGTGCCAGCGCCATTTCCCCGAGCGCTACAAGATCGTCTGCATCGGTATAGCGCCACGACGCGGAACTCACAAGTTTTTCGGTTTCGACAAGCGCGGTCTTGGCCTGATCGCGTTTTCCGTTGGCCAGCGCGGATTTGTATTCGAGCAACCTCAGGCGGACGCTCCAGGAATAACGTTCAATCCCCGCCGCAATGGTTTCCAGTGCTTCAGGATATTTCCCCAGCGCCAGCTCGGATTCCGTCTTCAGAATCGGCCACTCTTCGCCGTAGCTGCGATTCGCGATGGCCTCGGTCGTCGCCTTCAGGCATTTTTCGTATCGCCCGGCCAGCAGCATCTCCTGACATGAGGCAACAGTTTCAGCGGCCTGCAGATTGCCGGATGGCAGATCCAGCGCGAACAGAATCAGGATTGCGAGGAATGCGCGCGCGATCGGTGGAAGCATTGATGTGACCCTGAAGAATGAGGCATTCTATTCGTTGGGAATCGTATCGCAGATGTGAATGTGAAAACAACTGCCCGGCATTGTAACCAGGAACAGTTGTGATAGGGAAAACCGCGATGGATTTGGAGAATCTCAGTCGGCGGAGCGACAGCGCTACGTAGGCGACGTCGCTCCGCGACTCGCATTCACGGCAGCGCATGCTCCGAAAACGACGGCATTCAGCTCATAGCAGCAGTTTTCACAGCGCGGGCTTTTTCTGCACCCCGAAGTCAGGTCAGGTGTAGCAGAAAAATGATCGGCAGAAAAATACAGACCACGACTTGAGGTCTTTCTGCGATTCATTTTTCTGCCATCAATTCTTCTGCTGTTGAGGCCGGCTTTAAGGTAAAAACGTGCTCGAAAGGCTCCTGCGGCGACGCCATGTTTCACGAGCACGACGCCACAAATGCGCAATCAGATTTGTGGCGATCAGAGTTGCAACAAAGAGACCACATACGAAGAAACACGCAACAAGAATTGTTGTTTCAACAAACAAGACGGAAGACGTAAATGGATCGCTCGCGGGTAACAATAAAGGAATTGTGCCAACATAGTGAAGTTTTAGGCTGCCGTTGGCTACTGTTGGATTGCCGTAGGCGCAAACCGCAACAATGAAGACCAAACAGATTGCAATCGCTGCCGACGACGCAACCCAAACAGAGGGCTGAAGGTGCGGCTCCGCGTCGGTATTTACGGTCGTAGTGGACTCGTATGGGTTCTGAGACACGTTGTTCGTTCAACATGAGAATTGTCTGACAGCGTGTCGCACAATCGCGGAAATGTGCGACACGAACTAAACTGATGCTAACCGTTGGAATCATTCTGTCAAATGCTGTACTTGAAGTGTCAACAGGTTGTGCACTGCTCGAGTGTTGATGGTGAACCGAAGTTGAGACGTGTTTTTGGGCGAAGGAAAGTGTCTGAACCCAGGACTGAGACGGAATGCAATTGGGCGATCAAAGTATACCTGTCCGTTGAAGAATCAATGCCAAACCTCTGACAACGTTTTCATCGTCCTGCTACAATCTACGTCTGACGGTTATCTCGTTTCCTGATTGCAGCTTGTCCCGATTCCATGTACCTCATTCAACTTGCTGATCGCGTTGCAAAGGGGCTGAAGCAGATTTCAGCCGAACGCATTGCGCGGCATCGCGTTTTTCTGTTGTCGCAGCAGACGGACAGCGGTGGCTTCAAAGGCCGCGAAGGCGACGCGGATCTCTATTATACGGGCTTTGCCGTCCGAGCGCTCGCCGTCAGCGGCGGGATGGATGCTGAGTGCGGTCGCAGAGTGGCGGAGTATCTGCGCACGATCGATCCCTTAACGCTGGGTGTGATTGATTTGCTGAGCTGGCTTTACAGTGCGCTCGTGGTACAGACTTCGGACGGAACCGATCTGCTGCGGGAACTTCCGCAGGACTTTATTCCGCGCGTGATGGCAACAATCGAAAACAACCGCACGGCAGATGGCGGATATGCCAAGTCGAACGAAGGCGCGCTGGGGAGCACGTATCAGTCGTTTATGGTGGCACTCACGTATGAATTGCTTGGGCAGAAGTTGCCACGTCGAAATGCGATGGTGCAGTTCCTGTTTGATCGTCAGCGCGACGACGGCGGTTTTGTCGAAATCGCACCGATGAAACGCAGCGGAACGAATCCTACCGCCGCGGCCGTAGCGCTGTTGCGACAGCTGAATGCCATTGAATCAGATATCGTGGATGACGTGTTGGGATTTCTGACCGACGTCGTGAGTACTGAAGGTGGCTTCCAGGCGAACACAAGAATCCCGTTTGCCGACGGTCTGTCGACGTTCACGGGTCTGCTCACGGCGCATGATCTTGGGCGCCGTGATCTGCTGCCGCCAGACAAAATCCTGGACTGGGTGACAAAGTCTTTGGAACTGCCCTCCGGAGGATTCCGCGGCGCAAGCTGGGATCAACAGGCTGACGTTGAATACTCCTTTTACGGTCTGGGAATTCTTGGTCTGCTTTTTGCATCACGGTAACGCAGTCCGCTTGTTCGTGCCCTGACTGACATTGGCGATCCGCGTTGAGACAAGATCCTGTCACATTGGGGAACTGCGCGTAGTGGGTCCCCGGCACCGATCGCGTTCGAGGCTCCGGGGGGCGTCTTGAATTGCGGACGCGAACGTAAAAGACCCCAAAAAAACGATGTGAATCCGTTATCTCGTTGCATTCGGTGAGTTGAATTGGCAGGCTGATCTCGACGTGCAATCGTCTTGACACAGGTTCACTGGACCATGTGGCCTGGACAGATCTCAATGCGTTAAACTGCTCTGAATCGAGTTGCGTGTCCCATTGCCGTGAGCCAGTTTCGTTGGCCTGGGAATGGGTACTGCGTCGAGCAGACGAGTTCAACCACCGGGACTTCTTTCAAAATTGAAAACCAGAGAAAACAGATTCTGACCTGGAAACAGGTCAAACATTTGGGTGAAGGCGTTGACGTGAACGGGTTCTGCAGCGAATAATCCGTCGCTGGCAACAGTTTGAGGGTTTTTTGGAAGGTTTGGAGTTCGTTGGTTGATGGACCAGGATGGTTGAAAATCAGCAACGTGTTCCGAACCTTATTTTTTTGCTGGCTGGTTCGGTTGATTTTTCAGATTCGTGGGTATGCTGGGCGGTTCAGAAGAACTGTCGGTGACCCGAGTGAATCGGATCGAGCTGACATCAGGTCGCTTCAGTGGTTTGCTGATGCGAGTTATTAAAGGTTGTGTCACGAATGTGCTGACAGGATTTGGATCGCGTCAGCGGTGTGCTGGTGCGGACGTGTGTCTCGCCATGGAGGCACGGACAATCGGGGCGTATTTCGCTCCGCTGTCTTGAGCAGCGTCGTGTAAGCGCTGTTCCTGACTGGAACTTTGAAAAGGGGAATCGCGTGTATCGTCTGGATTTGGGATTGAAGGCGATCATCGAGGCAGGGAAGAAACGAGGATTTGTCACGGTACAGCAGGCGCATGCCTGGTTACCGGATGAAGGAGGCGATCCGATTATGGTCGATAACCTCATCATGGCTCTTGACGAGTTCGGGCTGAGCTTTATTGAAGACCCGGATATTTCACTTGAGCCAGAACCGGTTGGCGAAGAAGTCAAACAGGCTCAGGCTGAAAAAGCGGCTCGCGCATTGCTTGGGCCGGAAACATCGGCATTGTCATCACGCGACCCGATCCGGATGTATCTCAGCCAGATGGGCAACATCCCGCTGTTGACGCGCGATCGGGAAATTTTCCTGGCCAAGCAGATTGAGATTATGCGCAAGCGGATGCGGCGCCACATGCTTGAGTCGGATTTTGCGCTGAACATCGCGGTCGATACGATCGAAAAAGTCCGTCGTGGTGAATTGCCGTTCGAACGAACTTTGCGAACTTCCGAAACCGAAGAAGTCCGCAAGGAGCAGATCGAAGGCCGGATGGAGGTCAATCTGCGGACACTTCGTCATCTGATGGAAGTGAACAAAGATGAATTCTTCAAGTGGCGTGACCTGCCTGAAGGTTCAAAAGAAAAAGTGACGCTCGCCGAATCACTGCGGACTCGCCGTCGCAAAATGTGCAGCCTGTGTGAAGAATTGAGCGTTCGTACTCATCGACTGCAGCCAGTATTGAAGCGCATGCTGCAGATTGGCGAACGCATTGAACAGTTGCAGGATGAAATCTCGTGCCTGCGCGGGATGAAAACTGCGGATTCCGAACGCATGGCTCTGGAACGTGAACTCGAAGAGTACGTGCAGATACTGATGGAGACGCCGGATCATTTTCTGCGTCGCTGCCGGGAACTGAAGAAGCGTCTGGATGGCTGGACAGATGCCAAACAGAAACTCTCGGGAGGTAACCTGCGTCTGGTGGTTTCGATCGCCAAGAAGTATCGTAATCGCGGCTTAAGTTTCCTGGACCTGATCCAGGAAGGCAACGCCGGTCTGATGCGTGGTGTCGAAAAGTACGAATACCGTCGCGGCTATAAGTTTTCAACGTATGCCACCTGGTGGATTCGTCAGGCGATTACGCGCGCCGTAGCGGATCATGCTCGTACGATTCGTATTCCCGTGCATATGTTCCAGAGCATTTCGATGCTGAAGGCCAAGGCCGAGGAGATCCGGCAGAACACTGGTCGCGAACCAAGTAACGAAGAGCTGGCTGAAGCGGTCGGGATGAGTATCGAAGAGACCGAACGCATCATGAAGACATGGAAGCATCCAATCAGTCTGGATACTCCCGTGGGCGAAAGCGAAGACAGCAGCTTTGGTGAGTTTCTGGAAGACAGCCACGAAAGCAGCCCCGCAGAATCTGCGGCCAAGCAGATGCTGCGTGACAAGATCGATCATGTACTCAAAAGTCTGACCTACCGCGAACGAGAGATCATCAAACTGCGATACGGTCTGGGTGACGGTTACAGCTACACACTGGAAGAAACCGGCCGTATCTTCAAAGTGACTCGGGAACGTATTCGGCAGATCGAAAGCAAAGCGCTGAAGAAGCTTCAGCACCATACACGCGCCATTCATCTGAAAGGCTTCGTCGATATGGCGGACGATGATATGCCGATGCCAATTATCGAAGAGATTAAAGATGAAGAGTCTGTGCTCGAGGATGTCGGCGCTGCATAGCGTTGACATTTGCTGATCTCAGCTCAGGAAATGCGAAAAGCCCGGATGTGTAAAAACATCCGAGCTTTTTTTAAGGACGCATCCTGCGGAAACGACAGGCGACAAGTCGATTTGACAGCGCACATTAGATGCGATCGAGTGTCCGTCGTGCCACAGTCGGTTTAGCTTTTCCTCGCACCAGCCATCAACCGTGATTGTGCCGATCGGTGCCAGGATTGGACATTTTGAAGTTCAGACTTTGCTGGGTGAAGGATCGTTTGGGACGGTCTTCAAGGCGTGGGACACAGAACTTCTGCGGCACGTTGCGTTGAAAGTGCCACGGGAAGGTCGCATCTCAAATGAGACGTCGAAGCTGTTTCTGCGTGAAGCCCGCTCTGTCGCCGGAATTTCGCATCCGAATGTCGTATCCGTTTATGAAATGGGGCAGCACGAGGACTTGCCCGAAGCGATGATCACACGGACCTGACCGTCACAAACAGTGGTCACATCGTGGGAACATTTCACCATAACGCAAACTCGCGAGGCACAATCAAACACTTGAAGTGCCGGGTACGCGAATCTGATTTAAGCAAAAAAAATGCCCGGATACATCAATCGCATCCGGGCATTCTTGTGTTGTGTCGTTTACGCTGAACCACGAATCCAATGGACACCGCGGGACCGAAAATACAACTCGTCGCGGCGTTAGTCCCTGGAGATCCTCAGGCCTTCTTAACTGCAGCTGGAATGCCCGGCTTCTTGGCGTCCTTCTTGACCTTCTTGTTCTTCTTGTCGTTTTTCTGACGGTTGTCACCTTTTCCCATGACGCTCACTTCTTCTTAAAAAACTGTGCGTACTTCGCAGCGAAGTACGCGAATTTGTTGTCTGGAGGCAGACGTCTGCACTCCACGAAACGTGGAGAATACCAGATTTCCGAGAAATTTGGACAGATCAGGCATGTTCGTCCGGACTGCGATTTGAGTTGTTTTTTTTCCGTGAAGGGTTACCGTTTCCACATCTGATGAATACGCGGAGCGATGGGGTGTTCCGCCACGTAGTGCTTTGAAAGGTGGATTCATGTTTCTTCACGTGCGTCGTTTGGCGATGATGATTGGTGTGGTCTGTCTGAGCAACTCTCTGAACGCAGCCGACTGGCCTCAGTGGCGTGGGCCGGAACGGAACGCTCATTCCGACGAACATCTGGCTTCCACGGACTGGGAAAAGAATCCGCCGAAGCATCTTTGGACAAAGTCCGGTTTTGGCGAAGGTTATGCAAGTGTCGCGATTGTCAAGGGCACGCTGTACACATTGGGAAATACCGACGGTGGCCAGGCTGTGATTGCCGCGAAGGCTGATGACGGACGCATCCTCTGGAAGAAAGTCATCACCGACACCAATCCGAAGCATGAAAACAAAGGCTCTCGCTGTACGCCATCAGTGGATGGAGATCGTCTGTACGTAGTGACATCGAACGGTTCCGTCGCGTGTCTGAAAAGCAGTAACGGTGACGTTGTCTGGCAGCGGCAGTTCAGCGACTGGGACGGCAAAATGATGTCCGGCTGGGGATACTCAGAATCACCCCTTGTAGATGGCGATCGAGTCCTTTGCACACCAGGCGGGGCGGATGCACTGGTGATCTGTCTGGACAAAATGACTGGCAAAGAGATCTGGGCGTGCAAGCCTTCGTTCGAAGGCAAGGCTGGCAAAGATGGTGCGGGTTATTCTTCGATCGTGATTTCGAACGCACTCGGCATCAAGCAATACGTACAACTGACCGGCAAGGGGCTGATCGGCATACGTGCGGACGATGGCAAGCAGTTGTGGACGTACAATCGCGTGGCCAACGGCGTTGCCAATATCCCGACACCGATTATCGACGGCAATCTGATTTTTGCCTCGACCAGCTACAAGACCGGTACGTGCCTCGTAGAGCTGAAGAAAAATGGTGAGAACATCGTCGCGCAAGAAAAATACTTCCTTGATTTCAATGTCTTCAATAACCATCACGGCGGCATGATTCTGCTCGACGGACACATCTACGCCGGCCATAAGCAAAACGATGGATTTCCCACGTGCGTCAACATGGCGACAGGTGAAATTATGTGGGGCGGCGACAAATTGCGAGGCCCCGGAAAAGGATCAGCGGCTGTCCTGTACATCGACGGTCACTTGATCTTCCGTTATCAGGATGGCACCGTGGCTCTGATCGAAGCCACTCCAACTGCGTATCACCTGAAAGGCAGTTTTTCGCCCGATTTTCAGGAAGGAAACAGCTGGGCGCACCCTGTGGTCGTGGAGGGAAAATTGTACCTTCGCGAGCAGGACAAACTGATGTGCTATCAGGTCGGCAAGTAGTCTGGCAGGAAGGGCTATGAGTTATACAGCGCACGGTTAAGGGTGGCACATTCGATTAACCGCGTGGGCAACGCCTCGCGCGTGGGAATCCATGCAGCGTGGCGCGGCCCGCTGAGCACGAGGTTAAACGAGTCAAGGTATCACGAACTGCGACTGTAGGCACGCCAGACGAACGACCAGATAATGGCCATGAGGGCGATCGCGGTAGTGAGGACCGAGAGCCATGTTTGGCGTTTGGCGCGATCGGCGACGTCTTCCACGGGAGAAAGAGCGGCCTGGCGGCGTTCCTGCACGACGACCAGCCAGCCAATGTCGCTCACCGGAGCCATCGCTGCCAGCCATTCGCCCTGGTAGGCGGCTGCGAGTTGTTCCGACAGACGCCCGATCGGGTCTCGATACATTTTCAACCGAACTTCTGCAGAACGGTCCTGAGCCTGGGAGGCCTGAATCGCTTTCACGGTCGTTTCGTCAATGAAGAGTGTCTCAAACAACTCAGCATCCTTATTGCTTTCTTCCGCGGCATGGACAACATCTTCCGTCAGGTAGGGATGATCGAGCAGTCGGTAGTGCGTATTATCGCGGGCTTCAACGAGTGCGATGACCCGTTCCACACTGCGTGCATCTGGTTCCCGAATCAGGCGTCCCATGCGTTCCTGAAGATCGCCGAGATGCACTGAACGCGCCAGGACACCGATGACTTCACCCTTGCTGTTCCTGACTGGAACACTCAACGCCACAGTCTGCCGCCCGGTCGTGGTGCTCTTGTACGCATTGCAGACGTTGGGCTTCTCCAAAGGTGCGATGTCTTCAGGAATTCTTTCCGGAGGATAATCTTCCCCGCGGCCGTGAAAATAATCCCGGAAGGAAAAATTTTGCCCCAGTGTCAGATTGCTGAATTCCCGACGCCAGATCTGAGTTCCAAAACGATCCGTCAAGAACCAACTCGTGTCTTGCCCCCGGTCGTGTTTTTCGTTCGCCACATTGCATCGCGCCCAGGCATCATCCAACAGCTGCAACCAGCGGGGAGGAATGGATTTTTCATCATTTGCGTACAGATACATTTCATAGACCAGATCATCAGAGTTCCGCTGCATCGCCGATTCCAGCGCATCTGCAAGTTCACGATCCGTCAGGATGGTTTCCAGTTCTTCCAGACGATCATGCAGTTCATGGTCGAGCGCTGCGGCCTGCAGTCGCGCCGACAGGGCATCGCTTTCAAGGGCCCGGTCAGTGATCTGGTCCAGAGCGCTCTGCAGATTGTCATTCATCGCCTTCGTGAAGATCGGAATCATGGCCCCCATGAGCAGGATCGGAGCGAGCACACCCAGAATCAGCAGCGGGCGCAGCGATTTGATTCGATCACGGCGATCGAGGGCATCGCGAATTCCCTGAGCGTTCGGGAATCGCTTTGACGGAACGGCGTTCAGGCACCGATCGATAATATCCGCCAGTCGGCCGTCCACGCCTTTGAGCTTGCGGTGACTGGTCGGCACGCCGCTGCTGATGATAATTTTTTGATAAACCTTCAGACGCTCATCAAGCGTGTCGGCAGATTCCAGTTGCCGCTGTGTGGCTTCCGTCCGATGGGGCGGACTTCCTGTCAGCAAGTGATAGAAGAGCGCTCCGACCGCGTAGACATCCCATTTCGCATCCGGCAGGGCATCCAGATCCGCCTGTTCGGGGGCCATATAATACAGTGTGCCGAGCGCCGGGCTGTGTTCGTGCGACATGCGTGCCTGGCCAAAATCGCAAAGCCGGGCGTGCATCTGGCCATCGAGCAGGACGTTGTCGGGCTTGAGATCACAATGCAGCACACCGGCACCGTGAGCATCAATCAGAGCGTTGCAGATCTCGCGGACGATGCGCACCGAATCATCCACGGACAAGTGGCCTCTGGCGAGAAAATTTCCGAGCGATCCGTTCTCGACGTACTCCATCACGAAGTACGGAGGCTCTGCATTCCAGCCGACGTCCAGGAGTCGGACGATATTGTGCGAGGTATACACTGCAGCCAGTTTTTCGACTTCGCGGCTGAGCATCGACCAATTGAGACCGCGCTGATGCGGATAAAACTTGACTGCCACCATGCGGCCCGTACGATCTTCCCGAGCGAGCCAGACAGTGCCGTACGCTCCCGTTCCCAGACGGCGCACGATGGAATAGCCTTCGATTTCGGCGGGTGGCGTATTCCCCTGCAGGCTGAGACGGCGCGACCGTTCGCGATCATCGTCGCTTTGAATTTCCGTATCGCTCGATCCGGTCACAAGGGGACTCATTCAACAAACTGAGTGAAAGTGATTGCGAAGAACAATTGTACGCAGAGTCACTCAGTTTAGAAACCGGACCTTCAATGCTACGCAGCTTTCTTCTTCTGCGGCGGCGGAGTCTTCACGGAGTCAGCGGCGGTCGACTCGGTCTTACGGATGATGCGCACAGGTTCCATGGGTGCCGGCTGGTGCTGAGCGACCAGCGCGAGAATCGGAGGCATCAAAAACAGGGAGACGAGCAGGCTTGAAGCGACTCCCAGCGACAGCAGAATGCCAATGCTGAACATTCCGTAATGCGCCGCAATGGTCAGACTTCCGAAACCGACAATGGAGGTGAGCGACGTCACAATGACACTGCTGAGCGTATCAGACGACGGCTCGAACGTCTTTTTTCCCGCTGCGATCTGCTGACGGCAATCGGCCACAAGATAGATTCCGTTGTCGATCCCGATCGCAAACACCAGCGGCAGGGCAATCAGGTTGAGAGGATTCAACGTCATCCCCAGCATGGCCATGATCCCCAGCATCAGCACGGTGCCCGCGAACGCGGGGAGCAGCGTCAGAACTGTATCCCGCAGATTGCGATAATCCAGCACAGCAGCGATAAACACGACCAGCCCCAGACAGATCAACACCAGCATGGTCGGATCGACAACACCGTTGCGTTTGAAAAGGGTGTATCCAATAAATGCGGCGACAGCCACCGGCGGGATGACGGTCATCAGTTTCTGTCCAGGTCGCAGGTAATTCATCAGCAGCAGCATCGAGATCACCGCCAATGCATAAAGCCCGATGCTGGCATAGGTGGTGTGCATTCGACCGGCAGATTCCAGATTCTGCACAGGCACACCTGTCACTTCCGGATCGACGGTTCGCAGTTCTTCCACGAATGCTGTCAGAGTGGCTCCTTGCCAGACGTCGTGCTTCGGATAAATCCGCAGCGCCCAGTGCTGGGTGTTGTCCGCATCGACTCGCATATAACGGTTCTTGAGTTCGCGCGGCACATCGCGAAGACCCACGGGTTGAAAGTCATTCGAACGAGCGATGTCGGCGTATTCATCAATCAGCCATTTGGCGACCATGTCGTTGTAGGCCGTCAGAATTTCGCTGGACCGGCGACCCGGCGTTTTTGACAGGTCTTCAAGGAACTGATCAAGCGCCCTTGCTGCCCGTTGCGCCGTGGGATTGGTTGACTTTTTGACAGCCGCGTACAGGGAATCGACTTCCTGGCCAACCGCATTGTGACTGGCAGGAGCGATCACAGGTGCACTCTTCGAAATGTTTGCGGCACTCTGCTGCAACTGTCGGATTAACTGCATCGAACGATCGTCAGGCGTCTCAGGGAGTTTGCTGGCACCATCGCTGACTCGGCCAACCGTAGGAAGACTCAGAAAGCGACGTCGCAACGCAATGGCGTCTTCCCAGGAATGAGCGACCGAGACGGCGTACAAAACGGTTTCAGACCCGGAATCGGCGAGTCTGCGTTCAGCCGCTACCGAATCCAGCTGTGGATCCTGAAGTGCCAGCAGGTTTGGGTCGTAATGAATGCGGCAGGTGACGGCACCGTCAGAATATTGAAACGCCTGATAGCCGAAAAATACAAGGATGACTGCGGCCACGGAAACGGAGATAACCGGCCGCGCAACCACAATCCTTCGAAGCAGAGGAACGGAAAACGGCTGCGGAAGGCTTTCGACGTCGATGACTGCATCCGACAGGGCGATCAGTGCCGGCAGGAAGATGAATGTTGCCAGAGCACACAGCAGAACACCCATGCCTGAGATCAGTCCAAGCTCTGCCAGTCCCGGGAATCCCGTCACCAGTGCCGTTGAAAACGCCAGTGCCGTGATCGTGGCAGATGTCAGAATTCCCTTGCCAGTGGTTTCGGCCGTTTCACGCAGAGCTTCCGGCAGCTCGTACAGCTCCTGTCGCAGCGCAAGATAGCCGTTGATGAACGAGACCGAGTAGTCGATGCCCAGTCCGATCAGGAAGATCGAAAAGCAGACGCTGATGATATTCAGATGGCCGATGACCAGCGTCGCCGCTCCAAAGGTCCACGACAGTGAAACAATCAAGGTGAGCAATGCCAGCATGGGATGTCGCACGCCGCGAAAAGCCAGTAGCAGCATTCCGCCCACGGCGAAGAACGCGACAATGCCTGCATTTCGCATATCGACTGACGTGCTGTGCATTTCGTCATGTTCAAGTGCCGGAATTCCGGTGAGCGAAATCTTCAGACCCGGATAGTCAGCCTCTCGTGCAGTCTGCACCGTGGCAATGTGTTCGCGCAGGCGGTTGATCGCTCTGGCATTGCCGTTTGCATCATCTTTTTGAGACAGGGCCGCCAGCTGCAGTACGCCGACTGTCTTGTCGTTGTTCAGGACGTAGGCCGTTTCATCGTCCGTGAGTTTCTGGTCCGCGGCAATATCCATCAGGTCCGGCAGCGGGGACATAAATGACTGTGTTTCCGGCTTGCGAGTTTCCAGCGAGTGCCGCACGAATGTCGAAAGGCTGTTTGCAAATCGTTCCACCGAACGGTATGTGGAATCCGGAACAATGCCGTCTTTTTGCTTTTCCACCAGCGACTTGCGAAGTGAAGATGCCAGGGTCTCTGTGCGTACGTAGCTCCAGTTCTGATCACGCACGACCGCGTTGTAACTTCGCACACGATCTGCCGTCTTCTGCAAGTCAGGAGCCGAGAGAAACTGTAGCGCCTTTCGCCGCATGGCAGAAAGGTCGACACTTGACTGCACGCTTCCGAACAGCTCTGGTTCTCGCTTCAGCCGATCCCCCAGATCGTCAATCACCGTTTTGATCACCGTGGCATTTGGCGCCGTGGTCTCAACGACAATCATCAGATCTTTGTCAGCCGTGAATGTGTCAGAATACTGCTTCCATGTCGCCGCAAAGCGACTTGACGGATCCATCAAGTCTGTGCGACTCGTGCGAATCTTGAGTTGCAGCACAGTCACGCCGACGGATGCACATGCCAACAGCAGTGAACACCACAGCATCAGTCGAGGCCGTGCCGAGACCGTTGCCACTGTCCAGCCCAGAAATCTGGCTGGAAGTGACCTCGGGGGCGCATTTTCCGACGGTCGGCTCATGACCATTCCTGGTCAAAATTTGACGGGGAGCTACAGAAAGGACTACGGCTCAGACACAAGCGCACGCAGAACGTGATCGCGCAGAGTCGATCGTATTCGAAAGATCGGCATTGGAAGTCGTCAGGCTGGAGCAGAAATCACCCGTAGACGGTTTCGCAGACTTTTCCTGAGACTCTACTCACGCGGATCGGGAAAATTGCCTGCTGGTTGTGCAACAATGCGGGTTGTGCTGAACTCCGTATGTGCGGAGTTCCGGGACTCTTGCTTTCGAAGTCACAGGAGTGGCAGCATCTGCCGAAACGCAGCGATGAAGTCTGGAGATTTGGGTGACAGGCGAAATGGATTCATCGGGCAAAAGTTGGTTTCGCAACCTGACCGCACCGGGACTTGGCGCGGTCGCTGTGATTGAACTGACATGCGCGACTGCCGAGACTGCCCAATATGTGCTGCGACGATTGTCATTCGTTCGACCCGGCGAGCGGAGCGGCGTCAGCCCTCCGGTACAACCGCAGAATGTTCTGCCGCAAAATTCAGCAGCGCAAGCGCCACGTCCCACCATGCCGATCGGACGCATTTGTTACGGACGCTGGAATGACGAAGACCTGGTCGTCGTTCGAACTTCGTTGCAGACCTGGGAGATTCAATGCCACGGTGGTACGGTTGCCGTGAGTCGCATTTGCCAGGACTTGCTGAATGACGGCGTCGAAGATGCGGCGCTGGAGAATGAAACCATCTCGCGCATCGTTGAGGTCGCCAGCGAGGAGGCTAAAAAGTTTGACAGCCACGACATGGTGCAGCAGGTGATTCAGCGTCAGTTGCAGAAAGCACCCACCCGCAAAACGGCCGGACTCATTCTGGCGCAGGCATCGAATTCGCTGATTGATGATCTGGCAGTTGCGCTGGACTCGCACCGCGATGCATCGGCCGTGACAGCCATTCGGAAACGACTGTCCGCATGGCAGGACGTGGCCGATCATTTGACAGAACCCTGGCGCGTTGTGTTTGCGGGTGCTCCAAATGTCGGCAAGTCATCGATGATGAACATGATCGCGGGAATGGAGCGATCGATCGTCTGTGATCAGCCAGGCACCACCCGCGATGTTGTGGAAGTCGATGGTGTCGTCGAAGGCTGGCCGTTTCGGTTTGTCGATACGGCGGGATTACGCGAAGGTAGTAACGACCAAATCGAAGAACTTGGTATCGAGCAATCACATCTCGCAGCGTCAATGTGCGATGTGTTGTGCCTGGTCTTCGATGGCGGTTCAGACGTGGCTGCCTGGAGTGATCGCCTGTCGCTCGCGAAATTTCCGAAATACACCGTGCTCGTGCGGAACAAGTCCGACCTGATGACCGAGCACGATTTGGCTCAGCCGCCGTTCAGAAATTCCCTGACGTTGTCCGGTCTGCCTGTGATCAATGTGTCCGCCCGCACCGGCCAGGGGCTGCCGGAACTTCTGCGTTGGATCAAGCAGTCTGTCGTTCCCTGCGAACCAACGAAACACACGGCGTTGCCAATCTGTGGGCTCTTGTGAAATTGGGAGGGCGACCGCACTCCTGCCCTCCAATGGCGTGCACTTGAGGAATTCCAGCGGCGAGCCGGGTACCCAAGTGCCCGGATTTTTCCAGCAATTGCAACAAATCAGGGGATTTACATCCCCCGCTCGCCTTAAGTCCACGCCATTACCCCTGCCCTCAGACGTCCAGGTTATTCTTCGCAAACCTGAATTGGCTTGGTATAATACGTTGTCGCGGGTTTTGGGCTTAGTCCGGCAAGCGAACGTGTGCATTCCAGCCAGCGTATGGCGAGACGCTTGGTATCTATCATTGTTTCCGCCCCGTCGCCCGCCTGTTCAATCCTCCGAATGAGTCCTCAATATGAATGCACCATTACTTCCAATCAGCGATTCTGCGGATCCCGGTGGACGCTGTTGTTCCCTGGGGCAGTGGTTGTCATTCGCGGTGATTTTGCTGCTGGCAGGCGGCTTGGCTGCGTTGTTGGCGTCGCAGCTGATTGCCAGCGATGACGGCGCGGCGAAGACAGGAACTGACGCGAAGGGGGCTGTCACTGACGACGATCAGCAAACCGATGAAAAGCAAAGCGACACGCCGGAACAGGAATACGTCCGGATTCGCAAAAACGAACGCAAGCTGGCCGTGGCGCTGGAGACATCAGTCATCCACTTTGCGGATTCAAAGAAGTCTCCCGGCGCGACTGTTGATCTGATCGGTGCGATCCATCTTGGTGAACCGGCTTACTACGAGCAGCTGAACAAACTCTTCGAAACATACGACGTGCTGCTCTTTGAAGCCGTGATGCCTGAAGAAGCAGTCAGGCGCGATCTGCGACCCGGCGGGGGAGATGGTTCGCGCCGCAAGGGCCTGGATGATGAAGTCGAATGGACAGAAGCAAAAGTCGGTCTGGCCGCGATCTCTGTGCTGCAGCTTGGAATGAAGGATGCGCTGGGAATGGAGTTTCAGCTCACAGGCGTGGATTACAGTGCGGAAAACTTCGTGCATGCAGATATGACGGCCGAGGAATTTGAAGCGTCGATGGCCGCACGCGGCGAATCATTTTCCGGGATGTTCCTGAAGGAAATGGGTAAGTCGGTTTCGAACCAGCAGGAAAATCCACTTGCCATGAATCTGGACGTGATGTTGTCGATGCTGACGTCGGATCGACTGTATCGCGTTCGCCGGATCGCCGCCGTGCAGCTGGCAAAGGCCGGCGAAGGCGATGCATTCGCGGGCTTTGACGGCTCATCGACGATCATCACCGAACGAAACAAGAAGTGTCTGGATGTCATGGCTCGCGAATTGAAGCAGGGCAAAAAGAAGGTCGGCATTTTCTACGGCGCAGGACATTTTGCCGATATGGAAAAACGGATGGTGGCCGAATACGAGTTTACAAGGAAATCCGAAGAGTGGCTCGTCGCATGGCACCTGCGAAATCCTGATGAGGATGCAAAGTCCGGTCTCGCAGTGCCAAAATAGTGAAATGACTGGTGTGGGCTCGAACGACGGACACTGAAAAAGACAGCGATGACAAGTCATCGCACTCCAAAGGAAAGTGTTTGAAAACTACTGTCGTCACCAGGGTTTTTCGAGCGATCGTGAGCACGTTACTACTGTGTTGCGGTCTGACTGTTCCCGCCGTGGCAAGTGACCACGACGATGCGGTTTACTTTCGCGAAGAAGTCGAACCTGTCCTGCGCAAGCGATGCTTTGCCTGCCATTCTCATGCGGCTGAATTGATGGAGGGCGGGCTCTCGCTGGATTGGCGGAGCGGTTGGGAAACGGGCGGCAGTCGCGGCCCTGCGATTGTGCCGGGCGATGTGGACAGCAGTCTGCTCATCCGAGCCATCCGGCACGCTGATCCGGAATTGCAGATGCCGGAAGAAAAGTTACCGGGCAATGAAATCGCTGCGCTCACACACTGGGTTGAGACCGGGGCTTTCGACGATCGTAAGACCATTCCGATCAGTGCGATGGATGCTCAGGCACTGGACTGGTGGTCGTTGAAACCACTGGCGCAACCTGAAGTGCCGGGCGACGGTTCACAGAATCCTGTGGATGCGTTTATTCAAAGTCGATTGAAGCCGGCAGGTCTGACGCAGTCACCCGAGGCCGATCGACGAACCTTAATTTGCCGCGTGTACTATGATCTGACGGGTCTGCCTCCCACACCTCAGGAGGTCGATGCGTTTGTGGCTGATCTCGATCCGCTCGCGTACGAAAAAACTGTCGATCTGTTGCTGGCTTCTCCACGCCACGGCGAACGCTGGGCGCGGCACTGGCTGGACACGATTCACTTTGCGGATTCGCATGGTTACGAACACGACGTTGGCCGAGACAATGCCTGGCCGTTTCGGGATTACGTGGTCGATGCTTTCAACCGTGACATATCGTGGACTCGCTTCATCCGCGAACAACTGGCGACAGATGTCTTCTATCCGGAGGAAACCCGCCGGACTCCGGCCCTCGGGTTCCTTGGTGCCGGCACGTTCGATCTGAGCACCTTCAGTACCGCACCGGTGACGTTCAGCTATCTTGATCGAGACGATCTGGTGGCTCAGACAATGTCGGCGTTCACCAGCACCACCGCCAACTGCGCCCGTTGTCACTCGCATAAATTTGATCCGATCACGCAGGAGGATTATTATGCTTTGCAGGCGGTTTTTGCGGGCGTGCTGAAAGGTGACATCCCTTATGACAGGGATCCCGACACGGGACGCGAACGACATCGGTTGCAGTCTTTGATTGCCTCCGCCGAAAGACGCGACGAATCCGTACTGCTCGATCCCCTGAATGCGGAATTGATTGCTTCATGGGTTATGGAACGCAGCGAAGGAGCGACCTGGCGACCGCTGACGTCGGAAACATTTGAGTCGACCGCAGGGGCAACGCTGACGCTGACTCCGGACAACATGATCCTGGCAAGTGGATCGCTGCCGGAAAAGGATACCTACGTGATCAACGCCACCACGGATCTTGAACGAATCACCGCATTGCGGCTGGACGTGTTTCCGCACGAATCCTTGCCGTCGAACGGTCCGGGCCGCTGCAGTAACGGCAATCTGCATTTGTCGGAAATCCAGCTGCAGGTTTTTGCCCCGGGTGCTGATCAGGGAACGGTCACCGCATTCAAACGAGCGACAGCGGATTTCAATCAGGTCGACTGGGGCATTGAACGCGCCATCGATGGCGACCCGGAAACGGCCTGGGGCATTCATCCGTCGGTCGGGAAAAGACACCATGCTGTATTCGAGCTGGCAGAACCGCTAACGCTCGCGCCCGGCAGTCGGTTGGTCGTCACGTTGAAACAACGCATGGACGATCGCATCTGATCGGTGCCTTTCGTCTCTCGGCGACATCCGATGAGGCTGTTCAGGCAACCGCCCTGCCCGAAGAAGTCGGACAGGCCCTGCAGACGGCTGCCCTCGAACGCACATCAGAACAGCAATTGCTGCTGGCCGCCACGGCGCTGCGAGCCGCAGCAGAATCAGGCTTGAAGAAACTGCCACCGCCCGCAAAGGTCTATGCGGCAGGTGCGTCGGTCGTGATTCCCACGGGCAACGGTGCGATGCAGACGCAGGCTCTGGCGGAACCCAGGGTGGTGCATGTCCTGCAGCGCGGCGACTTCGACAAGCCCCGCGATGTCGTAATCCCAGGTGCGTTGTCAGCTCTGACACATGAGCCGGCCCGATTCGACATTAAAGATCCGCAGCACGAAGCTTCCCGCCGCGCAGCACTGGCAAACTGGTTGGTGCATCCTGAAAACGTACTCACCTGGCGGAGTGTCGTGAATCGCGTCTGGCATTATCATTTTGGACGCGGATTGTGCGATACTCCCAGTGACTTTGGCCGCATGGGCGGCGTGCCATCGCATCCGGAATTGTTGAACTGGCTGGCCGTATGGTTGCGTGACGACGCAAACGGATCATTGAAGCCACTGCATCGACTCATCGTCACAAGTGCCACGTATCGACAGTCATCGCAGCACCGCGTTGACGGCGCGCTAATCGACGGCGACAATCGATTGCTGTGGCGGCAGAATCGACACCGTCTGGACGCGGATTCGTATCGTGACTTCACGCTGGCCGTCTCCGGGTCGCTCGACCTGACGATGGGCGGTCCCGGCGTTCAGCATTTCAAACAAAGCAAGGGGCCACAGTCAACTCCCGCCCTGGACTACACGGCCTTTGACTGGAACACTCCCGGCGCTTCGCGTCGCAGCATTTATCGTTACGTCTGGCGTGGCATCGCCGATCCGTTTATGGAAGCCCTTGACTTCCCCGACCTCGGGCTGCTGTCACCCGCGCGCAGCTTCTCCGCATCCTCATTGCAGGCTCTGACGCTTTACAACAACGACTTCGTATTGCACCACGCCGAGCGCATGGCTGCAATGATTCAGGGAGAAAACGACTCGCTCGAATCCCGGGTGACACAAGCGGTCCGACTGGTCTGGCTCCGCGAACCCACGAGCGACGAACTGCACGATTTCTGCGAATTCGTCAGGACCAACGGCCTCCCTGCGCTTTGCCGACTGCTGCTCAACAGCAACGAATTTCTGTTCGTTGACTGAGTGCATGCTCAAATGCGAGAGACATGGAACCGCCGACCATTCCCGGATGATATCATCCAGCCTGGCAGTGCCTGATTTTCCTGCGCACCATTTTCCTGCCACTTGTCTTTCTGCGATTCATCCGCACCGATTCCATAAATCAGGTAGCGTTGTTTCCGGTATGGGCGTTGACAGGAATGCGAGTCGGCGGAGCGACGTCGCCTACTGCCCAGGCGCTTTGCGATTGGAATCCACTGGGAAAACGCGGCTTTTGTTGGCACGTTTCGGCAATCTCGAACTTGCGGTATGGTTGCGTTCGAAAGTGGCGACGATTCACTCTATCGTTTGCGTTCTGACCTCATTCCACTGAACCTGATTGTTATTGGTTTCTCATGTCGTCTCGTCTCGTCGTTGTAGTCTTCGCCTTGCTGATCGCCGGAGCATCTTTGTCTCAAGGTGCCGATGAGGCAGTCCCGCCGGAGGCTTCTGCGACTGACACGCTGTCGTTATTCGCGACAGACGACGCGATTACGGTTCCGGCAGATCGATCGAGGTCACTGATCGTACTGACCGGCTATTGTGCGGCAATTATGGCGGCATCGGTTGGAGGAGGTTGGTTGCCTTCGATTTTTCGACTCACGCATACGCGGATGCAAACGACGATCAGTTTCGTCGGAGGCCTGATGCTGGGGATCGCCGTCTTTCATCTACTGCCGCATTCGGTCCACGGCAACAATTCGATCGACGACTCCGCATGGTGGATGATGGCAGGCATTCTTACAATGTTCCTGCTGATTCGCTGTTTTCATTTTCATCACCACGGCCCACTGGAGATTTCAACGGGCGCAGGAAGATCCCTGCTGGTCATGGCTCACGACCATGACCACGACCTCGGAAAGCGTCATGATCACGACCATGATCATGGGCACAATGCGAGTGCCTTGCCCGTGATTGGACAGCCGTATTGTCACCACGCACATCAGTTGAGCTGGCTCGGAATCGCGATTGGCTTGTCGCTGCACACTCTCATTGACGGAATCGCCCTGGCCGCGAGCGTGGAGGCCGACGCCAAGTATCCGTCGCGAATGATATTCTACGGACTCGGCACGTTTCTGGCGATCATGCTCCACAAACCACTCGATGCCGTTTCGATCACGTCATTGATGGCAGGCAGCGGCTGGAAGAGTCAATCGCGTTTCCTGGTGAATCTGATTTTCTCCACGATGTGTCCCATCGGAGCGGCGTTGTTTGTCCTGGGAATCAGACAGTTCACGGGTACGCAGGACACCGTGGTGTGTGCCGTGATCGCATTTTCCGCCGGCGTGTTCCTGTGCATCGCGTTGAGCGATCTGTTACCTGAAATGGAGTTCCACGCACACAACCGATTCCGTCTGACCGTAGCTCTGACGGCCGGCGTATTGCTGGCGTATGGGATCACCTTCCTTGAGCCAGCCCATCTGCATTGAGTGCGTTGCTCTGGAAACAATTTCGGCTGTGATATCGCGTTCCCTCCATTTCGCCGCGATCGCCTTCAATGTGCAGCATTCGGCCATCGGTGAGATACGACTCTGCTCCCTGGGGCGACGTGGTCGTTGACCAGGCGGTCTGAGGTGCTGCAGGTTTCACGGACAGTTCTTGCTGTTTCGGAAAACCAGCGATCGAGCATGCAAAGGTGTCGTTCAATAAGCCGTCGCTTGTCTCTGCAGGATGCGGCCGGGATGCGTTGGTAAAATTGAAGCAGTGGTCTCCGCCAACGTCCAGCGCGCCACCTGACTCAGCCAATCGATCCGGCAGAAGGCCTTCGCTGGAAGACGTTTGACCGCGGATAACTTGGCGCGGGCTTTGCCCGCAACCCAAGTGAGTAATTGAGTTAGGCCCGGAGGGCTGGCACATGCTCTGCCGGTGGCGTGAGCCACCGGAAACGAATACTTGAATGACTTGAGGCCCGAAGGGTCGACACAATTGCCAGGTACAAAGGCACTCCAACAGATTTATTATGTCGGCCTTTCAGGCCTGGATTGGGTCTATTGCATCAGACCGGGGCCTCACGGCCCCGGCAGAGGATGTGCCAGCCCTCCGGGCCTGAACCGCAAACAATTCATGGCAGTGCATTACAAATTAAATGATCACCATCAAACATGTCTACTGTTGTTGAATACGCCGAGAATCTTCTCAGAAAAACAATACTCTCAACGTTTGCTGAGCGGATAACACGGATAAGAAACAAGTCTCAAAGGCCCGTTCCCCATCCGTGCCATCCGCGTAATCCGCGGTTAAATCGATGTCTTAACAACTCGTTCAGAAGCTTTGGAACTACTTCTACATCCTCCAGGATGACGGCCTGTCCTGCGGGGATTTCGTCGAGCAACTCACGTTTCTGCTGTTCCTGAAGTTGGTGGACCAACAGGCGACGCCGCCGTTCAATTTCGCTGAGACCGCTCGGGGCGAGAGAATAAAACAAGCGGGAGTGGAAGGGAATCGAACCCTCCCGGCGACTTTTCAGCCGCCACAACGGGATTGAATGCCCACGACGGTCACCAGATCCGCGTACACTTCCGGTGTTGGACGCGGGCATCGTCGCAGGAAGAATGAAGGCAGGAAGTGGTCGCTGAAAGGCTCGCAGATGTTACCGACCGGTGCGTTCAATGTGCCGGAAGAACGCGGCGGAATCCAGGCCGCTGCCTGTGGCTTTACGGATAATGTCTTCGGCCGGCATCCGATGTCCGATCTGATGCACATGACTGTGCAGCCATGCCAGCAGATGCTGGAATTCGCTGCCGTCGAGGTCGCCCGTCAGACCATGCTCAGTTTGATATGCTTCCGCCAGCTGGGCCGCATACAGGCTGCCGATCGTGTACGACGGAAAATAACCGAACATGCCGACCGCCCAGTGCGAATCCTGCAGCACTCCATCGCGGTCACTCGCTGGTGAGTTCCCAAGCAGTGAACAACATCGTTCGTTCCAGGCCCCCGGCAGATCGTGGACCGTCAGGTCACCGGAAATCAGTGCCCGTTCCAGTTCGTAACGCAGAAGAATATGCAGATGATAGGAGACCTCATCCGCATTCACACGACTGGAACCTCGCTTGACAGCCGTGACCACCTGAAAGAACGTTTCGCTACTGAGTCCAGCGCTCGCTTCCGGAAAAATGGCCTGAATCGTCGGGAACCAGCGATGCCAGAATGACCGACTGCGTCCGATGTGATTTTCCCACAGCCGTGACTGTGACTCATGCAGCCCCATGCTCGGCGATTCTCCCAGAAATGAATCCCGATCAGTGGGCATAAAACCCTGGTCGTAGAGGCCGTGCCCGCCTTCATGCAATGTTGTCAGTACGGCACTTGCCAAATCATCTTCGCGCACACGAATCGTCAGTCGCACGTCATGCGCCCCCATCTGAGCAGTAAAAGGATGCGTCGATCGATCCAGCCGGCCGCGTTCAAAATCAAACCCGATGGCCGTCAGGATGCGGCGGCATAGATCCCATTGTCCATCCTCAGCAAAGCAACGGCCTTTGAGCAGATCTCCATTGGCCGCAGTGGTGGCAGACCATTTTTCCACAAGGGGTACGAGTTTCAGTTTCAGATCTGCCAGGACCGGATCAAGTCGAGATCGTGACATGCCTGGTTCGTGATCCTCCAGCAGCGCGTCGTACGGATCACTGCCACGTGCCAACGTGGAGGCTCGCTCCCGAACCAATGCCAAAAACTTTTCAAATGCAGGTGCGAACAACCGGAAGTCGTTCGCAGCGTACGCATCTTCCCATGCACCCAGAGAGCGGGACTTGGCTTTCGCCAGATCACGAACCAGTTCCTCCGATACCGCCAGCGCCTGTCGCCGCAGCCTCCGCAGCAATCCAAGTTCACGCGTCCAGCGTTCATCGTCTTCACGCTGCTGAGCGACCTCTTCGACCAGATCTCCCAGGTCGTCGGCGGTGAGCATCCTGTGGCGCAGACCCTCCAGAGTTGCAAGTTGCTCACCTCGCTGAACTCGGCCCATCGGCGGCATTTTGGTCTCTTCGTCCCAGCCCAGAAGACCGATGGTCTGATCCAAATGCAGCAATTCTGTAATTCGCAAACGCAGCGTGTGTTCTGCGCCTTCCGTGCGGACGGGCGGTCGGCGAGGCATCTTGAGTTCACGTGGCGGTCGAGCCGTCAGGACGACAGCAAGGCCGCCATGCTGGGCCACATTGACGACCTGTTTTTGCGACACGCGGCACAGAATTCCCAGGCCGTTCTCGGTCGTCGCGAATCCCATGACGGCATAAAACGGCTCTTCGAAAACTGTCCCCCCCGGCCCAACGACCGGGAACTCATGCACGGGCAGACGCGCCATCGACTGCAGCACCCACGATGTTTCAGGATCAGTGTAACTTGCAGCGGCATCTTCGATCAATTGGTTCCATTCAGCTTGTTCCGTCGCGAATCCGAGTGTCACTCCTTTTCCGCCGTACCCGCGATTCGGCTTCAGCACGAGGCGTTCGCGATTCTTGCGAGCGAAATCCAGAAGATGACCTTCTTTGCCATGAGGCAGCATGGTGCGACGATCTCCGACAATGCGAGTCCACAGCACATGGCGGCGAAACAGACGGCGTTCTTCGGCGGTGAACAGCCGCGAAGCAATGGATTCGTCCGTCATCAGTTCCCAGCAGCTCTTGTGATCAAAGTCGCCAACCATCGACGACACCACACGATTCTGACGAAACAGTAAACGCATCGCGTCGAGCGGTCTCCCGATTTCCAGTTCAAGTGCCACCAGGTCACGCGTTTCATAGTCGCGATACGCGACATCGATCTGGATATCTTCGTAGTAAACTTCGTTGCCTTCGATGCGAAGTTCGCGTGGATCGGCATGGACGATGGTGATCCCGTGGCGTTCGGAAAGATGCTGCTTCAGAATCGACTGTTCGTTCGGACCGTCATGCGTATATTTTGGTTCAACCAGACACAGACGGAAGTTGTTTCGTCCAATGGCACGCGCATGATCGATCAGGACCTGCAGGAAGAGTTCACGCTGATCGCGAGGCAGCTCAATATCCAGTTCAGGATCCTGGGCCAGCAAGGTCGGCACGACATCACGCATCACCAGTTGTTCGGCCAGCGGTGCATAGTGAATGCCGCCGACTCCGGAAAGATTGGGTTCCAGAAACAGCAGCGATTCCTGCCATCCGGCACTCGTAAAGTCGCAGACCGCGTCGAGACGTCCGTACAGCGGATTCAGATGCTGATGATCCGAAGTCCAGATATCCCGCAGCCACTGGTCTTCTGCCGGAGTGATGGCGAGAATCCGGCGAACCTGTTCGTCTTCCAGATACAGGGCAGGCAGACGCTTGAGCGCTTCGGCGAGTTTCATGCAGACATGATCGACGTAGCTCAGCTGTTCCGGCATGGCCAGCAGCGGTCGCAGCATGATCCGGACGGGTTCTTCCACGCCGTCGCGTTCGTAAACGACGGCATTGGCCTGCGCATCGATTCGCAGTCGATCAGCGATCCTTGCCAACGTTCCATCGCCGACGCGCTGCAGCGCTTTCCGCACACGGTTGTCCAGAGTCGTTCCATACAGTCCGACAGATTCGGCAGGGCTCAGCATAATGTTGCAATGACCAGTATGTGGGCAAAAGTGTTCGTATGTAGGATGGACATTCCTGTCCGTCGGTTTGCCATGCAAGGCTGTCGAAACGAAGTTTCCTGCAAATCTGGAATCCTACGCCTGCGGAACGCCTTTTGGCGAGGACTCGGACAAAAATGTCCAAGGTATCTAACCACTACTCACTGCTGAAACTCTGCAGCATTGCGTACAGCACCGCATTGATTGCCAGTTTCGCTGCGTCCTCTTCGACATAGCCATCGCATGACAGTGATGCCTGATGTTCCAGAGCGCAACTGATGTCATAGCGACTGTAGATGATGGCGAAGCGTCCCTCAATTTCGATGCCTTCCAGAAACGGCGGGCCAATTTCCACCTTGATCTCGAGCGTGGCATCTTTCTGCGAAGGGACAAGTCGGCGGCGGCGAACCTGTTTGATTTCATGGCCGACGGCCTCTGTAAACAACTCATGCTCCGCCGGGATCTGAACCAGCTCCTTCTCCGGATAGAGCTGCTTCACCAGATCGCGAAAGCCCCGATCAAAATTACCGGAGCCGCAGCACGCATCTGCAAGTAACACGCCGCCACGATTCAGGTAGTCACGCAGCGCGTCGTGTTGCGCTGACTGCAATTGAAAACGATGCCGTCCGTGCATGTAGACCAGCGGAAACCGCGACATCTCCTCCAGCGTGATCGGTATGGCTTCGGACTGAGTCGATGCTGCCACGCCGACTGTTTCGTTCAGTGCGACGAGCAGATTCTTAATCGCTTTCGGTGCCGTATCCCATCCGCCGTTATGACGCAGTTTGCCGATCTGCAGCAAACCTCGTTCAACCGTGGCCGCGGCATCCTTACGTCGCACAATGACATCATCCAGCTTTTCCGGTGGTTCGCGACCGGTTGCATAAGCAATCACATTCACACCGATCCGCGTCCCGCGAATAATCTGCTGACTCAGACCGGCATTCCGATTCGGCGGCTCATGCTTCATCCATTTCTGCCACAGACATCCGATGTCATCCGGTGAATAGATAATGGATGTGCGACAACCAAAATCGACGCCCCACAGCTCCATCTGTTCGGAGTTCAGCAGATACTCGCTGCGATAAACGGGGTGATCGCCCAGCAGACGCTGCAATGACGCATCTCCCTGCGGAAACATGCGTTTAATCAGTTCACGAAACCCGGCGTCAAACCCTTTCCCATCGCAGTTTCCACTCGCAAAAATGAAGCCGCCGGCATCAATGTAGTCCCGCAACCAGCCGACCTGCTCGTCAGTCAGGATGGGTGCCTCACGTCCGGAAAGAAAGAGCACAGGTGCCTGATTGAGTTCCAGCACGGCGGTTTCCTGTTTCAACCGGCTGAGTGTCACGACCTGACTGATGAGTCGTGGCGGCCACTTCGGAAGTCCGTCGATCAGATCGACCAGATTCACGACGTCCTGTGGATGCCGATTCCATTCGCCGCGTTCAAGCGTCTCGCCGTTGGGTGAGTTATAGTCAAGCTTATGGACGACGACACGCGAAAGCCCTTTCGACAGGAACAACAGGGCCATCGCCGTGTTGAGTACCGGATCCCGTTCATTGACATCCGGCGACTTCCATTCGCCAGCCGGTAATTGTGCCGCGACCAGGACCTGCGCGCCGCGGCGATACCAGTCGTAGTTACCGAAAAACCGGACGCCACTCATACGGCCAGCGCGCTCCAGACCGTAGAGATAATAGTAATACCAGTTGTCGTATGCGGGATTTGTGGTGACGGAAAAATTTCGGGCCATCCACTGACGACCATTTTCCATTGCCAGATTCGGTGGCGGCGTCCAGCAGCAGTCCGGTCGCCCATCCGCTCCGACGTTACTGTCATCCTGAAGCATGCGCGTCGTAATGCCGACGGTGGATAATCCGGCAACCGTCAAGCTGCCTCGTGATGCTGGCTGGCTGGAATTGTAACCCCAGCCCCCATCCTGATTCTGAGCCGTCGTCCAGAATTCGTGGATGCGTTCCCATGTCTTGCGGGAGACGGATGCTCCGGCGTAGGCCGCATCGCGCAGGGCGAGGACTGCATATTGACCGTTACTGGTATCGCCGCCGCCTCCGCCGGACAGATTGTAATTCCAGAGTCCGGCTGTTTCTCCGTTGCGGATCTGAGCGTTCTCCAGCGCGGTGGACAGAAGCTGAATTCGTGGCAGGTCACGATCGTATTGTTCTGCGGCACACAGGGCCATGATGATCAGTGACGTTTCGTAGACTCCCGTAATGCCGTCCGATCCACCGATCGGTCGGCGTCTCAGATAGTCCAGTCCTCGCTGAACTTCACCCGAATCCACGGGCACATCGCTGTTGATCTGGGCCATGATCGCCAGCGACGTGAATCCATCGCGGAACTTTAACAGCGTACCGCCCTGAGCGGACCACGATCCATCCGCTTCCTGAGTCCGCTTTAAAAAATCACAGCCGCGGGCCAGGGCTTTTTTGACTCCATCGCGCAACTGCTGATCGTTGAGCTGTGAATCACGATCGCCGTCCTCTTGCGCAGTTGCCGGACTGGCGAACAGGCAGCAAAGCAAGGACAGAAAGAAGCATCGGCGTGTTGCTGACGTCATGTCGAAAACCCTTACTTAATTTCCACCACGAATTCTCGCCACCACGGCCGCAATACGCTTCGCTGCCTCTGTGATTTCCTCAGCGGAATTCTGTATTGCCAGTGAAAAACGCACAGACGACTTGCAGACTTCCGGATCGATGCCCATGGCCAGCAAAGACGGTGCTGCTTGCGCGGAACCGCTGGCGCAGGTGCTGCCGAGCGAACAGGCAACTCCCGCCAGATGCAGATTGACCAAAATCGCTTCTCCCGGGATTCTGGAAATGCAATACTCAGCGTATTCATCAGTCGATCGGCGTTCGTACTATGCACAACAACCGGACTGCATCGTCGGATGAGTTCCTCCTGCAATTGATCTCGAAGTGTGCGGATCCTGTCCGAGCGATTTTGTGAATCGGCTGCCCAGATTTGTAACGCCTTCGTCATGCCGGCAATCAACGGGACTGGTTCCGTGCCCGCGCGGCGGCCGTTTTCCTGATGCCCGCCTTCGAGCAACGGAGGCAGCTTGACGCCACGTTTCAACAGCAGGCCGCCAATTCCGCGCGGGCCGTGAAATTTATGCGCACCAAAGGCCATTGCAGTGGCACCCAGATTTTGAAAATCGACAGGTATCTTTCCCACGGCCTGCACCGCATCGAGCAATAATGCCGCACCGTTTTGCCGACAGAGCGTCGCAAGTCGCGAAACATTCTGGATGACACCGGTTTCGTTATGAGCCAGAATCACACAGACCAGTTTGATGTCTTTCCATGGCAATGTCGGTAACCGCGCTTCATCAAGCCGCCCCTGCTCGTCCACAGGAATCGTGGCAATCTGCCAGCCATTCTGACGGGCTCGTTCACATGCCATGAGCGTTGCCGGATGCTCTCCCGCCGTGATTGCGATTGTCCCGATTCGACCAAACGTAAAGCCATGAATCGCCATGTTGATCGATTCGGTGCCACCGCTCGTGAAGATGACTTCGGAGGCGTCCGCATTCAGGATTTCTGCGATCGATTCACGACCGTCTTCAAGGACCCGGCGAGCCTCTCGACCGTAGGAATGCTGACTTCCGGGATTTGCAAACGCCGTGGCCCATGCGTCAGTCATGCAGTGCATGACTTCGGGGAATAATGGCGTCGTCGCGTTATTGTCGAGATAGATGGAAGACATGGGGCAATTCGACTCAGATCACGCGGAATATCTGTTGGCGGGAAAAGGGGTCAGGAACCAATAGTGCGGAGCACCCTTTGGGCCATTTGGCTATTGGTTCCTGACCCCTTTTCCAAGCTGACAGAGCACTAGGAATCCCTGTTGTTCGCTGCACTGCACGGGGATGATACTCAAAAAGTGGCAATTGTGACACATAACAGGCAATCGCCTTGGGAAGTCGGGAACTGTGCTGACACGCATTCGGCATCCTGCTACGATTCTGGCTGCGACCTGGAATAAGAGGCCGTGATTTGTAGATCACACGTTTCGCCCGGACTCGCAGACCAGGATTTTCGGCGTGGTTTGGATTGAACATCTGGTCGGCAACCGCAGGTAAAATGTTCAATCAAGACCGTGCCAGCAGAAAAAAGGGCAGGCAGGACAGTTCATGAAAGACCCAAGAGTACGATTACGAAACCCTGGGGTTGCGGCCTTGCTGGCGTTTGCCATTCCCGGGGCCGGGCATTGGTATCAGGGAAGACGATTCAAAGCGACGATCTACTCCGTCTGCATCCTTACGATTTTCGTCTGGGGAATGATTCTGGGAGGTGGCCAGCCTGTCTACAGTCAACTGATCTATCGGTCTGAAGGAACGGCCCCAACGGCTCAGCTTCAGGCTTCTTCGCCGCGCATGAAGTTTTCATTCGGATATGCCGCTCAGGTGCTTGTCGGTGCGCCGGCATGGCCCGCGATCATTCAGGAAATGCGGATTCGAAACGTCGACGCAAAAATCAACTGGATTGACGGGCCGATCGAAAGTGACTTTCAGGGACTTCTGTCACGTGGTTTCGGGGACCGAACATCTGAAATCGTCACAGGTACGATTGAACTGATTCCGGCGAACGCACAGGGCAGTGAGGTCGTGACAGGGACTCTGCACGCCGTACTCGCGGACGGGTCACGACAAGAACTCCCACTGGCAGGCAATATTCAGCTCGGGCGTGAGGTCTTCGGATCTCCGCGGCGCGAAGTTCGATGTGATGTGGCTGGACAGGACGACGAAGGGCGTGAAGTTCGCTTTCGACTGGAAGGAAGCGTCTCCAGAAGTTTTGTCGATTGGTTTCAGGCACCACGTGATACGCTGGAACTGGATCGATTGAACGGCGCGTTGAGTCAGAATTTCGATATCGGGTCCGTCTTCACCTGGATCGCCGGTCTGCTCAATCTTTTGGCGATCTGGGATGCCGCCGAAGGTCCGGCTTACGGCTATGGCGACGAAGAAGAAACTCCCGATGACGATGAACCGGCTCCAGCGAAGAAGATGAACTGACCGAACTGTCCCAGCGATCTCGACGCAGTTGCGGTCGAAAGTACCACAGATTGCCACAAGTTTTCGGATGAAATCTATGCAACTCGCCGCCGTTTATGCCATTCCGCTCACCGCTGGCATCTCACTTGTCTACTGCGCCAGTCGCTTTGAATTGCCTGAAAAAATCGTGCGATCTGCCGTGCTGATGTTCGCAAAAACCATCGCCGCGCTCGTCGTGCTGTACTTGATCCTGTTGTATTTGTCTCGGTAATGCTCGTGACGCTGATGCATCAACACGGATGGAATGCAGATCATGCGGATATTGCTTTTTGAAGACTTACATGCTGAAGACCTGACGCCGATTGCTCTGGTGCGACCGGTGTTTGAACTGGTCTGCGGTCGCGATTCACTCCGCCGAAGGCTGCAACGCTGGTTTCCGGACGCGGAATTCGGCGGCTGGATCAGACCTTGGCTGGTGGATGCCTATTCGGAAGAACAGCCTGCCCTCACGGTCAATAATCTCGACTGGATTCGCAGCGGCAAAGTCCTGGTCGTGAATGGCCGCTGGTTGCCGGAACGTCGGCTGACGGCTCTGGATTTTGTCACGCACCAGGCTGGTTTTGTCGATGGCCATCCGGCATGGAT